>JBEIGB010000024.1:0-39170 GCA_040382095.1 Lewinellaceae bacterium
CCCACTAACACTTTCTTCACGCCCCGGTTTCACAAGTTTTTTCCTCCCAAAATTTGTTCAATACGCGGATCTGTAAATTTTAATTTTGCCGCAGTAGGCGTCAATATACTTTTTTTACAACCTCAAAATATTCTTTGGCGGCGCAAGCCGCTTCAACCATCCATACCATCGCGCTCCAAATATCGGATATAGGTGGCCAGGTCTTTATCTCCCCTGCCGGAAAGGCAGATCACCAGTACATCGTCTGATTTGAATTTAATCTTTTCGAGCGCTGTGAAGGCGTGGGCAGTTTCTAAGGCTGGTATAATCCCTTCAGTACGCGAGACAAAAAACGCAGCTTCCAGTGCTTCTTCATCAGTGACTGCCACAGCTTCGGCTCGGCCGCTCTTGATGAGGTGGGCGTGCATGGGGCCGATCCCCGGATAATCGAGCCCTGCCGATACGGAATGAGGCTCTACGATCTGCCCATCTGCTGTTTGCATGACCAGGGTGCGGCTTCCATGGATGACTCCACGTGTGCCCAGGACGCTGGTCGCAGCAGAACGCCCGGAATATACGCCTTCCCCGGCAGCTTCGACAGCGACCAGGCGCACGGAGGGGACGTTCAGAAAATGATAGAACGCACCTGCCGCGTTACTGCCGCCGCCCACACAGGCAACCACTACATCCGGATTTTCCTTGCCTGTCTTCTCCAGTAGTTGTTGCCGGATCTCTGCGCTGATGACCGACTGGAACCTCGCAACCATATCGGGATAAGGATGGGGGCCTACTACCGAGCCAATAATATAATGTGTGTCCACCGGGTTGTTGATCCAGTCGCGTATTGCTTCGTTCGTGGCATCTTTCAGCGTCTGACTGCCGCTCGTCGCCGGGCGCACTTCGGCACCCAGCATACGCATACGGGCAACATTTGGCGCCTGCCGCTCTATATCCACGGCGCCCATATATACGATGCACTGCAACCCCATCAGTGCGCAGACAGTCGCCGTGGCCACACCGTGCTGCCCTGCGCCCGTCTCGGCGATAATACGCGTTTTGTTGAGCCGCTTTGCCAACAGGATCTGACCAATCGTATTGTTGATTTTATGGGCACCGGTATGACAGAGGTCTTCGCGTTTTAAAAAAACCTGACCACCGTAATGGCGGGACAGGCGCTCTGCAAAATACAGTGGCGTGGGTCTGCCTACATAATCTTTCAGCAGGGCCTGAAACTCCTTCTGGAAATCCGCGCTGCCGGTAATCCTCAGGTAATTTTTTCGGAGCTCCTCGACGTTGGGGTACAACATTTCAGGGATGAATGCCCCCCCGAATTCTCCATAATACCCGTTTTCATTTACTGCGATGGTCATAATTATAGTTTTTGCCTCATTGAATTTTGTGACCGGGGCCTCATGAAAGATCTTTTGTGGTAGCACACGGCAAACGACGCTCGGGACTGCCCAAAAAGGCTACATCTTATTCCTTTCCAAGTGCGTGTAGGAAAGCCTCCAACAACGACGCATCTTTGACCCCTGGAACCGTTTCGAACCTGCTGTTCAGGTCAACCCCTACCCAGCGGGGATGGGCGAATGCCTTCAGTGCATCTACCGAGCCAGGGCCAATACCGCCACTGAGCAGAAAAGGTACGTTTCCCCGGTATCCCTGCAGCAGCTCCCAGTCAAAAGCCTTTCCACTCCCGCCAAACCCCGGCGTTTGGGTATCAAACAGGAAATAGTCGCAATAGCGCTCAAACGGGGAACAACTGGTGAAATCAAAATCCGTACCGACCTGAAAAGCTTTTACGATACGCGCCCTGCGGACCCCGGTATAAGTCCAGATATTGACTAACTCGGCACAGTATGCAACACTCTCGTTCCCGTGCAATTGGATATAATCCAGGGCATAGTCGTGGACGTAGTTTAGCAGGCTTTCGATTTCTGCATTTACGAAAACCCCCACACGGGCGATACGGCCCGGCAGTGCTGTATTTTCCAGCCACCGCGGCAGCCTTTCATCTTCACCGACCGCCCGGGGCGAACCGGGATGGAAGATAAACCCGATCATGTCAACTGGCAAAGTGGCAATTTCCCGGATATTTTCAGGCGCGCGAAGCCCACAGACTTTAACTTTCAATCCTTTCATGCGATGGCATTTTTAAGCAAATCATCGAGGGAACGTACCCTTTCGATGAAGTCGCTGCATTGCGCTTCTGGCGAAGGGTGCGCCATGAAATGTTCTCCGATGAGAAAACCCTGGAAGCCCCTGGATTTAAGGTCAACGATGATTGCAGGGTCGTTGATCCCGCTCTCTGAAATACACAAGGCCTCCTTTGGCATCCACTCCAATAACCCGATCGAAGTCTGAACACTCACTTCGAACGTTTTCAGGTTGCGATTGTTGACCCCCACCACATCGACATACCCATTCCAATGGTCCAGTTCCTCCCGGTCGTGTACCTCCATCAAAACCTCCAATCCGAGGGATTTGGCGAAACGGGCCAGGGATTTCAGGTGGTCTTTCTCCAGGCAGGCGGCGATGAGCAGTATGACATCCGCACCGATCGCCCTTGCCTCGAGGATCTGGTATTCGTCCACGATAAAATCTTTCCGTAATATCGGACACACATTGGCCGCCCTTGCCTTTTGCAGGTCTTCATTGCTACCGCCAAAAAAGGGGGTGTCGGTCAATACGGAAAGGGCTGCGGCACCGGCTTCGACATATCCCGTTGTAACCCTGGCCACATCGGCATCTGCATTGATCACCCCTTTGGAAGGCGACCTACGTTTGAACTCCGCTATGATCCCATATTGGCCGGGTTGCTGCAAATGTGCCCTGAGCGAGACCGTTTCCCGCGCCAGACCAGGGTCGCTTTCCAGAACATACATTGGGCGCAACGCTCTGGCCTGAGCGACGGCTTTATACTTGTATGCGATAATTTCATCTAAAATATTGGCCATGATTGCTGTTTTAGCCCTTTTCAAAAGCTGTTTTGCCGTGCTGCTGAAAAATACCGAGCAAAGCAAACCCTTTACCCGATCAAACCCTTAAGCATAGCGTATGCCTTTCCGCTCTCGATACTCTCCATCGCCTCTGCGACACAATCCTGGATTGAGCATTCCGGTTTGATTGTATGGATCGCAAGCCCGGCATTCACTGCCACGACCTGCTTTTGTGTCGTCGGTGCTTCGTTTTTGAGGATACCCAGAAAAATATCTGCTGCCTCTTCGGCGGTATCCCCACCAAAGAGGGCTTGAGCAGGTACGACCGGGGCGCCGACATCTTTCGGGGAGAGGATTTGCTCGCGGTCGTTGGTCACCAGCTTGAAATCACCGGTCAACGATACCTCGTCATAGCCGTCGAGGGCGTGGACGATCGCAAATCGTCGTCCAGACTGCTGCATAACATATTGGTACATACGCAGAAGTTCCATGCTAAACGTTCCAAATAGCTGGTATTTAGGCTGTACAGGGTTGACCAGCGGCCCCAGCATATTGAAAAAAGTCTTGGTGCCCAGTTGCTTGCGCACTGGTGCAGCCACTTTCAGCGCAGGATGGAACAACGGGGCGTGGAGGAAGCACAAATTGCTGCTGTCCAGTTGCCGACGTAGGGTATCCTGGTCGTTTGTAAAGTGATAACCCAACTGGAGCAGCACGTCTGAGGAGCCAACTGCCGAAGAGACCCCATAACTGCCATGTTTGCTCACTTTATACCCTGCCCCGGCAATGACCACACAGGAAGCTGTTGAAATATTGAACGTGTTCTTTCCATCGCCACCAGTACCCACCACATCTATGGTCTCCATCCCCTGGAGATCGAGGGGAACACAAAGCTCCAGCAGTGCATCCCGAAAACCCTGTAGCTCCGACAGCGTAATCGGCCGCATATTATAAATGGTGGCGAAAGCGGCCAGTTGGACTTCATTGTACGCCCCAGCCGCGATATCCAGCAGGGTTTGATACGCCTCCTGACGGCTGAGGAAGTCATGCTCGTACAACCTGTTTAAAATATGCTTCATGAGCAGACTGTATTGTGCGTTTTTGATCGCGCGTATGAGACAAAATTTTCCAGCATTTGTTTCCCCAGGGGTGTCATTACCGATTCGGGATGAAACTGCAGGCCAAAAACGTCAAAGGAACGGTGGCGCATGGCCATAATTTCATCATTTGCATCAACAGCAGTAACTTCCAGCTCCTCCGGCAGACCCACTTTGTCCACCACCCAGCTATGATAGCGTCCCGCTTCAAAAACCTCGGGCAGGCCTTCAAAAAGGACATCTTCAGAAACGATCGGATAGATCGGGGTTGAGACCCCGTGATACACCTGGGAAAGGTTGAGCAGCTCGGCACCAAACGCTTCTCCAATTGCCTGATGCCCCAGGCAGACCCCCAGGATTACCTTTGACGGGGCGAAAATCTTCAGCAATGCAGGCATCATACCTGCCTCCGAAGGCAGGCCGGGACCCGGAGAAAAAACCAGCACATCATAATCTGCTGCCTGGGCGAGCTCCACCCGGTCGTTGCGTAGGACGTCCACACGATGCCCCAACAACTCCCTGAAGTATTGTACCAGGTTATAGGTGAAGGAATCATAATTGTCAATGACCAATAACTTCATGGTGTAGATGTTTAAGTTTGATCGTATGAGACTTTGTGAAATTTTATTCTGCCGCCTTCAACGGCAGAATAAAATTTGGGGTTGTGTGAAAAGTATTGCGCCTGCACGGCCTCCGGCCTTTTTACACAACCCCAAAAGGACTTTCCGGACCGCCCAATTGTTTAGAGGCGCACTGCTTCCTCCAGCGCGCGCTTCAGAGCGCCCAGTTTATTGTTGACTTCCTGCAGTTCGCTGTCGGGATCGCTGGCCATCACGATTCCTGCCCCGGCCTGATAAAACAGCGTATTGTCCTTGCTTAAAAAAGAGCGGATCACAATAGCCTGGATGACTTCCCCATTAAACCCGATCAATCCGATAGATCCACCATAAAAACCCCTGTTTTGATTTTCGTAAAGATCAATCAGTTCAATTGCCTTATATTTTGGGGCGCCGGAAAGCGTTCCTGCCGGAAAGGTGTCGCCAAAAATCCGGATGGGGTTGGCACCAGGCTCCAGATCGCCTTCTACCGTAGATACGAGGTGGATTACATGGCTAAAAAACTGGATTTCCTTCAGCTTTTTCACCCTTACGTTGGTAGCGTGGCGCCCCAGGTCGTTGCGCGCCAGATCCACCAGCATGATGTGCTCGGCCACTTCCTTGGGATCCTGGGCCAGGTCCTTTGCTTTCAACGCGTCGGCCTCGGCGTTACCGCTGCGCCGGTACGTTCCGGCAATAGGATTCACCTGTGCGATCCCGTTACGGATAATCATTTGTGACTCCGGTGAAGAGCCAAATATTTTATAGCTTCCGTAGTCAAAGTAAAATAAATAAGGTGAAGGGTTGATAGAACGCAGGACGCGGTAAACATTAAACTCGTCGCCCTGGAATTTCTGGGCAAACTGCCGGGAAAAGACAATTTGGAAGACGTCGCCGCGTTTGCAGTGCATTTTCCCTTTCATTACCAACGCTTTGAATTCCTCATCACTCAGGTTGCTGCGTTCTTCGCCTTCCAGGTGGAAAGTGTGGAGCGGCACTTTTTGATTTTTCAGCAGGGATTCAAATTTTTCGAGGTGGGACTGCTCCCCTTCAGGGATATTTTCGAGCAGGTAAAGCTCATTTTTGAAATGGTTGATTGCCAGGATAAAGCGGTAAAGGGTAAAGCGGATATCCGGAAGGTCTGATTTGCGCTTTTCCGGGTCGAAGCGGAGCGTATCGAAATACTGGACCGCATCGAAGCCGACATGCCCAAAGAAACCATTGAATACGGGATAATGCGTATGCTGATCCACCTCAAACTGTTGTACAAACGCCATCAGGGATTCCGGTACGGTAACGGATTCATTCACCGTTGTTTCGGATTGCAGTCCATTGGGCATGGTCGAGCGGATTTTTCCGGCTTTGACTTCGATCTGGGCGATGGCCTGCAGGCCGATATACGAGAAGCAATCCTCGGCACTGCTGAAATCGTTGCTCTCCAGCAGTACTGGCTGGGTGAAATGGTCGCGCATGCGCAGGAAAAGCGATACAGGGGTGATCATGTCGGCAAGGTACATGTTCACCCGGGTCTGGATGCGGAATCGTTTGCTGGCGTCGGTGTCCATGTTGACAGATTTTCGGCATTATACGACTGGCACCGGGCTGCCCGGAACTTCCAAGGATTTTCCCGCTACCTGGTACTAAAAAATTCAAATCAGGTGCATTGCGACAGGATTATTACAGGCTAAACCTCTTACGCGGCTCCACGATGTGCGCTCAGAAACTTTTACAAAGGTGAAACCGCGTATTTTTCCACAATACTGCCCGTCGCAACGAGCACAAATGCAAAGCGGCTTGCCGGGTGTCCCTGCAAGCCGCTTTTGTGTAAAACATCAATAAAGGCGTGCTATTTCACCCGGATTCCGACTGATTAAGTTGCCACCACCAATTTTGTGTTTGTACAATAAACATAACATTTATGCTTTCCAGGTCAAAGATAAAACCTGTGCCGGGAAAAAAAACGATTTGGGGAAATTTTATTCCGCAATTTTTTCAGGGGTACGCTGGTGCAGACGGCCCTATAGCTATACAAAAATCCTTTGAACGCACCTGACACATACTATTATCCGAATACGCACCAATAAATCAATTTTAAGTTGGGAATTGTGTAAAAAGCCCCTGGCCTTTTATTTGGCGGCGAATGCCACCAAATGTATTTTGAGCCAGCCTTGTTATTTTATACCACCTGGGTTACAGGTGCAGGAGTTTCCAGATCATTTCGGTCAGCAGGTCGGATTCATCGGTACTTGCGGCTACGCCTACCCCTTTCATCTTCAGGTCATACGCTTTGAGTACGGCAATAGCTGTCATTGAGCGTTCCATATTCAGGTAGCGGAGTGCTTCGCGGTAATCTTTCAGGAAAAACGACGACCGCAGTTCGAGTGCTTCGAGTTGTTCGGATTCCGGACTATTTCTGAGAGCGTTGAGGACGTACATTTTACTGAAGAAATTATAAAGAGCGCCGATGACCACGGGCAGGGGGTTCCGTTTGGGGTTGGAGATAAAATAGCGCAGGATTTGGTTTGCCTTCAAGATATCCCTGCGCCCGATGGCCTTTTGGAGTTCAAAAACATTAAAATCTTTACTCAGGCCAATATAGGTTTCCACCACTTTTGCCGTCACCTCGGCACCTTGCGGCAGGTTGAGTGCCAGTTTGTCCATTTCATTAGCCAGTCGAGAGAGATCGTTGCCAAGGAATTCCGCAACTTTCATCGCGGTATCGGGCGAAATCCGGAGTTGACGCGCTTTGAGGTATTCGACCACCCATTCCGGCACTTTGTTGTCATAAACCCGCTTGGATTCAAACACTTCGGCCTGTGCTTTCAGGGCTTTGCCGAGGGCGGAATTCATATTAAATTTTTTATTTTTATAACAAATTACCAGGACCGTGGAAGACGCCGGCTTTGCCACATAAGCGGCCAGTTCTTCCAGCGTTCGCATATCCTGGGCTTCGCGGATAAGCACCAACTGGAAGGACGACATAATCGGGAATCGCCTGGCGGCATCCAGCACCGCCAGATGGTCGGTATCCTTACCATAAAAAATGCTCAGGTTAAAAGCCTTTTCCCCCTCAGAGAGTACCCCATCTTCCAGGGCACGGGCGATAAGGTCAATGAAGAAGGGCTCCTCGCCGTGCAGCATATATACCGGGGCAAGCTTTTTTTTTCCGATATTGGCGAGGATTTCCTGGTAGGTACGCATGGTCAGGGAGATTTATGATGTGCCTGATGGGCACAATATGTGGTACAATAAACAGCTTTACCAGAAAATTTTCAATTTTAAGGAGCTGTATTTTAAAAAATATGGACACATTTGCACTGAAAAAAAGCTTTACATGAAAAAACCGCTTATTCTGGTCACCAATGATGATGGTATCTCTGCGCCAGGCATCCAGGCACTCATTGAAGTCGCCGGTCAGCTCGGCCAGGTCCTCGTCGTTGCCCCGGATTCCCCCCAATCGGGTATGGGACATGCGATAACGATCGCTCAACCGCTACGCCTGCATCCTTCCAATATATACGGAGATATCGAAGCGTACGAATGTTCCGGCACACCGGTGGACTGCGTCAAACTTGCCAAAAACATCCTGTTGAAAAACAGGAAGATAGACCTCTGTGTTTCAGGAATCAACCACGGCTCTAATGCCTCCATCAATATCATTTATTCCGGTACCCTTTCTGCCGCTATGGAAGCCTCCCTGGAAGGGATTCCCTCTATTGGCTTTTCCCTTTTAGATTACTCCTATCAGGCCGACTTCGAACCCTCAAAGCCCTACATCCGGGAGCTAATCGCATACGTACTGGAGCACGGTATTCGCAAAGGCAGCCTGCTGAACGTCAATATCCCCAATAAAAATTCGGGAAAGATCAAGGGCATGAAAGTATGCCGGCAGGCGGAAGCCCGCTGGGTCGAAGAGTTTGTGGAAGCGAGGGATCCCCGCGGCCAAAAGTACTACTGGCTTACCGGGCGGTTTGTCGCCCAGGACAACGGGCAGGATACCGATATCGCAGCGCTAAAAGAAGGCTATATTTCCGTTGTACCTTCTATGCACGACCTGACCAACTACCCTGCTATCCCGGAAATGAAAGACCTGGAACAGATTAATCCGTAATTAGTCGTTCGCGGCTAAATATATACCGGGATACCGCATGCCACCGTTTAGCCGCGGGTGTCCTGGCAAAAAATCTTAGACCATGTTCGAGCGAAATGCAATCTGGTTCGGTTTGTTGTTGGGATTAGCCCTGCCTTTTGCGGGTTATGGGATTCTTTTGATGCTGTCGGAAAAGCTGCAGGTCCTGTTGTTTCCCACCCGTCAACTGGCAGAGCCGCTGTTCGATGCTGCCACCCTGCAAGTGCTGGCTATTTGCCTCAACCTCATCCCTCTGCACTTTTATAATAAACACTATTTTATAAAAACAATGCGGGGGATCCTGATCGCCACCATGGCTTATGCCCTGCTGTGGTTGATCGGCTCGGGGCCGGGGCTGTTCGAGGGGAAGTAAACCAACGCATTTAACCAATACAGGATGAAGTATTACCTGATCGCAGGGGAAGCTTCCGGCGACCTCCACGGCTCCCGCCTGATTACCGCACTCGACCGGGAAGATCCCAATGCCGGGTTCAGGGCCTGGGGGGGGGACCTGATGGCCGCAGCAGGTGCGCACCTCGTCAAACACTATCGCGATCTCGCATTCATGGGCTTCGCAGAGGTCGTGCGCAACCTCCGTACGATCATGCGCAATATCCGGGACTGTAAAAAAGATATCACAGCCTTCAATCCAGATGCCCTGATCCTGATTGATTATCCCGGGTTTAACCTGCGTATCGCAAAATGGGCAAAAAACCAGGGCTTCCGGGTTTTTTATTATATCTCCCCTCAAATATGGGCCTGGCACAGCAGTCGGGTCCACGGGATAAAGGCATCAGTGGATAAGATGTTCGTCATCCTGCCCTTTGAAAAAGACTTTTATGCGAAATACCATTACGAGGTCGAATTCGTGGGCCATCCCCTGCTCGATATCGTAGATAACTACCAGGATACCAATCCGGAAGCAAGCTTTGCGACGAAGGAAGAAAAACCGGTAATCGCTCTGTTGCCGGGTAGCAGGAAGCAGGAAATCATGCGCATGCTGCCGCTGATGCTTCAGATACCCAGGTATTTACCCGACTTCCGATTTGTCATCGCCGCAGCCCCTGCGATACCAGAAGGGTTTTACCGGCAATTCCTGCAACCCGAAAGCGAAGTACCCCTGGTATATGGAAAGACCTACGCGATACTGAAAAGTGCTTTTGCCGCAATCGTCACTTCAGGCACCGCCACCCTCGAAACAGCACTTTTTGGCATTCCGCAAATCGTGTGCTACAGAGGGGGAAGGGCCTCCTTTTTCGTTGCCCGACGTCTGGTACAGGTAAAGCACATTTCCCTCGTCAACCTTATCCTCGACCGCCCGCTCCTCACCGAACTCGTCCAGCACCAATGTACCGTGGAAGCCATGCTACAATCCCTGAATGCTATCCTCGACGGGCCAGGCAGAACCCATATCCTCGAAGGCTACCAGCAGCTCCGGCAGCATTTAGGTACAAATGGCGCAGCCGAACGCACCGCAAAGGGCATACTCCGGGAGTTGCCAGCAGAACCCGGCGGCTGTTGAGGATTCCCTGGCAGCCCGGATGATCGCACAATTGAAATCAGACCTGCCGCCCCACTGCCAAAGTACCCGCGCTGCAGATAACGATGCGCTGGAAAATGTGGCCCTACGGAGCAAAATACGGCAAACCACTGTCCCTGTGAATAAAATATAATTTTTTTCAATTTATATTTAATTGATAAACAATATTTTAAATTGCGATCTGGATAAAATTATCCAATATTTTAACATATTATTTTTTTTACTAATATTTATGTTTAATTTTGTGCATCCCACTGAACAAAACGGGCAAATTACGGCCCATTAACACTCGAAATCCACTTTTTCTTTTTGATCAGACAGCCTCTTTACGGGGAAGCGCATCCATTGGTGACAATGGAAAAAATCACGCTTTGAGGCACTAACACATCACATCTTGTTATCAGATTGCGTACGATGAGATCATCCTGGGCAAAAAAGGCTTTTTGCGCCCACACTGTACCTTCCTGGGGTTGTATAGTCTATGCCCCCAGTAAAAGGCCTTTGTGAGGACGGAAATAACACCTCTTCCAGCATCAGGAACATCTCAACCAGTCTGTCACTGGCACGACGCCAGTGAATGCCTGTATGCACCTGTTGCGTTACCTTGGTACAGGCTATCTACCTATCTTCTTATTTTACACAAAGCAGTATCGCTGCTCCTGACATGAAACAGACCTCCTGTTGCGAGGGGAATCATCGGGGAGCCGGGAGGCTGGCACCTGTGCATTTTGCCACCTTCCGCAGCAGAATAAAATTTCTTTGAGCGCCATTTCTCTTGATTTTCACACCCAAAATCAAGAGAAATGGCGCTTATTTGAAATATTCCCTGGCGGCTTGCGGTGCTAAAGATTTATGAGAGAGGCTCAGAATAATTTGTGCCTCATCGGCGCTGTTTGCGCCCAACAGATTGAGCATTTACTTTTTAAAATAATGAAAATATGCGAGCATTTACACACACCCTTCCAATCATTTCCAGCAAAGCAAGGTAGGATCCGTGCCTGAGGGCAGGCACGGATCAGTAGCCCGGACGGCAGCCTCATGAACGGTTGGCGAATGGGGCATGTTTTGCCTACGCATTTCGATGCGTATGGCCTGGCCATGCCATACCCATTCCCCTCCCTGGCATGCTTGCCTGTCCGGGCACTGAACAGCATCACTGTAACAATATGCTGACGGGCATTTTTTTGCCTTGAACACGTAAATGTATTGTTACAAACGAACGGCCAGGATGAGTTCCTGCGCCGAATGGCCACGCTTTTTCCATCATCTTAATAACTTCCTTATGAAAAGCAGCAATGTTTCGCCGGCAGTGGGCCGGCAGCGTCAGACCCTTGGTCTGGAAACCATTTTATTGTGGATTATCATCGCCGTTGGGGTTGCGGGGGTAGTCATGTTGTACTCGGGCACGGACGACCGGGATACCACCGAACTTGCAGCGGGCGCTTCTTCGGAAGCGCCTGCTGCCCGTGTTGCCGCGTTAAGAAATCCGTGAGGTAAAATCAAATCCCTGCGCGGGGGATTGCAACAAATCGCCGTTTTTTTTGTTAGTAACGATTAATGCTGTTGCGTTAACGAATGTCATTTCCTTGCCCTTTACGGGATAAACGGATATAAAAGGAGGGGGCATTGGCCATGTAATTTTTGGATAAAGGCTGTAAACAAAAGCGATCATGGAGAAAATTCAGACGATCATTCACCGCTCAGCGTTTGGCGTGTGCAATGCGCTGGGGAGGGCGATGGGCATATCCTCCTCGACGGTGCGCCTATACTTTATTTACCTTTCGTTCGTCGCGCTAGGTTCGCCGCTGATCCTTTATTTATTTATGGCGTTCTGGTTGAATATCCGCAAGCATTTCCGTCCCAGAAATGATGTGATCTGGGAGTGAGCCACGGCGCTGTGTGTAGGTAAGATTTTGGCGTCGGCAAAGGTATTCCTTGGGGGGTATAGTCTTTATTGCCTGAATGCGAACTGTACGATATTTGCCCCCATACGCAAGGCCTCCTGGCGTTTTTCCGGCGGGTCATTATGCACATCGGGATCTTCCCAGCCATCGCCGAGATCACATTCATAAGAATAGAAGCAAACCAGCCTGCCTTTCCAGAAAATCCCAAATCCCTGCGGCGGTTTGGCATCGTGTTCGTGGATTTTTGGCAGCCCGTTCCGGAACGTAAACTTTTGGCGATAGACTGGATGTTCGAACGGTACTTCTACGAATTCTGTTTCAGGAAACACTTTTTTCATTGCCGGACGAACGAAAGGGTCCATACCATAATTATCGTCAATATGCAGGAATCCTCCGCCGATCAGGTACATCCGCAGGTTTTCTGCCTCTGCATCCGAGAAAACCACCCTACCGTGACCAGTCATGTGGACGAAAGGGTAGTTGAATAACTCCGCGCTGCCGGCATCTACCGTCGCATAGTCCGGATCGAGGTTTGTATTGAGGTTTTGGTTGCAAAATTTTGCCAGATTGGGCAGCGCGGTCGGGTTGGCATACCAATCCCCACCACCATTATACTTCAGCAATGCGAGTTTCATTCCTGCGGGCTTAGGGAATAAAGCGAGGGAAGCCAGGCAAAGGGAAAGCAGAATCTTCATAGTAAAAGTGCTTTTATCTGAATTTATTCGATTTAGTACGAAAGGTCGTTCCGCAGGGCGACACAGTGGGCTGCGGCAACGGCGGCCGTCTCCGTGCGGAGTCTGTTCCTTCCAAGAGAGACCGGACTGAAGCCTGCCGCCACACAATGCGCGACTTCTTCTGCAGAAAAATCCCCTTCCGGGCCGATTAATACCAAAGTATCCTGACCGGGGACACAGGCTTCGAAAAGGTGGTTATAGCCATCTCCTGTAGCCATATAAGCAATATAACGTCCGTAAAGGCTGTCCTGTTCCTGCCGAAGCAGTTGTTCCAGTCCGATTGCTGGTTCCAGGAGGGGCAGGAAAGGCTGCAGGGACTGTTTCATTGCGGCTGCGAGGACTTTCTGCAGGCGTTCAGGGCGGATATTTCCCCTTTCCGAATGCCGGCACCACACCGGGGTAATCCGATCTACGCCAATTTCCGTCGCTTTTTCCAGAAACCATTCAAAGCGCTCGATATTTTTCGTCGGTGCGACGGCCAGGTGAAGGCGATAGGGGCGACGATAAGGTATTTTTTCGCTTTCAGAAATCAAGACCTCGCATTGACCCTTCGATACAGCGGTGATCGTACCCTCGTACCAGCCCCCTTCCCCATCTGTAAAGCGGATGGTATCGCCCTGTTTTTTGCGCAATACCTGGGTAGCATGGCGGGCCTCTTCTGCTTCCAGGATCGCCGAAGCCCCTGAAATATTCCTCGTATAAAAGACGATCATAAGACTGGTTTACATCCTTTGCCCGAAAGAAAAGACTTATTGCGATGGGTGAGCATGGTGAAAAAATGAGCTGTTTTATGCCCGCGGAGATCCCGTCGCCCCAACTCTAACCGGCATTAAAAGACAAAATTAGCGTAATTCCATTTACTTTTGCCGACTCGGGGCAACTTTAAGTCCAACGTTTTTTTATCGCCACAGCACCGCACTGAAGCAGAATTCATTAGATTTGCCACATTTTAGCAAAACCAGTGCAGGCTTCGCCCGGTCAGTCGGTAGTGGCCATGGGGGCCGAAAACATAATTCGGCTTCGAGCTGTTTTATCAGGCAATCAAACGGATTACTCATCAATTGTTAGTCGGAATCAGACATGGATATCGTTAAGATCGCACAACTTCTACTGAGCCTCTCGTTGCTGATTATTTTACACGAAATGGGGCATTTTTTCCCGGCCAGGTGGTTCAAAACGCGGATAGAAAAGTTTTACCTGTTTTTCGACCCGTGGTTTTCGCTGCTGAAATTCAAAAAAGGCGATACGGAATATGGTCTTGGGTGGCTTCCTTTAGGCGGGTACGTCAAGATCTCCGGCATGATAGACGAGAGCCTGGACAGCGAGCAGATGAAAGGCGAGCCCCAACCCTGGGAGTTTCGTTCCAAGCCAGCCTGGCAGCGCCTGGTCATCATGTTAGGCGGGGTCACGGTGAATTTCCTGCTCGGTTTTTTCATCTTTGGAATGGTACTCTGGAAATGGGGGGAAGCATATCTGCCTGCTGCCAATGTCAAAGATGGCATATTTGCGGATTCCCTCGGCCTGGAACTTGGGCTGCGCAACGGGGACCAGATCCTGTCGGTGGGCAACATGCCGTTTGAGGAGTTCAACGAGCGGGCGGTAGCCCGTGAGATCGTATTCAACAACGCGGCTACCATCGTAGTTTTGCGCGGGGGTGAAAAAGTCAGCCTGCGGGTGCCGGAAGGCTTTTCGGGCAGACTGGCGAGCCATGAAAACAAGGACAAGATGATTTTCAGCCCTATGTTCCCGTTCAAAGTGGAACGTCTGGCCAAAGGCGCACCGGCCGAGGCCGCAGGGTTCAGGAAGGGGGATTATATTGTGGCGATCAACGGCAACTCTGTACGGTTTTATCAGGAAGTGCGGCAGGTCATCGCCGCTAATCCCGGCAAGCCGCTCGAGGTACAGGTATTGCGGGGCCAGGACAGCGTCATGTTGTCGGTTACCCCGAGCAAGGAGGGTGCAATCGGCGTATATACCCCATATCCGGAAACTTTTTTCAAAACCGAACGCAGGGAATACAGCATCGTGCAGGCCATACCTGCAGGCGTGGCGCTGGGATGGCGGCAGCTCAGCGACAATGTGAAAGCGTTTGGGCAGATCTTCAGCGGAAAAATGAAAGCTTCCGAAAGCCTCGGTGGGTTTGCCTCCATTGCAGACATGTATGGGAGCATTTTTGACTGGGAACATTTCTGGAAGATCACCGCTACCCTTTCACTCGTCCTCGCATTTATGAACTTACTACCGATACCGGCATTGGATGGCGGGCACGTTATGTTCCTGCTTTATGAAGTTATTTCCGGCCGCAAGCCCAGCGATAAATTCATGGAATATGCCACCATGATCGGTTTCTTCCTGATCCTCGCACTGCTGATCTATGCCAATGGCCTGGACATATTCAGGGCATACTTCAAATAAACGGGTGAATTGTCAAATGAATTACTTTGAATGGTTCGGACTACCGGTGGCCTTTCTTTGCGATGAGGCCGAGCTGCGCAGGCGCTATTATCAGAAGAGCAAAGCCTTACACCCGGACTTTCACACCCTTGCCGATGAGGCGACCCAGCGCGATGTGCTGGCACAGGCAAGCATTAACAACGATGCCTATCGTGCCCTCAACGATGCAGACCGCCGTATGTACTATATCCTGAACCTCTACGGGACGATGGGCGAAGAAGGACAGAACCATGTCCCGGGTGAATTCCTCATGGAAATGATGGAAATCAACGAATCAATCATGGAGCTGGAATTCAGTCCGGATGCCGCGACCCTCGAACACTTGCGCGAAACCGTCGAAAATCTGGCAGATGCCCTTTACCAGGAAATTCTGCCCACACTGAAAGATTTTGATCCTCAATCTATTGACCTCGGACAGCTAAAAAAAATTAAAGAATATTATTTAAAAAAGCGCTACCTATTGCGCATTCAAGAAAACCTCTCTAAATTTGCCCACCGTCAGGATAACACCTGACCGTGATTTCGCTACCGAAGTGGCGGAATTGGTAGACGCGCTGGTCTCAAACACCAGTGGTGCAAACCGTGCGGGTTCGAGCCCCGCCTTCGGTACTCAAAAGAAGCTTGATCTAAGTCCACTCCTAAATGCCGAAGTGGCGAAATTGGTAGACGCGCACGTTTCAGGGGCGTGTGCCTTCGGGTGTATGGGTTCGAGTCCCATCTTCGGCACAAAAGACTTAGTTCAGGCTTTTTTTGGTTTTTCCTTTCCCTTGGTTCACTATCCCTTTTGTATGATGAAAAGAAACTTTCTGGCCGTAGCGCTTGTACTCGCCGCTGTGCTGAAGGCCCTGGCAGGAGAAGGCATGTGGCTGCCCCTGCTCTTAAAGCAAAACGAGGCAGAGATGCAGCGCATGGGCATGAAAATGACCGCTGAAGACATCTACAGCATCAACAAAGGCAGCCTTAAAGATGCAATCATTCGGTTTGGAGGCGGATGCACCGGGAGCGTCATTTCGCCTTCCGGGCTGATCCTGACCAATCATCATTGTGGATATGGCCAGATCCAATACCATTCCAGCCTGGAACGAAACTATCTGGAGAACGGATTCTGGGCCAAATCTCCGGCAGAAGAACTCCCCAACCCTGGCCTGACGGTCACCTTTATCACGCGCATCGAAGACGTCAGCAAGCAAGCCCTTGCCGGGGTAACAGCTAACATGACAGAGCGCGAGCGGCAGGCCGCAATTGAGAAGAATACCAACGAAATAGCCTCCCGGGCAGCTAAGGAAGCATGGCAGGACGCAGCAGTGCGGCCTTTCTATTATGGCAACGCCTATTACTTGTTTATCACCGAAACGTTCCGCGACATACGACTGGTCGGGGCCCCTCCCGGGGCTGTCGGCAAGTTTGGCGCCGATACGGATAACTGGGTATGGCCCCGGCATACAGGGGATTTTTCTATGTTCAGAATATATGCCGACCAAAATAACCGCCCTGCCGCTTATGCCCCGGGCAACGTCCCCTACCGCCCAAAACACTACCTGCCGGTTTCGCTCAACGGGATAAAACCGGGCGATTTCACCCTGGTATTCGGTTTTCCAGGCAGGACCACCGAGTACCTGCCAGCCTCCGCTGTCGCCCAGACTGTTAATCTCCTCAACCCTATCCGCATTGATATCCGGAACCGCTCCCTGGCCGTCCTCGACGCAGCTATGCGGGCAGACGCAAAAGTCAAAATCCAGTATGCCAGCAAACAGTCCGGCCTGGCCAACTCCTGGAAAAAATGGATCGGTGAAAACCAGGGTCTCAAAAAAGCCGACGGGATAGCCCTAAAGAAAAAAACAGAAGCAGCGTTCCAGAGCCGGGTGATGGCCAAATCCGGCTGGGCGCAAGGATATGGCAGCCTGCTTCCCGAACTGGACAAACACTATGCCGCAATCGCGCCTTATGCAGCAGCACGCGAATATATCAACGAGATCGTTGGCGCAAATGTGGAGTTACTGCGCTTTGCCAACAGCCTCCGGCAATTCGTCGCAATCCACGACAACAATGGCCTGGAAGCCCTCTCCCAGCGCAAAGACCAGATAAAAGCCGCCTTTGAAGCCTTTTACAAAGATTACCGGCCCGAGGTGGATCAACAGGTACTCGCCGCCCTTATCCCACTCTATTTCGAAAAAGTGCCCGGGGAATACCTCTCCCCTTTCGCCATCGAACAAATGAACTTTGCAGGCAAGGATGCCGCTGAATTCGCACGCATCACCTTCCTGAAATCCGAACTGTCCAGGCCGGGTAAATGGGCCACACTCGCAGCCAGCGACCCCGCTGCGGCAATAAAATCAATACGCGAAGACTACGCCTACCTCCTCGCACGCAGCATCCTGGAAACAGCAGAGGCCAGGGTCTTCCGCCCCTACAACGAAATCAACGACAAGATTTCCATCGCGCAGCGCCGCTATATGCAGGCACTCCTGGAAGTATTCCCCGAAAAACGCTTCTACCCCGATGCCAACAGTACACTGCGGGTTACTTATGGTAAGGTCGAAGGCTACCAGCCCCGCGACGGCGTATATTATCAGCATTACACCTACCTCGATGGCGTAATGGAAAAATACCAACCGGGCGATTATGAGTTCGATGTGCCGGAAAGGCTGCGGACGCTCTATCAAAACAAAGACTATGGACCTTATGCGGAGAATGGCCGTATGCCCGTTTGTTTTATCGGCTCAAACCATACTACCGGCGGTAATTCCGGAAGCCCGGCAATAGATGGAAGCGGAAACCTCATCGGACTCAATTTCGACCGCGTCTGGGAAGGTACCATGAGCGATATCCTCTACGCTCCCGATATCTGCAGGAATATCATGGTAGATATCCGCTATATCCTGTTTATGGTGGATAAATATGCCGGCGCTTCGCACCTCATCAGGGAAATGAAAATCGTTCAGGGAAAATAACCCAGGGGTTATGTCAAAAATACTTCTACCGCGAAAGATGGCCTGTGCCGCCAAATAATATTCTTCCGGGGTCATGTAACTCCCGAAGGCAACGGAAGACCTTTCACGCCCCCTCATATAGAATTTTATGCCTCACATTCCCTCAGAAATGTAGCAGGCGGGTAGCATAGGAAGTAGGCGGAAGGAGGTTGCGGGTCTCCGCCTTGGAGGGCAGGAACTGCCAGGGTGTCACCTGCGAGGACCAGTCGAAGGCATTTTTCTCCAAATAGCGCTTGCGGTACTCCACCGGGGTACAGGACCGGTATTTACGGAACAGTCGGTTGAAATTGGCAAGGTTGTTAAAACCCGACTTTGCGCTGATCTGGGCAATCGTATCATCGGTATCCAGCAATAATTTACATGCATGACCGATGCGAAGGTCAACCAGGAACTGGGTGAAACTGCGAAAGGCGTATTTTTTAAAGAAATGGCTGAACGCGGATTCACTCATGTGTACCTGCGCGGCCACATCGCCGATTTTGAGGTCCGGATTGGTGAGGTATTTCAGAATGTACGCATACGCTACCTGAATCCGGTTGCTCTCCGACCGGGCCGCCTGCGGCGTGAATGCACCGCTGGCCAAAAGCGTCTTTTCGTTGGAATTGGACAATAAATCCAGCAATTGAAAAAATTCGATGATATTGGCAAAGCCTTTATCTTCTGTAAGGCTGACCATCAGCCGCATCGCGCCCTCAAAGGTCTTCCCATGGAATTTTATCCCCCTGCCGCTCTCCTGAAGCAGTTGCCGGATCTTGAAAAACCGCTCCTTCTGGAACATCTGCCCGCTGAACAAATCCATCGCAAACTGAATGGTAACCACCCTGTAGCTCTGACCGCTCTCCTGAAGATGTTGGTCGCCGTCCCATTTATGATATAGATATGGCCCCAGCAGCACAAGGTCATAGTCGGTGTAGCGCTCCGTGGAATCCCCCGCGATACGGCTCCCGGACATCCCCATGACCAGGTTAAGTTCATACTCCGAATGATTGTGGATTGGATAATCAAAGCCATTTTTTACAGAATCCAGGACTACAAAAACATCCTGCTGCTTGAGCGGTGTGAGCTCGCGAAAAATATTCATGACGAGAAATTTTATTTGTTAAATCACGCTGAAAGGAACATCCCGTATGGGCATTCCCCTATTTTCCAAAAAAACACAATATCAACCATTCACAAAAATACTATTCTTTCGCATAATTATACTATAATGATATTGCCCTAATCCCCAAATTTGTCGTCAGAATATAACCAAAGTGCCCATGCGTTTTAAATCCATCTTTGCATTCATTTTATTTTTATTCGTTCAAAATGCTGTAGCTCAAATATTTACGGTAAAAGGAACCGTTTTGTCCAGTGAGGATAAAGTACCCTTAATCGGGGCTACCGTCGTTGAGCAGGGTACTTCGAATGGCACGACCACCGACCTGGACGGGAAATTCAGCCTGCAAGTCGCTTCGGGGGCAGCAATACTCGAAATCAGCTATGTGGGCTTCGAGCGACTGGCCGTCCCGGTACAGGGAAGAAGAGAAATTGAAATCCTGCTGGCTCCCGAATCCAATCTCATCGAGGAGATTATCGTCACCGGGTACAGGAGTGAAATCCGCAGCGATATTTCGTCTGCCATTGCAACGGTGAAGGGCAGGGATATCGGCAAACTGGTGGTCAGTGGTATTGACCAGGCGACAAAATCATTGATGACAAAGACCGCCGCCACGTTGGCAATCCCTTCCCGGATTTTACCTATGGTATCTCTGCGGGCTTTAACTGGGGGAACCTCGATTTCTCGACCCTCATCCAGGGCGTGCAAGGCAACGACGTCTATTTCCTGTACGGCAATTTTGCATACGAAACCCAGCTCAGAGGATTCAATTCCTATCGCGAGCTCCTCGGGCGCTGGACACCGGACAATACCGATACGGGTATCCCAAAAGTCAGCGTGGACGACCGCAACGGCAACCGCAGGATCTCTACCCGTTTTCTCGAAGACGGTTCCTACCTCCGCATCCGCAATATTACCCTGGGATACAATTTCAAGGATCTCGTCGGTTGGAAGGGCGTCAGTAGCCTCCGGCTGTTTGGAACTGTACAAAATGCCATTACCCTGACCAAATACCCGGGTATGGATCCCGAAATACAAGCCAATGCCAATGACACCCGTGGGTTGGGGCTATCTTCCGACCTCGCCGTAGGTATTGACTGGGGGACGATCCCGGCACCGAGGATCTGGACCCTCGGTGTACAGATGCAATTCTGACGCCGCATGAAAAAAATATATGACTATTTGAACCAACAATATATTGCTTCAGGTATGAAACAAGTCCTTTGTTTGCTCCTCATCGGCAGCATGTTGTTCTCCTCCTGCCAGGGCATTCTCGAAAAAGAGCCAATCGCCACGCTGGATGCCGGTTCCTTCTTTCAAAACGAGGAAGATGCTGTCCAGGCGATCAACGCAGCTTACCGCCCCCTTTTGTTCAATAACGAAAACAATAATTTCTACTGGGCATTTGCCTCCATCACCTCGGATGAGTCGGTCACGGGGGGCGATGGCTCCCGGGTGGGCCTGGTGGAGCTGGATGCCTTTACCTACACCCCGCGAACGGAAGAATTCAATACCTTCTGGAAGTTGCAATATACGGGTATCATGCAGTGCAACCTCGTACTCGACAACCTGCCGAAAGTGGAGATCAACGAAACCCGCCGCAACCAGATTGCCGCAGAGGCCTTGTTCCTCCGCGCCTATTATTACTTTCTGCTGGTACAAGTCTTTGGGGACGTACCTTTGTTTACCGCAATCACACCTCCCGAGCAGCACAAAATACCTAAAACACCCAAAGCGGATATCCTCGCCCGCATTGAGGCCGACTGCGAACGCGCTGCGGAGTCCCTGCCAACACAGCGTAACCCTTCGGAAGTCGGGCGCCCAACAAAAGGATCGGCGCTGGCCCTTGCCGCCAAAGCTGGTCTTTACGGGCAAAAATGGCAAAAAGTGCTGGACAACGTAACGAAGATCAAGGCCCTCAACGTTTATCGCCTCATGGCGAATTACGAGGATAATTTTAAAAAAGAAACGCAGAACAACGCCGAGAGTGTCTGGGAAATTCAGCATACCAACCTCGAACTTGGTGTGGGCAACTTCCTCAACCAATGGCTCATGTCGCGAAAACTCCTGGGATATGGTTTTGCCGAGGTAACACCTGGCTTCGTCGCTGCCTTTGAACCTGGGGACCCCCGGAGAAGATTTACGGTGGCCAGCAGGGACGAGCCCTATTTCGGCTCCATCTTCAAAAACTCGTTTTCCTCTACCACCTTCAGCCCAAGAAAATACCTGCAGGACCTCAAGGCCGTCACGCAGCCGGCAGACGGAGATATCAATTACACCGCCATCCGCTTTGCCGAGGTATTGCTCTGGGAGGCCGAAGCCCTCAACGAACTGGGCCGCGTCGCCGATGCACAGGCACCGCTGGAGCAGGTACGTGCACGGGCGCGGGTGCAATCGGCTGCACCTGCCACTACCCTGCCCCGCGTTACGACGACCAATCAGGAAACCATGCGGCAGGCCATCCGCCGGGAGCGTCAGGTAGAGTTGGGCTTTGAATTCCATCGCTTCTTCGACCTTGTCCGCTGGGGTATTGCTCCTACAGCCCTGCAGGGCTTTCAGGCAGGAAAGCACGAAGTCTTTCCCCTGCCACAAACCGAAATTGATTTAAACCCCGCCCTCGTTCAAAATAAGGGCTATTAAACCGGAAAATACCGACCGCCAAATATCCGTACCGTTATGACATTACTTCCGCAAAATTTACGCTTCATAGTCAAAATGGCAATCTGCTGCCTGCCAGGCTTCCTTCAGACCGCCTGGGCCCAGCAGGGTCAAATTGCCGTTCCGCGCGTGGAGCGAATGCCCAACCAACCCTCTCCTTACGATATGCGGGATTGGAAAACGGCTGCTATGCGGTACGACTCCTTTATTTACGACTGGAAGAAAACTGGTCAGCACCTCCCGTTGATCAGCTTTGGAACTACGGGGGTAAACTACCCGCAGCGGGAAACTTTCCGCCTCCACACCTATGTCGGTACCCGTTCGCCCCTGGGTAACGAAGCCATCAATGTGTTGCCCTCGCTGGTAGGGGCAAGCCTTGCAGGCATTGACAAAACCAAGCAATTCGGAAAAAACTGGGTGCTGCTCGCACAGGACTTTTTCAATAAAGCCAACGGAGAAAATCTGTATCTCAACAATGCATCGGCCAGCAGCGGACAAGACTGGTGGTACGATATGATGCCCAATGTGTTCTTCTATCAGCTCTACGACCTCTACCCTAATCTCGGAGCCGAGGCAGACTGGCAGTTCAACACCATCGCCGCCCGTATGGCCGCAGCCGTCCGGGCAATGGGCGGCAAGGATGCTCCCTGGCAGGTACCAAATATGAATTACAGGGGCTGGAGGTTCAAAACCGGGACTCCCAATGCGAATGGGGTTCCTGAGCCCGAAGCTGCCGGGGCGTTCGCCTGGTTGCTTTACGCTGCATGGGTAAAAACGGGGAATCCGGAATATCTCAAAGCTGCGGAGTGGTCGCTCGAATTTCTCAACGAATGGACTTCCAACCCTTCTTACGAATTGCAATTGCCCTACGGGATCCTCACTGCAGCCCGCATGAATGCCGAACTGGGCACCCAATACGATATCAATAAAATGGTCAACTGGGCCTTCGACCGGGGTCCCCTCCGCGGATGGGGCGCCATTGTCGGCAACTGGGGGAATATCAATGTTTCCGGACTCATCGGTGAGGCCAATGATAATGGCAATGATTATGCCTTTCAGCTAAACGGTGTCCAACAGGCCGCGGCACTTGCACCGATGGTGCGCTACGACAAACGCTTTGCCCGTGCCATCGGAAAATGGATGCTCAACCTCTCCAATGCCACCCGGTTGTTCTTCCCCAACTTCCTCCCATCCGGTTTGCAGGATGGCTCGGCCTGGTCTTCGGCCAACGACCCGCAGGGGGCTATCGGCTACGAGGCATTGCGGCAGGTATGGCAGGGAATCACCCCCTTCGCAACCGGCGATGCCTTGCGGGGCGGCTGGGCTGCAACCAACCTCTCCTTGTACAGCACCTCTTCCATCGGCTATCTCGGCGCGCTGGTAGAGAAAACCAATATTGACAAAATATTAAAAATCAATGTTTTAGCGACAGATTTTTTTCAAAAAAGCGCTTACCCGACTTACCTGTATTACAATTCCTATCCGATCGCCCAGAGCGTGGAGTTGGATGCAGGCAGTACGTCTGCTGATGTATATGAAGCACTTTCAGAAAAATTTATCCTGAAAAATATCAGCGGTAAGGTGAATTTGCTCATCCCAGCCAACGAGGCCATCCTCGTGACCCTTTGCCCTGCCGGCGGGACAGTGGCCTACGATAAAAATAAATTCCTGGTCAATGGGGTGGTCGTGGACTACCGGCAGCAGAGCGTGCCCTTTACCTCGCCGCCACGAATCAAAGCGTTGGCAGCGTCGAGCGCTCCGCTCGAAATAGGAGATACCACCACAATTTTTGCAACCGCTTTCGACCCCGACACGCAGCAGCTGCAATACCAATGGAGCCCCAACCTCGGTACCACCAGCGGTTCGGGAGCTGCCGTCCGGTACATTGCCCCGACAAGGGCCGACACCGCACAAATCCGCTGTATTGTCAGCGACCCGGAAGGCAGGCGCGATACTGCGGTACTGTTGCTCCCCATAGTCCTCAAAATTAATGATCCCCCCCAAATCATCGAAGTCATCAAGGATAAATCCTATGCCGTTCCGGGCGGGACGGTACAATTCACCTGCATGGCAACGGATCCCGACAACGATACCCTCACCTATCAGTGGGCCGCAGGGACGGGGGTTTTCAGCGGGTCTGGCAGGACGGTACAATGGACAGCCCCGTCCACCGAGGGTATGCCCGAGGTCACTGTGCGCGTGCGGGACAGCGGCGGGTTAAGCGCCGAAGCAAAGACCAGGATCCTCGTCAAGGCATTCGATCCGGCTACAAGGGGCAAACTCATCGCCGACTATCCCTTCAGCGGTAATACCCTCGACGTAAGCGGCAACCAGTTGCACGGACTTTCATTTGGGGCTATCCCCAATACCGACCGCTTTGGACAGGCGCAGAGTGCCTACTACTTCAACGGCGGAGCACAGCATATTTCAGTGGCGAACAATGCCCTGCTCAATTTTCAGGATGGCATAACGATTAGCTGCTGGCTCAATGCAAGGGCCTTGCCTGACAAAGAAACCTTCCTGCTCTCGCACGGCAGTTGGCAAAACCGCTGGAAACTCTCCATTACCCCGGACCGCAAGCTACGCTGGACCGTAAACACCTTTACCTCCATTGCCGACCTCGATGGGCTGG
Organism: Lewinellaceae bacterium; assembly: GCA_040382095.1. Taxonomy (GTDB): domain Bacteria; phylum Bacteroidota; class Bacteroidia; order Chitinophagales; family Saprospiraceae; genus JADJPL01. The sequence continues at coordinate 24,749 of JBEIGB010000024.1, forward strand.
CCCCACTCAAAACCGACAGTTTTTACCACGTTGCCGCAACCTATTCGGAAGGACTGATGGCCCTGTACCTCAACGGTGAGCTCCATAGCTTCCGGACGATGAACGGGAAAATGCGCACTACATCGGCAGCATTCCTTATCGGCCAGATGCTGCCCGGGGATAATGCCTACAACTTCAAGGGCGTAATAGACGAGGTAAAAGTTTTCGATTATGCACTGACACCGGACGCTGTAAAACTGCTGACCGGCCAGGGGACCACCCCGACAAGCAACCTGAGCCGCCCCGACATCCGGGAACTCATTGTTTTCCCCAACCCCGGAGCCGGGCAAATTACCATCAAGGCGCCAATAATCCTGGAGCAGGTCAAAGTCTTTGATATTTCCGGGAGACTGGTTCAGGAGATTCCATGTGGCAGCGCGGATCAGGCGGAGTTGGATTTGAGGCATTGCCGACCAGGACTATACCAGATCGTAGGCATAGGGCCGGAAGGCAGGGTGTCCGGCAGATTTGTAAGGCTTTGATTGAACACCAATGGGGGCAACCCCGAACGCAAACGCCGAATGCTGACTTTGGCTGCGCGTCGGATTGTTCCCATTACGGGACCATATTCTTTATTAAAAACTTTAATTCGATGAAACAGCAATTACCATGGATTTTTGGACTGGTTTGCTGCTGTTTGGTGGCGGCAGGCATGCAGGCACAGACCCCTGTGGCATCCTACAGCTTTTCAGGCAGCGCGAATGACGGTTCCACCTTTGCCAACCACGCGGCGGTGAACGCAGCATCGCTCACCCGCGACCGTTTTGGCATTTCCAACAGGGCAATGGCCTTTGATGGCATACAGGGGAGCGTAACTGCCCCGAATGCAGCCCAACTGAATTCTGCCAATGCCACCATCAGCTTCTGGGTAAACCCGCGGCATTTCCTGCCCAGGGAGAGGTTTACCTTTTGTCGTTCGGCGGCTGGCAGGAGCGCTGGAAAATTTCCCTGCCCTCGCACGGAAAGCCGGTATTTACCACCCACTCCAACGGGGCCTGCTGCAGCGACATGGATTCCGGTACGCCGCTCAGCCTCAACAAGTGGACCCATGTCGTAATGGTCCATGATGGCGCCAAGGACCTGATCTATTTCAACGGTGGAAAAGTCGCAGAGAAAGCGGTTGTAGGTACCCTCGACAACACCACCTTCCCGCTCGGTATCGGCTACAACCCGATTGACGGCGGAAACTGGTTTGGCGGAGACCTCGACGAAGTCCAGATCTACAAGGTAGCACTGGATTCCGCCCAAATCCGGGCCCTTTATACCGCACAATCGCAGGCGCCCGCAGGCGGAGACACCATTGCACCTGTTGCCCCGCTGAGCCTTTCGGCATCTGTGCTGTTCAACAACGTGGCCCTTAGCTGGCTGCCCGCATCCGACAACCTGGGCGTCACCGCATACAACGTATATATTGACGATAAAGCGGCTGCTACGACCACGGGGACATCACAGACATTCAACCAGCTCAAGCCACTTACGAAATTCAAATTCTCCGTCACCGCCCTCGATGCGGCGGGCAATGAATCCTTGCCTACCTCCCTTAGTGTGACTACCGGCGCAGATCAGGCACCGGATACCATACCTCCCACAAAGCCTGCTAACCTGAAGGCTAGCCCAAGCTTCAACTCTGTACTCCTGAGCTGGGATGCCTCTACCGATAATACCCAGGTAGCCGGCTACTATGTCTGGGTAGATGGGGATATCCTCGATACCCTTTTGCCGAACGAACTATCTATCCTGATTAAAGACCTCTTGCCGGAAACCGCCTACAGCTTTGAGGTTGCCGCTTTTGACCAGGCCAAGAACCGATCTGCAATTGCAGAAATTACGGTAAGGACTACCAAACCTCTTGACACGGGTGAGCCCGGTCTTGTCGCACACTATCCTTTCGATGGCAACGCCAACGACGCCACGCCCTATCAAAACCATGGGGTAATCGGCGGCAATCCGACCTTTATTGCGGCCAACCGCCCGGGTGCTACCGGCCAGGCTATCCGCTTCGACGGCGACCGGGACTCCGTCCTTGCACCCAATGCCGTACAGCTGCTCTCTGATTTCACTACCGTCAGCTTCTGGATTCGGGTGGATAAAATCAATACGGCCGATCCGGAAGCTTATGTGATGGATTTTGGCCATTGGGACCAGCGCTGGAAAATCTCCCTGCCGCAGCACCGCAAGATTGTTTGGACCACCAACAGCAAAAACAACCAGTTCCCGAACTTCATCTCTGACATGGATAGTGGTGACGGCAACGACCTGCCCGTTGGAGTTTGGTCTTACATCACGATGGTGCACGATGGGAAAAACGATATCATCTACAAAGATGGGGTAAAGGTGAATACTAAACCGGCAGATGGCAAGCTCAACAGTACGAACCGTCCGCTGGGCTTCGGCAATAACCCGATCGAAGGAAAGCAGTATTTCAATGGAGTACTCGACAACGTCAAGATTTACAATAAGGCGTTGACCGATGCAGAAGCCCTTAAGCTGTTTACTGGTGGTACCACCGATACCGACGAACCGAGCGTTGTTGACACCTATGTTGAGCCGATTTTCCCGAACCCCGTTTCGGATATCCTTCAGGTACGCCATCGCCTGCCTTCGAATGAAGCCTTACTGGTGCGGGTATTCGACATCCAGGGAAGGCAGCTGGACGCCCTCCGGCTCACCCAGGGGGATGTCGCAACAGGTCAATTCTCGGTGGATGTGGCACGGTTCCCACAAGGTATTTACTCGCTCAATTTTGTCATGGGCGGTAAGAACCTCGGCTCAGTGATATTTACCAAAAAGTAAAATAGTCCTTTATGCCGGGATATGGACTTTTTAAAAGAAGCATCCAAATGTCGCATTAATTGAAAGCGCTGGGGTTGTCGGCCAGGCATCCGGAGCGTCTGGGAAAAGAGATCACTGGAATTGCCAGTCCGACAGCCCCGCGCATTTCAATATGCAGTATTAAATTTTCTGGTTTCGGCCAACCAGCGTTGGAAAATAAGGAAAAGTCTGCACGATCTTGTGCACAGAAATAACTCTAATCAACAAGCAATCATCTGCCGGGTCTTCAGGAACAACAGGCCGACAGGTAATTTTCATAATCGTTTGCAAATAATATGGCTTTGCGTTTTAAACAAAACCCGATATTGACCACCCAGGATTTAGAGGCCAGTCAGTCGGGATGGGTAGTAGAATGCGTTTTGAACCCAGGGGTTTTTCGCTTTGATGGAAAAATATGGCTGGTACTCAGGGTAGCGGAGCGTCCTTTACAAATGGCAGGAAAAGTCTCCTTCCCGGTTATGCAGGAAAATGGTGCGCTGCGTATCATCGAATTTGATAAAAAGGATCCCAACCTGCGGTTGAGCGATCCACGCCTGGTCGGATATAACGGGACAACCTATCTTTCTACCTATTCGCACCTGCGCCTCGTGTGCAGCGATGACGGTATCCACTTCTACGAGCCCGGAGGCTACCCCACCAGAATCTTCGGCCAGGGCCCTTTAGAAACCTTTGGCATCGAGGATTGCAGGGTCAGTCAGGTAGAAGATGTATATTACCTGACCTACTCACAGGTTTCAGAAAATGGAGTAGGGGTCGGGCTGATGCAAACGCGCGACTGGCGCAGTTTCGTCCGCTCGGGAATGATTTTTCCTCCAACCAACAAAGATTGCGCGATTTTTGAAGAAAAAATTGATGGCAAATACTTTTGCCTGCACCGGCCTTCGGGCAATGGCCTGGGCGGCAATTTCATCTGGATATCCTCTTCCCCCGATCTGCTGCACTGGGGAGAACATCAGTGTATCCTCACAACCCGGGAAGGCTGGTGGGACAGCGAGCGTGTCGGCGCTGGTGCTGCACCGATCAAAACACCGGAAGGCTGGCTGGAAATCTACCACGGTGCCGACAACCACCACCGTTACTGCCTTGGCGCGGTCCTGCTGGACCTTAAAGACCCCTCAAAAGTCATCGCCCGCTCGCACGACCCTTTACTGGAGCCAGAAACACCCTACGAGTGCCGCGGCTTTTTTGGCAATGTGGTCTTTACCAACGGCCATTTAGTCGAAGGGGATACCATCACTGTATATTATGGTGCATCCGATGAAGTCATCTGCGGAGCCACTTTTTCTGTTGAATCCGTCCTGGACGATATTCTCCGCTAAGGATTGCGCTGAAAGGCTTCCCCGCTCACCGGGTCAAAGTAATGTAGTTGACGGATATCGGCGTGCAGCCCGATAACAGCCATTGGTTCGGCCTGAACCCCGGGCTCAGCCCTTGCAATAAGTTGCTGGTTTCCAAAACGGGCAAAAACGAAGCTTTCATGGCCGAGACGTTCTACGAGTTGTACCTCTGCCTTGAATTGTATGTGCTCGTGCCCGTTTTTTTCCGGATGAAGATACAAATGTTCCGGACGAATACCCAGCACGAGGGGTTTGCCGATATGTGCCTCCAGGGAAGGGAAAGCGCTCAAGGGATATCGAAAATACTGTTGTTCCTCCTCAAAAACCGGTTTTCCTCCGGATACCTGGACGCGCCCCGGGATAAAGTTCATCGGCGGGGATCCGATGAATCCTGCTACAAAAAGGTTTTTAGGGGCATCGTACAGATTCTGTGGGGTATCAATTTGCTGTATCCTGCCCTGATTGACCACCGCGATCCGGTCGCCGAGCGTCATGGCTTCCACCTGGTCGTGGGTAACATAGAGGACGGTGGACTGGAGCCGTTGGTGGAGCCGGGCAATTTCCAGGCGCATCTGCCCGCGCAACTTGGCATCCAGATTACTCAAAGGCTCGTCAAAGAGAAAAACCCGGGGGTTGCGCACGATGGCACGTCCGATTGCCACACGTTGCCGTTGCCCGCCCGACATTGCCCTGGGCCTGCGGTCGAGCAGGGACTCGATCTCCAGGATACGGGCGGCTTCCATAACCTTTTTATGAATCTCTTCTTTATCCATGCCCCTGATTTTTAATCCAAAAGCCAGGTTCTCGTATGCAGTCATGTGGGGATAAAGGGCATAATTCTGAAAAACAATCGCGATATCCCGGTCTTTGGGCGGCAGGTCGTTGACGCGCCTGCCATCAATCAGCAGGTCTCCGGCACTGATTTCTTCCAATCCTGCGATCATCCGCAGCAGGGTGGATTTTCCACAGCCCGAAGGTCCTACCAGTACCATAAATTCCCGGTCCTGGATCTCAAAATGGGCGTCCTCAATGGCCGTCACCTTGTCGTAGTACTTGTAAACGTGTTCGAATCGAATGTTGGCCATAGCTAAAGTTGGCGTTTTTTCTTTAGGAATTTTTCCATTTGCCGCCTTGCCTGCGGAACAGCATCCAGCGCCTGCAGGGCGAGGAGCCCTTCGATCGTGGATTCTGCACCGGCATTGCGGTTGATATCCTTCTGAGATCCTATCCCATCGTAGGTCCTGCCGCTGGAAGGGTCGTACATGGGTTGCCCGGCAGGGTTATTCCCCAAAAACCATGCGGCGAGCTGTCCGGCCGTTTTCGCAAATCCCGGCGTTTTTTGTACCGAATACGCCTCCAGCGCAGCCAGCAACATCGGGCTGACCGCATAGGCGATCTGGGAAAATGGCATAGCGTCCGTTTATCTTTTCGGGAAACAGCGCCATGCCTTTGTCCGAGGCGGCCTTACCCCCGAGCGGTCTAACTTTAAAATATTGAAAATCATTTGTTTCAATCAAGTGCGGGCAAATAGCGCGTCCATTGTATGCCGTGTAGGTGCCCAGAAAATATTTTCCTTTTTCATCTGCAAACTGGACGAATCTCGCATCCTCCATGCCATTGGATTCGGCGCGCGAGGCGGGGAAAAGGATGCGGCTTTCTATCGGCGAATCTTTCGGGAACTCCAGATCATAGTGCGTATCGAAGTAATCCCTGAGGTAATCCGTAAGGGCGGATAAATCCAATCCATGGCCGGATTCCAGCGCATTTACCTCCTTTAACGCCTCTCCTGCGGTAAATTCCTCCGGAAGTTGCTGCAAAAAGAGCGCAGCACCCTCCCCTTGTACAGGCAGCTTGCGGGCTAAGCCGCCCTTTTGAAAAAGCTGGTGCGCACTGCGCTTTCCGCGTACAAGCTTCATAGCGTCAGCATCCAGATGGATATCGAGATTCGCCCCGACGATGCCGGTCAAAAAGGCAATGGAAGAAATATGGCCTTCCCCGGTTGCCCGAAGAGAAAGGATAAAGCGCAGTTCGCCAGGCCTTAAACCAGTCTGGTCGGGATGCGGTACGATAGAAGGATTGAACAACGCTGCAGACTGAATGCTGTATTCATGTGTAAAATAAGCTCCGATCAGGAGTTCCTTCGTCCGGGAAACCGGAAGGGGAACATATCCGGACAGGCGTTCGAAGTGCTCCATAAAGACCGATTCCAAATCGAAATGCCGGTGCTCAAAATCGCGACAGATGGCCTGATACCGGACATCAGCCTCCCCCTCTTCCAAGTCCAGCACACAGCGGATTACCGGCTCGAATCTGGCCGGGTTACCAAAATCGAGGAAGCGTAGCAGCACTTTCCGGGCATCTGCTTTCAGCCTCAAATCAGTTCGGTGTACAGGTATCATGCGAATTGGGCATTTATATATTCATTCAAAAAAAATAGTAACCGAAACGCTTCAGCTTTTCAGCCCTGAAGTCGCCATACTTTGGATAAAATGACGCTGGAAAACTGCATACGCGATGATGACCGGCAGGAAGAACGATGCCCGGAAAAAACCGCGTAGCCAGGTACTCTGGTGAAGGGCAACCGCCAGGGCAAGGGCAAGTACAATTTGCAGGGGAATATGGACCAAAAGAAACTTAAAGGTATTGAGGATCGCTTTCCAGAATAGCCGATCCTGAAAAATATGGCGGTAGTTGTCCAGTCCTACCCATTCCATCGGGGAAATAATATTCCATTTATGAAAGGTGAGCAGTATGGAAAAGAGTACCGGAAATACGACGAAGAGCCCGAGATGTACCAGATAGGGGGCGACCAACAGGTAAGGCTGAATTTTTTTCCACCAAAGCCATTTTCGTCTCGGTTCGCGCATCGCATTATTTTTTAGCTCTCAGCAGTACGTTCACCGCGCGCTCGGCATCGGCGATCGCTGCTTCCGGAGATTTAAGCCCATATAAAACGCAAGCCTCATATTCCTGGGAAAGGATTTCAAAAACCTCGATCATCGAAGTGCAACGATCTACGCCCCGGACATATTCCGCCTGGTCGGCAAAACGCTGCATTCCCGGATGCTGCCGGAAGAAATCCCGGGCGGCGGGGATACCCCCCAGAGCCTTTCGCCGGGGCAACTGATTAGTCATCCGAAGAAATTGCAGGTCGGCTTCCTCGCTGAGCATGGATTTCACAAATTCGAAGGCCAGCCGGGGGTTTTTACAGGTATTGAAAATCACGATACTTTTCGGATCACAATAGGTATATACTGGCCCCTGGTGGCCATCCGGCACCGGCATCGGGGCAAAGTCGTAGGTAAAACCCTCGCGCTTGAACTTCTCCAGGTACTCGATTTCCCAGGGTCCGGTCCATTTCGTGGCATATTTTTCAGCGATAAACAAGTCCTGGCCTGCAGATTCCGACTGCCGGGAGAAGCAGTTTTCGCGGTATAGTTGCTGCAGAAATTGGAATACTCCGATGGCGTAGCGGTTGTTGAAATTGGCGCGGCCATCTTTGATCAGTGGCATGCCGCCGGAAGCAGCCAGGTAGAGCGGATAAAAATTGAACAATCGCTGATACCAGGCCAGTTTAGTGGAGGTATTGCCAAACCATTGATCCACGTAGCCATCGCTGTCGGTATCCTACCGGAAAGTTTTGGCCGCCTGGAGAAAAGTCGAGTATGTAGCCGGTGGTCCTTTTAGCCCAAGCGTCTGCATAGACCGCCGGTTGAAAATCGTCATGATGGGGTTAATTTTCCAGGGTATCTGATAAATATGCCCATCAGCCGCTGTAATCTCGCGGATGGTTGCCTCATCGCAGCGTTCGCGGAGGAAGTCGAGAAAGCCATCGAGCGTATCCAGTGGGACGAGCACCCCGGAATTACCGTAAAATTCCACCAGTCCCTGCCAGATATTCGAATAGATATCAGGCGTCGTTTTAGCTACTACGGCTGCGAGCAGGATTTCTTCACTCGACTGCCCCTCCGGTACCGGCTGGTATTTTACCCGCCCGTTGGGGTGTGCCTCGTTCCACCGGTGCACCGCCCATTTTGAAAACGCCACCTCCCCCCCATTGTTGCTTGACCAATACTCCACAGCGATACCATTGCGTTCGGCATTATCCTTTGTGCAGCCCGGCAAAAGAGATAAAGCAGAAAGCAATAAAAAAGCACTTAGTAATCGCATGGTGTGTCTTATAATATCAGCGCTTAGCGCGGAATGATAATATTATGAGGTTGTCCCATAAGCCATGGAGGTGTACAAAAAATCTTTCGCCACTTTTCAGAAATATAGCGAGGGATAAAATATTCTTTGGCACAAAGTGCCCAAGAAAGCGCATCACCTGCTAAAGCTAAATAAAAGTAGCACGCAGGAGCGAACCCGCCAATATGGCCAAAGAAAAATACATAAAAATTGCAGGAAAGTACCAGAACAAGCAACTGCGCTGGGTACAAACCTTCTCTGCCCGGACCCCGTCCGTTTGCTCCAAACGGCGGTCCATCTGACAGCGCATCAAAAAGCAGCGCATATTTCTCAGCACCCTGACCACCGAGACAAGACTGAAGAAAAATTGAAAAAATCCGCATTTCCCAGTTATGGAATTAGGGGAAACCTCAATTCCCCTGATTTTTCTTGTTTTATCCCGACCACATGAGCAATTTTGAATGAATACTTTAAAATCAGCTTAAAATGAGACAAGTGCATTATGTTGCCCTCACAGCAGCCGGCATTGCCATCATTTCGTTATTATGTTTTATCGAACCCCCGGCTGTATCGGCAGTTGTTCAGCTCCCCGAAAAAAACAGCGAGGAAACCAGCGTCATCTCCCCTGCCGGTTCTTACAGGCGTAGTCTGGACACCGGGGAGGAGCAGAACCTCCTGCTTAACCTGGACGGCAGCTTCCAATTGTTCACCGATGGGGTACTGACAGACCAGGGGCGTTGGGAATGGGATCAAAAAAGCACGTTAGAGTTATTTGGGGGTATGTCAAATTACATGGGTGGGATAAAATGCCGTTATGTTTACTCCGAAGACTCTGGCAGCAGTATTATAATGCGCGGGGATAAACCGAACTACCTGAGGGATTAGAGAAATCACGGTAGCCGACCGCCTGAGATTTACCCCTTCCAATGCCAAACCACCACCTCCCATTCGGTATGACCGGAATCCGTATAGGAGTGGACATGGCGGAACCCGATGCGATGGTGAGCGTTCAGGGAGCGGGTATTGGCACGTGCAATTTCGGTAATCAGAAAATCGTACTTCTGTGCATAGCGTTCCCGGTAAAACTGGTAGCAGCCATCCAGTATCCCTGTTCCCCTGAATGGTTTTGCCACACACACCTGTCCGGCAACGATATAGTTATATGCAGAAACCGGCTTTCCCATGAAGGGCACTGCATCGAATTCTTCGAACATCTGCAGCAGGACAGGAACCTCAGCACGCGATTTTTTAGTCATCGCCAGGACGTATCCGATGATCTGATCCCCCAGCTTTGCGATGATATGGCGCTCCTGTTCGTTCAGGCTCCGGAGCATTTCCAGCGTATGCTCCACCGTGACAAACCCCTGTGACCGGATTTCTTCCTGCTCTAAGCGTGTAGCAAGGTTGATCCCCTGAAGCACCAGTATCCCCTCCAGGTCGGCGATCGTTTCAGCAGTGGTGAAATATGGGATCATCTGAAAAATTTAAAGTGCTTGTCCGACATGTTGCAGAAGTTCAGCGACCGCATACTTTTTATAAAGCATCAAAAGGAGGAAAAAAAGTTCCCATGCTCTATTGACGTAACCAACCACTTTGTCAAAGGATTGTTTAATGATAATACCGTCTGTGTTGTTAAACGAACAGATTTCAACCTTTGCCGATGGACTTTTACCGCCTGCGCATTTCCGAATTGTTAAAAGACCTCAATGCCAGGACCGAGGGGCTGAGCACGCAGGAAGCCCGGTCCCGTTTGAATACCTTCGGAGAGAATGCGCTGCAGGAGAAAAAGAAAAAGCCTGCATGGGCCTTGTTCCTCTATCAGTTCAAAGATTTCATGATCCTTGTGTTAATTGCGGCAGCCCTACTGGCGGGCATCATGGGGGACAAAACGGATATGTTCATTATCCTGGTAATTATAATGCTCAATGCGGTCATGGGTTTTGTGCAGGAGTATCGTGCAGAAAAAGCGATGGAGGCCCTCAAAAAAATGACTGTCACCCAGGCCCAGGTCATAAGGGACGGCCACAGCAGCATCATTTCCTCCACAGCACTTGTACCCGGGGATGTAGTCTTGATAGAGGCGGGAAATGTGGTGCCTGCAGATATGCGCCTCCTGGAGACCCATGGCCTGCGGGTAGATGAGTCCTCGCTCACCGGAGAATCCGTCCCGGTTGACAAAAACAATGCCGATTTAAATAAAGCAGATATCCCACTCGGAGATCAGTTTAACATGGCATTTAAGGGTACGATGGTCACCGGCGGCAGGGCAAAAGGCCTGGTAGTCGCTACGGGAATGCAGACGGAATTAGGCAAAATTGCCAGTCTGCTGCAAGTAGCAGAAGTCAAAACGCCTTTACAGGTGCGCATGGAGCATTTTGGGAAGCGTCTGTCGTATATCATCCTGCTGATTTGCGTAGTCCTGTTCGTTTCCGGCTTCCTGCGGGGTGAAGACCCTTTCAACCTGCTCCTTTTATCGGTTAGCCTTGCCGTAGCTGCGATTCCGGAGGCCCTCCCGGCATTGATTACGATTGCCTTGTCGCGCGGGGCATCGCGGTTGGCAAAAAACAATGCGCTGATACGCAAGCTCCCGGCAGTTGAAACCCTTGGCTCGGTCAACTTCATCTGCAGTGACAAAACGGGTACGCTTACGCAGAACAAAATGCGGGTGGTCAATAAAATGGCCTTTACAGAAGGCCCGACTTCGCTGGGTGAACCTATGGATACCCTTCAGTTGTGTATGGCGTTGAACCAGGATGTCCGCTTCGATGAAGCAGACAACCCCTACGGAGAGTCCACTGAACTTGCCTTGGTGCTGGCAATATTGGAGGGAAAATCCCTTGCAGGATACCGGCAGATATCTGCCGCATATCCCAGGGTCGCCGAGCTACCTTTCGACCCGGACAGGAAATGTATGACGACCGTCCATCACCACCCTGGAGGTTATCTTATCATCGTGAAAGGGGCCAGTGAAGCCATTGCTGCCGCACTGCGCGATGAGGAGAAAAAAAATGCCCTCAAAACGGCTTCAGAGGCCTGGGCAGCCGAGGGCAAAAGGGTGTTGGCTTATGCCCTCCAGATCACCGACAAGCTTCCTAGTCCATTTACCTATACCGAAGTTGAACGCGACCTCCAACTCGTTGGAATCGTTGCCCTGATTGACCCCGCCCGGGAGGAAGTCAAGTCTGCGATCGCCGAATGCAGGGCAGCCGGTATAAAGCCGGTAATGATCACCGGCGACCACCCAGCCACCGCGCGGGCGATCGCCAGCGAAATTGGCATCCTCGGGCCTGACGATATTGTACTCACCGGTACAGAGCTACAGGCAATCCCCCAGGAAGTATTTGAAGCCCAGGTGGAGCGCGTGGCCGTGTACGCAAGGGTTGCCCCTGATCAAAAACTACGCATCGTCCGCACCTTACAGGCAAAAGGCCATTTTGCCGCTATGACCGGCGACGGGGTCAATGATGCACCTTCGCTCAAAGCTGCCAATATCGGGGTGGCCATGGGAATCAACGGTACTGATGTGAGTAAAGAAGCGGCCGACCTGGTCCTGCTGGACGATAATTTCGCCACAATTGTAGGAGCAGTGAAGGAAGGCCGGCGTATCTTCGACAATATCCGGAAGTTCGTCAAATATATTATGACCTGTAATGGTGCCGAAATCTGGACAATTTTCCTGGCCCCTTTCCTTGGATTGCCCATACCACTTCTGCCTATTCATATCCTGTGGATCAACCTCGTCACCGATGGGCTGCCCGCACTGGCGATCGCCAACGAGAAAGCCGAGGAGGACATCATGGAGCGGCCACCCCGGTCCAGCAGTGAAAGCCTGTTCTCAGAAGGCGTCGGATACCATATCCTTTGGGTGGGGTTGGTCATGGCAGGCGTGACCCTTGGTGTACAGGCATGGTCGCTGCAAAAAGGGATGGCACACTGGCAAACGATGGTCTTCACCGTCCTTGCCTTTTCGCAATTAGGCCACGTACTGGCCGTCCGCAGCGAAAAAACCTTTTTGTTCCGCCAGGGGATTTTCTCTAACCTACCCCTGCTCGGAGCCGTCCTGCTGACGTTAACCCTGCAACTTTGTTTAATTTATTCCCCTTACCTGAACGGGATTTTTAACACCTCTCCCCTCACGCTGCGGGAGCTGCTGATTTGTATCGGTGCTTCCGCTATCGTATTTCACGCAGTAGAAGTGGAGAAATGGGTCCGTCGCCTGAAAACAGCAAAAAAATGAAACCATGGCACCTGTTGATTGCCGTCGCTGCACGCTGCACCGGTTCTGCTGTAAAAGCCTACTGCCGGGCCACCCCCTGCTTCCCTTTTGCCTCGACTGACATCTGGGCCAGCACTGCTCATACCCGGACAAAGGACGTGGACAGCATCTGGAAAGTCTTTCCTGACCCCGTTTCCGAAATCAGGGCATGGAACGGCGTCTTCTGGGCCATGAAGCTGATGTTAACCCGCCCCTATTATCCCTGGCACCCCTTCACTGGGTTGCCTCTGCAGTCCGAAAGAATGGGACAATACAGGGTGCAGAACGTCCAGCGCCCAGGTGGCCTGGGTCGCTGCCATCCAAAGATATATCCCTGCCGTTGAAAGGCTGGTCGTAGCCGAGAAAGCGGATTTTCGATTTTGCTGGCTCCGGTGACATAAAGATAAACACAAAACAAAATAAAATGGATCAACACTTTGAAACCCAGGCAATTCGGGGGCAAATGGAGCGCACGGGATATGGAGAACACAGTGCGCCTGTATTCCTGAGTTCCAGCTTTGCGTTCGAAACGGCAGAAGAAATGGCTGCTGCGTTTTCCGGTGAGGCGCCGGCACTGATCTATTCCCGCTACAACAACCCGAATACCGATGAGCTGGTCGCAAAAGTATGTGCGCTTGAGGGTGCGGAGGACGGTATTGCCACAGCCTCGGGTATGGCTGCGGTATTCGCAGCGATGGCAGCACATTTGCGCAGCGGCGATCACGTCATCGCATCCCGTGCCGTTTTCGGATCTACGCACCAAATCCTCACCCAGCTCTTCCCGCGCTGGGGTATCGCCCATACCTACGTGGACCCCCTGGATATTGACCAATGGGAAGCCTATATCCAGCCAAACACCCGGATGATCGTCATGGAGACACCCTCCAACCCGGGGCTCGCACTTATTGATCTTGAAAAAGCCAGTCTCCTGGCCCAAAAATACGGCCTGATCCTGAATGTGGATAATTGCTTCGCCACACCGTTCCTACAAAAACCAATGGACTGGGGTGCAGGGCTGGTGGTGCATTCTGGCACAAAATGGATGGATGGCCAAGGAAGGGTACTGGCAGGCTTAGTCGTTGGGCATAAAAGCCTCATCGAGCCTGTGCGATTTTTTGCACGCCATACCGGCCCCGCATTGTCCCCGTTCAACGCCTGGGTGCTCAGCAAAAGCCTCGAGACCCTGGCCATACGCATGGAACGACATTGCGCCAATGCTTTCGAACTCGCTAACCGGCTCGAGGCTGTTCCGGATGTAGATTTTTGCCGCTATCCTTTCCTGCCTTCGCATCCCCAATATGAACTGGCGAAAAAGCAAATGCGCCTCGGCGGCGGTATCCTGGCCCTACAGCTCGCAGGGGGCCTGCCCCACGCGGTCCGCTTCATCAATGCCCTGGAGATGTGTACGCGGTCCGCTAATCTGGGCGACTCGCGCACCATCGTGACGCATCCCGCCTCTACCACCCATTCCAAGCTCAGCGAGGCAGAGCGCAATGCCGTTGGCATCTCCCCCGGTTTGGTGCGTATATCGGTCGGGCTTGAGCATGTAGAGGATACATGGGCGGATGTGGCGCAGGCACTGGAAAAGGCACGGCATTCACATTGATTTTGTTTCGCAAAATCAATGTGAATGCCGTGCCTTCGATATTTTCTTTAGGTACCAGCGTAATATTTATGCAGTTGTGTTAAAAGCCCAGGGCCTTTTATTTCACGGCTGACGCCGCCAAATAATATTTTTTGAGGGAGTCTCGCAAGTATTCTGCCGCCTTCG
>JBEIGB010000025.1:0-38756 GCA_040382095.1 Lewinellaceae bacterium
ATGTTGCGAAGCAAAATCGTTGAAAACGCGGCGCTGAAAAAATATTATTTGGCGGCGTAAGCCGCCAAAGGACGTGCCGGAGGCTTTTTACACAACCCCAGTGCGCGTTCCGGGAAGAATATGCCTGCGGCAGAAATTCCTGAATATTCCGGATTTGTGACACAGCCCCCCCAATATTTCATAATAAGTGTGTAGGGTAATCCTTTTCACACTACCATTACTATTTGCCGAATGTCCAGGTGCTTAGCGCCTTGATTTTAGGATCTGTAGGCGAAGACATCACCTGAAGCTTGTTGTATTTGCCTTCGGCCCATTGCCCGATCATATTGTCATAAAATGGGCTGCCGGGGTTGCCGGACTGGCCGCCTGGATATACACCATAAGCTTCAAACCCCGATTTTTTTAATTGGACGAGCATGCGCCAGGAAGGGCCGTGGTTGTTGCGCACGGCGTTGAGGGCATTGGTATATCCATCGGTGTACAGCGTATGGGAGAATGCCGGCAGCCGAAGTAAATGGTTGATTCTGGCGCCATTGACCGCGCCCCAGTCTTTTTTACCGGTCTCGAGGGGCCCATACCATTCTGCTGCCGCGGCCCGGAAAGCTTTCAGGACAATATCGCTTGCCTGTTCCCTGGCCGGGGTTTTCTGGTGGTCGAATATATCGTGACCGGGAGTTGTGCCGAGGAGGTCGAGGAAACGCCAAAGCTCCGGGATGATGTAACGATCTGCATCTTTTCGGTCGAGGAGCTCGTCAAAGGTGTAGAGGATGGCAGAATCAATCACCGCTTTGAGGACGACCGGGGCCTTTTCCGATTTCAGGTAGTTATAATCCCAGTCGGCGAGGATTTTGCGCAAGGCCGCTTCCTTTTTGCCGAGGTTTTGGCCTTCCAGGAAGGACAGCAGCAGGGGAGCGGCTTCTTCGCCTACGATACTGTAGCTGTTGAACTGCAGCTTCTTCATATCTTCTATGGTGATGCTGTCCATCTGTTCGAGCAAACGGTTGAGTATCCTGCCCCGGTAATCGTCGAATTCGCCGATATAATAATAGGGATAGTCGGGCGCCGTAGAATGCTGGTTGGCCGAGGATACAAAGCCCCGGGCGGGGTTTTTGTCTTTGGGGATATGCTTGCGGGGGATGAATTCCTGCCAGTTGTTTCCGGAGAAGCTCCCATCCTGTACAAACCTGCCCTGCCCCGGGTTGCGCAGTGGGAACTTACCGTTGACGGTGATACCGATATCGCCGTCGGCAGAGGCAAATACGAAGTTTTGGGCAGGGGAATCGAAGCCGTTCAGTGCTTCGAGATAGTCGTCGTAGTTTTTGGCCTGCATGAGCCGCAGGAAGGTACCGACTTCGTAAAACGGCTTTTCGTCCGGCCTGTCGTGTGCCAGCCAGCGCATGGCGAGGTCGTAATAAGGCGAAGAGGGCTCGTTATATGGGATCGGGCCCCAAACGGTGTATTTCACGGTATCCAGTACCGGGTCTTTGGCTCCGGCAACTTTGATTTCTTCGATGACCTGACGGACTTGTACCGGTTTATCGTCGAGGATGTAACGCGTCTTTGCCGCATCCAGCCATTTCACCGCGTACCAGTCAGTCACGTCGTGGCCGACATTGGTCACGCCCCACGCAATGTGGCCATTAAACCCAATGATAACTCCCGGCAAGCCGGGTAGGGATACCCCATAGACATTGTGGCCGGGGATACTGAGTTGGGTCTCGAACCAAATCGAAGGAAGGGAAAGCTCCAGGTGCGGGTCGTTGGCAAGGATCGGATAGCCAGCGGCAGTTTTAGTGCCCGCAACGGCCCAGTTATTGCTCCCCAGGAAGGGTGGGGGCATAGGTAGCAGCGGCTGTTCCCAGTGCTGCCCTATCATCGCCGGAGCCGTGGGTGCCGGTGTCGGAGACAGCGGTGCGAAGGTCCACGCCACATCGGAAGGAATAATCGGAGATTGCTTCGGGTTTTTTTCCGGGAATAAAAAGTCGAATAACGCTGCCCCCAGTAAAGCCTGGGTGTTGGTGGCCGGAATATCGAGGTTGCGCGCACACAACGTTTCGGCCATCCGCTTGTTCATCAGCATGGATTTCAGGGGTGTCCATGGCTCCGGGGCGGCATTGAGCAGCTTGTACTCCAGGGGGTAATCCGTGGGGTCCAGGGAGGCGATAAATGCATTGATGCCTGCACTGTAAGCTTCCAGCACGGCAAATTCAGATTTTTTGCCCCTTACTGCTTCTAAAGCGTTTTCAGCAGCATACATCATGCCTTTACGCCGTTGGAGACGGTCGTACTCAAGGGTCTGTGCGCCCAACATTTCCGAAAGCCGTCCTGCCGCAGCACGCGAGGCCAGGTCCATCTGCCAAAGGCGTAGCGAGGCGGTCACATAACCCTGGGCAAATACGGCGTCTTCGATCCGTTCTGCAAAAATATGGGGCACAAGCCGGTCGTCGAAAACGACTTCCACTTTTCCTTTTAAATAAGTCTGGTCAATGCGTAGGGCTTTGGGCCGTACAGCTTTTTCCGCCTGCTGCCAAAACCCGTGGCCGGGGCTCAGCAGCATCCCGAGACGAGGCAGGGAAGAACCCAGCGGATGGTGTGTGTCGAGCAGTATCGTGGCCGAAGTGGTAACGGCGGCCAGCAACAAAAACAAAATTTTTCCTGACATATCGCGCTATTCAATTTTTTGGGAAATATAGGCTTTTCCGACAAAATTTTATCACAGTAACCTATTTAAATCGGTAAAACCTGCTTCGAGTGGCCACGAATCGCGTAAATACCTTGTAATCACAGCTTAGTATTTGCAAAGGGTTGATTTTCCATCAAAAATTTTATGTTCGCAAGATTATTCCATATTATTTCCTGAATTTTTGTGGAAAAAAAAATTTGCTTAAACAATTGAAAAGCGTAATTTTGATGCCATCAAGTAGTTTTTGTGTTTATTTGTTTGGGTTAGAGGCCCTTGCTGTTTTACGTGTAGCAAGGGTTTTTTTTTGCCTGTGTGCGAGGAAGAACGGCTTTCCGAAGCGCGCTATTCTAACGCACAAACGCCCGGGCAGTCTCACGGATCTTTTAGGTGTTGTGTGAAAAATCCATGCTCCGCCGGGCGCAGCAATAGTGCTTTTGATCAACTCCCGGAATAAAAAAACGGGCAAGATGGTTTTTCCCGTTTTTACACTGCGAAATCGAGAAAAACCGCCTTGCCCGAAATATTATTTGGCGCGTAGCGCAAATAAAGCTTAGTTATTATTGAAGATACCGGAATTCTTCGTAGGTACGTTTTCTTTCTCCGGCATTGCCTTGACATCGCCTTTGATGGTCAGAATACGCGTACCGGCATCACCGGCTTCATTGGTATTGATTGTAACAGTTTTTGTGAAAGGGCCAATGCGCTGCGTGTCATAGCGCACTTTGATCTCAGCGGTCTTGCCGGGCAGGATCGGCTCCTGCGGATAGGTAGGGACCGTACATCCGCAGCTTCCGCGTGCGCCAGTGATGAGCAGCGGCTCGGAACCTTCGTTCTTGAATTTGAACACGCGGAATGGGTCTGCACCCTGCTGGATCGAACCGTAGTCAACAACTTCAGCTTCAAAAGACATTTTTGGGCCGGCAACTTTGCTTGCAGGCATCTCCTTGGCGGTAGTTTTGGCCGGTGTGGATTGGGCCTGGGCGACCATGGCAGCGGTCAGGATCAGGGCGAGTGCGAAAATCAATTTTTTCATTGCAGTTTTTTTTAGTGAAAATGTTATACAAAATTACGTTTTTTCCTAAACTGTGGTATATAGCCTTGGTTAATGGCTTGTTAACATTAACTACATTGGGTTTTGAATAGTTCAACAGCATTGTCGCAAAGGGTCGGTGCAGTGGTAAAAGGGCCTTTGCGACCGCCCGGCGATTCCACTTGCAACACGTCTTATCATTCAGGGTCCAGCGCCAAAAATACGGGTTCCGTCCTGCTATTTTATCAGCACCACCTCCCCTGCAAAATAGCGGTATTTCCCGTTCTTTAACTTTACGACGGCCCGGAACACATATACTCCGGCAGGTGCGGAAGCGCCATTTTTGACTTTCCCATCCCAGCCGTTTTGTGGAGTATTAAGTGGGATTTCTGTACCCTGGAAAAGGAGCTCCCCCCAGCGGTCGTAAATGTTGAGTTGTTCGATCGAGGCGATGAGCGAACCGCCAAATCCCGTAAAGTAATCGTTGGCACCGTCGCCGTTGGGGCTGAACGCTGTCGGGAAATATACGGGTACCTGGTCTCGGACGATGACGGATATCTGGTCTTCAATCGGGCAGCCTTTAGGGTCGGTGACGATGAGCTGATAGGTGGTGGTGATTTCAGGGCTTGCAAATACACTGAGGCCTCCGGTTTTGCTCAGGCCGGTCTCCGGGTTCCAGCGCATCGTCTCCGGGATGAAGCCGATAACCGGACGCAGCTCGACCGAGTCCCCTTTGATAATCTCGATATTGGAGCCTAATTCCAGGAACGGCGCCGATATCGGGTTCACCCGGACAAGGGTATCCAATACACAGCCGTCGTTGCTGCGCAGTGTGACACGTACCTCTCCGGGACGGATATTCCGGAGCGTCATGGGCAAACTGCCCACCTGCCTGGGCTGCCCTGCGTTCAGGGCGATTTCGTAAGGGTGGCGCCCGCCTTTTATATTTTCGATCGCGATGCTTCCGGCATCACCGGGGCAGTCGCCGTCCCGGGCTTCTAACTCAGCGGTCATTGGACCTGAAGTCCTGACTTCCACAACAGTGCGGATGCTACAACCGGTATTGTCGCTCACCTTGAGGCCATAAGTACCCGATTTGACGGGGAATGGATTTTGTTGCCCGTCAAATTCGTCTCTGTCCCAATCGTAACGCACCGCGCCAATGGCCCCTGTAACAGTGGTGCTAATAGCCGCCGTTTCGCAGGAGATGGCTTCGTACCGGATACCGGCGTTGAGCGTGCAGCGGAAGGTATCTATCGTAAAGCCAGTAGTCGCCAAACAACCCAAGGAATCCGCTATCGCGACGGAGTAGATGCCGGCAGGGAGCATATCCAGGGTATCCTTGCCCGCAGTATTATAGATAAACTGCCCGTTGCGTGGACCGGTATAAGACAGCTTATATGGGGGGGTCCCGCCTTCAAAAGATAAACTGGCGCTGGCATCCGCTTTATCCAGGGCGCTAATGCCTGAAACCAACGTAGCCTGTACCAGCAAAGTGGGAGGGTTATAGACAAAAAACCTGGTGCTGTCTTCACAGCGTGCCGCATCAGTGATGGTTGCGGAGTAGGTTCCGGCGGGTATGCTGCGCAGTACCTGTTCGGTGCTGCCATTGCTCCAGCGGAAAGCTACAGCACCCTTTGCACCTGTAAAAGTGAGGCGTACTGTCCCGCTTGAGTCGCCAAAGCACCGTGGCTGCGTTGCCACTGCCTGCACATCCAGACTGCAAACGATTGCAGGCAGGGTGAGGCTACATTCCGCAAGACACTTGTTGGTATCTGTGGCCCGTAACGTATAGGTCCCTGCCGGTAGGCCGCTCAGGTTCAGGGTATCGGGTATGGGGAAAGGGATATTTCCAGGCCCGTTCCAGGCAACGGTGCGGCTTCCCGACCCCCCACGGGTGATGATGGTTATTACGCCCTCACTGCCGCCCACCGTTTGAGGCGCCTGAACGATACTGCAGGCCATTTGCAGCAATGGGGGGTCTTTCAACTCAATCCGGGCAGAATCTGTACACAGGCGATCGTCCGTAACGCGTAAATTATATATACCCGAGGAAAGGCCTGTTGGGGATTGCAGGTTTGCTATGGCAGCTTTATCCCACTGAAATCGCACTGTCCCAACGCTGTTGGCGACGCTTGTCGTAATACTTCCATCGGAGAAGCCCGCGCAGGATGGATGCTTTCCGATCAGGGTGGTTTGCAGGGTGCATACGGGGTCTTCTATGCGGAAAGTACAAGTTGCGGTGCTACAGCCGTTGCTGTCCAGAAGGGAGACCGTGTATTCCCCTCTCGAGAGGGTATCTATTGTAAATGGCCCTGGGGCAGTAATCTCATAATCTGCTGTTTTGCCACCCCTTAAAAACAGCCGGTAGGGTGGGGTTCCTCCCTGCAAGTCCAGTAACATACGCCCGTCTTTCCCATTGACCTTACTGGCAGGGGACGCCAATAGGCATCCGAGCCGCAGTACGGGGGGATCTTTGAGCACGATCCCGGCAGTTGCGCTGCACCCGACAGAGTCGGTGACCGTAAGGGTGTAACTTCCGGCGGGCAGGCCGCTACCCCTGGGTTGTCCATTGAGAGCGGCAACATTCCAGTTGTATTGTAAGGGTGGGCGCGCCTTGAGAACAATAGCGGAGACCGTGCCGGTCGCTGCCCCGGCGCAACCTGGAGCGGTTCCGTTCAGTTCGGCAGCGGTCATGCAGGGGGGTTGGGTAAGTTCAAATATACAAGTATCTGTACAGCCATTGGCATCCTGAAGGACGCTGCGGTAGCTGCCGGCATAGAGGCCCTCCAGGAAAGTGGTATCGGGTCTGGAAAGAGGTATATCGGCTTCCCTTTTTCCACTGAGCTGTATCCGGTAGGGAGGGGTTCCGCCTTTTGCAGCAATACGGGTACTGCCGTCATTCAGTCCAAATGCCGAGATTTGTATCGCGGGCATACAGGAAAGCTCCAGGGGCTGTGGAGAATTGATTTCGACAGATATGGTATCCCTGCAGTTGAGGGCGTCTGTAATGGTAATGCGATAAGGGCCTGCAGCGAGGCTGGACAGGGTATTCAACCCTTCGCCCCGGGCATTGGTGGACCAGTTGAAGGTGTAGGGCAGGTTTCCTTCCATTGCGCTGACTGTAACCTGGCCGTCTCTGGTACCGTAGCAGCTTGTATGGCGTAAAGCCGCGGATGACCGTAGCCTGCATATAATCGAATCTACTACAAAGCTGCATTGCACTATACACCCGTTTTGATCGGAAAATACCGGGAAGTAAGTACCTGCTTTGAGCCCTTCGGCAAAAAGGCTGTCGGCGGTGGGTTGTATGATACGGCCAGGGGAAAGGCCTGGCCAACGGACTTGTACGGGTCCGGTACCACCGCTGAGATACAGCAGGGCCCTGCCTTCATCGCCCCCGCGGGTGCGTTCGCCGTTCAGGACGGTACATTGGGCCAGCAGGGGGGGAGGGGTGGCCAGGATAAACGAAGTGCTGTCCGCGCATCCGATGGCATCGGTGACGGTAAGCCGGTATTGGCCTGGCGGTAGGCGTTCCAGGGTGTCCTTTTGTTGCACTACCCCTGGCCCCGACCAGGAATAGATAAATGGTGCAGTGCCCTGGACCGCAATTCCGAGCAAAGCCCCCCCGGCATCCCCATAACAGGCAATATCCCGTATGCGTTTGATTTCCGCTTTAAGCGTACATATAGGTTCTGCTATGGTAAAGGAGCAACTGTCCATACACCCGTTGAGGTCGCTGACGCGTACGCGGTAGCTCCCGGAGGACAAGCCGGAGATAAATGTATCGCGGGCCTGGCCCAACACAAAAGCCCCCCCGGACGTCCCCTGCCAGGATACCGTATATCCGGGGGTGCCGCCTTGTACCGTGAATGGTGCCCTGCCGTCCTGACCCCTGACTGTAGTAACCGGGAGGGCCGGTGCGCAGGCAAGGGATAGTGGCGGGGGATTCGTCAGGGTAATATGGGCACTGGCTTTGCAGCCTATCGAATCCGTGAGGGTAAGGCGGTAGGTGCCGGCACCGAGGGCCACAGGGTTGCGCAACCCATCGAGCCGGTCGCTGTCCCAATCGAATATGTAAGGGCCGGTGCCGTTGATAATACGGGTGGCGATACTGCCATCAGCGGCAAACGTACATCGGGGAGGGGTGCCATCAAGTGCAACTTCCATCGTACAAACGGGCTCAGCGATCGAAAAGGCACATGTTTTTTCACAGCCGAGGCTATCCCGTGCCCTCAGGGTGTATTGACCCGGCCGAAGTCCTTCAAATTGGTATGCTCCGGGCGAAAGCCTGCTTTGTGAAATACCGACCTGCCCGGTCAGTTGAAAGGAGTAACGGCCTGTACCGCCACTGATGCGGATTTCGCCGATACCATCGTTTCCATTGATTTTTCCTGCCTGCCGTACGACCGAGCAGGCAAGGAGCAATTCAGGGGGCTGCCGGATTTCTATGGATGCGGTGGCTTTGCAATCCCCGCTATCGGCTACTGTGATGTGGTAAATCCCGGCGGGTAAGCTATTCCTGCCTATACTGTCGGCCCTGCCGTCCCACCAACGCACCGTATAGGGGGGGAAGCCTTTGCTGACATTCAGCCTGACTGCTCCGGTACTGTCGCCAAAACAGTTAATCGGATTTTCAATACTCAGTTGTGGGAGGGGCCCTTCGGTGATCGTGAGCAAAAATGTGCGTTGGGCGGTACATCCCGGGGCCTGGCCTCCGTAGGCGAAAAAGCGTCCGCCAAGGGTAAGGAGGGTACCGGGAAGGTAGCGCTGGCCAGTACCTCCGGGGCCGGTGTAAAAGGCTTCATTGCCAGCCAGGGGACTACCGGTGATCTCCGGCAGGGTATAATTGGCACATGCGACGATATCGGGAATGGAGTCCAACTGGACCGCTCGTATGGGAAGGACGACAAAAGGGCGTTCTGCCGTACAGGTACCGATCGCATCGTAAATATATATGCGGACGGAATCCCGTACCTGCTCCCCTACGGACCACTTTCTGCCCGTCCCACCGGGGCCGCTGAAGTATCCCTGCCCTCCGGAAAGTCCGCTGCCACCGATGACGGGCAGGGAAAAGGCGATGCAGGCGGTGATGGTATCCGGTACCGGAGCAAGCCGTGGGGCCTGGTTAACCGTAATGCGAAAGGTGTCCCGGGCCAGGCACAGAGCAATCGAATCGAAGGGATAAAGGGTGGTGGATGCGAAAAGGGTGTCGCCGTGTACCCTGCGCAGGCCACTGCCCAGAGGGCCGGTGTAATAGGCTTCTTTTCCGGATAAATTGCTGCCTTTGATGGGGGGAAGGACGAAAAACCCACATACCGTCGTATCCGGGAGCGGAGTGATTTGGGGTTGCGGGAATACGTTGAGGCTGAAAGCGCGTTCGGATTTGCAGATGCTCAGGGAATCGAACGCATAATAAGTACCTCCGCTGCGCAGTATCGTATCCTGGGGTAGCCGGATACCAGTACCGTTGGGGCCGGTGAAATACCCCTGCCTGCCGGAGAGACCTGATCCCCTGATCGGCGGGAGGGAGAAAGCAGCGCAGACCCGTTGCGGAGGGATACTGTCCAACTGCGGTTGAGGAAGGATATTGATGTTCAATGCTATTTCATCGCTGCAACTTCCCGTACTGCTGCTGAAAGCAAAATAAGTGCCGCCGGTTGTTATCCTCGTTCCCGGTAAAATACGGGTACCGCTGCCGTTGCGCCCGGTAAAGTAGGCAGTGTTCGGCGCAATCGCCCTACCGGAGATGGGGGGTAGCAGGACCGATCCACAGGTGGTGATATTGGCGATGGGATCGAGCTGTGGCCTGGGGAAAATACGGATTTCCAGGGCTTCCTCATCGGTACAGACCGATGTGCCGTCGAAAGCGAATAAAGTTGTACTGACGGTAATTACCTGTCCCGGGCTGAAGGCCTGTCCCGTCCCCCCTCTGCCAGTATAAAAGCGCTGGGTGCCCGAAAGGGAGCTGCCGTTGATTGCCGGGAGGACGTAGCGTTCACAGGCGTTGACGGGGGCGAAGGGCAGGATATCCGTGGGTGGGAGTACGCTGACGAAAAACGATTCCTGATCGCTGCAGCCCGGGGTGCCCATATAGGCAAACAGCTGTGTGCTGAAGCCGAGGATACTTCCCGGCTCGAACCTGCTGCCCCTGCCGTCCGGTTCGGTGTAATAGGCGGCGCCTGAAATATTGGTCCCCTGGATAAAGGGCAGGAAGACCCCGCCGCAGTTTTCCTGTGTTCCAATCGGGAAGATATCCGGAGGCTGTGCGACTTCTACGGAAAAGGTCGCCTCGTCGCTGCATGTGGAGGTGCCGGCAAAGACGAATAGGGTCCTGCTGGAAGGGATTGCCGTACCGGGGTTCAGCCGGTCCCCACCTCCGTTTGGGGCGGTATAATAGGCCGCGTTACTGCCCAGGTTGGTGCCGGCAATGGGGGGCAGGATGTAATCTCCACACGATACGGCGTTGGCGACTGGCGAGATCACCGGTCTGGACTGGACGGTGAGGACCATCTGGTCCACCGGGGTAGGGAGTGCTGGTTCGCAGGCGGGTGCAGGCGTCGCCCCGGTATAGGTCAGGGTAACAGACCGGCCTACATCGCCGGGCCCTGGGGTGTAAAACGTATTCGGCGCACCCGGGTTGCTGAAAGTACCCGTACCCCCGGACCATGTCCCCGTACCCGAGCCGGAAAGTGCTACCGCCCCCGTGCCGCATACCGTTATGTCGGGCCCCGCATCCACCACCGCCGGTGTGCCGGTGACGAGGAGGTTGGAGAAGGAAAATACTTCGGTAATGGCCTTATTGGAGGCATAAACCCGGATGACCAGTGTACTGCCCGAGATGCCGGTATGCGACCATGTGCCGGTGAAATCTGCTGCTGTTTCGCCATGAACGTATTTGGAGGTAACAAATGGCATGTTATCAACAGAATACATGAAAACAATCTGGTCGTGGCTATTATCTATCTGTGTGCCTGTACAGCCAAAAAAAGGACCGTTACTACCATTAGCATCATCATCTTCAAAATCGCCATCTCCTTCATAATCCATAGAAATTTTCACCGACGAATAGCCAGAAATGTTGATTGCCGGAAATTGGAAATAGCTGTTCCAATCGCCTCCGCTGCCTGGGCAGCAATTTTGACCATCAATATTCCTGACTACAAATTTACCACTGGACAAACCAAAGGTAAACATAGAACTGCCGCAATTTATCCCCTGTTTCACTATCCCCCCATCCAGGCATCCGGGCAGGGCGGTGGCGATGGTTTGTCCGGAGGCGCTTGTGCAGGCGAGAGCGAGGAGCGCCGCGAAAGCGAGGCAAATAAAATGGTGTGGATTTGCGGTGTTCATATCTGTAGTTTTCTGCACAGGCGGTGGAGGGCGTAAAAATAGGTATTTTGGGGGATTTATCTTTTTTGGAGCGGGGTTTGTGCGGTATTGGGGCATCATGGGATTTGCATCAGGATACGCCATTCGCGGGGGTAATAATTATTGACACGGCCGGGCAGGACTTTTGCCCATCCGAGGTTCAGGCCCTGGAATCGGGCGAGGGTCCATCCCTGGGGGGTACCGGGCATTTCTACCGTATCTTTTTTCAGATAACGGAGGGCGGTGGTGCGGTCGAGGTCAATACCTGGGAGGTCGGGTGCGATGGCCGTGCTCAGTGCGAGGGCGGGTGAGGGCACGAGGTCTTTCCCTTTCAGTTGGCCAATTTCCAGGCCGTAATGGCAACGGGGCAGTAATGCGGCGATGTGTGCCGCCGGGTTTTCCACCTCCACAGGGACGGCGTGTACATTTTGCCTTGCGTCAATAAAAAAAGCATATCTGTCGGGGTCTTTCAGCAGTGGTCGGATCAGGGGGAGGTATTTTGTGGGCAGTGCATCCTGGTTGGAGGGCTTTTTTACGGGGACTTTTGAGGTTGTCCTGCCGGGGCCGGTCTTTTGCAGAGCTGCCAGGAAAAAGCCTTCCCCTTTAACCTTATGCGGGTAGCACTGAATGCCCGTTTTAGTCGGCAACGTCCCCCATATTTCGGGGAATTCGGGCCGGAGGGTTTCCATTCCGTATTCTTTTGCCATCCAGGTCATGTTATCGTCATTTTCCTGGGGGTTGTAGGTACAGGTACTATAGAGCAGGATACCCCCGGGTTTGAGCAGGCGGGCGGCATCGGCGAGGATGCGCTTTTGCCTTGCCGCACAATGCTTAACGTTTTCCGGTGACCATTCAGACATGGCGTCGGGGTCTTTCCTGAAAAGGCCTTCCCCGGAGCAGGGGGCATCCAGCAGTACCAGGTCGAACCAGTTCTCCAGAGCCTTAAACTCCGAGCTGTCGTGGTTGGTCGTGGCCCCATTGGGATAGCCCCATTTAATCATATTATATGCCAGCGTATGGAACCTGCTGCGGATCACTTCGTTGGCCACCAGCAGACTGTCCGGGGCGAGCCGTTCGATCAGGAGGGTGCTTTTCCCCCCTGGTGCGGCGGCGAGGTCGAGGACCCGCAGGCTGCTGGTGTGGGGAAAGAAATGCCCCAGGGCTGCTGCGGTAAGCATCGAAGCAGCTTCCTGTACGTAGTATGCCCCGGCGTGGAACGCGGGGTCGAGGGTGAAGACCGGGCGTTCGGGCAAATATACTCCGTTATTAATCCATTTTACTTTTTCAAAATTTTCCCAGGATGAATTATTTTTTAAAAAATGAAAGCGGATGCTGACCGGGGCGGGCATCAGCAGCGCATTTTGGAAATCGGGCCATGCTTCGCCAAGCTGTGCCTGCATGGTATGTACGAACGCAGGGGGAAAAGGATTCATTGCGGCGATAAAATTTTAATGCGCGAATTTCGTTATTATTGCTAAAAATTATGCTATGCGAAGATTATCATGTATGCTTTTATTATTGCTGCCCGTACTATTGAGGGCACAGGATTGTAATCCATTCTATGCAATGCGGGAGGGGGGTACCGCCAATTATGAGTATTACGATGCGAAAGATAAAAAGACCTCTTCTTCCACAACGACTATCCGGGAGGTGAAAAAAATTTCGGGTGGGATTGAAGCGGAAGTTGCGATGACGATGATGGATAAGACTGGCAAGGAAATGTTTCAGGGCACGACCCGGATTATATGCCGCAACGACACTTTGTTCATGGATGTCGGGAGCCTGATTAATCCGGGGCTGGCACAATCTGCGGGTAAGATGGAGATGAGCATGACTGGTGACGGGATGACGATTCCCGGTTATTTGCGTGCTGGTATGCAGTTGCCGGATTCCCACAATGAATTTTCCATAGGGATGAACGGAATGACGCTGATGACCATCTCCATTGATATCAGCGAGCACAAAGTCGAGGCTGAGGAGAAAGTGACTACGCCGGCGGGCACATTCGATTGTTTCCGGGTATCCTACGTATCGAATTCCAAGACGACTATCCTGAAGACTTCCACCAGGACCGTGCAATGGTATTCCAAAGGGGTTGGGATTGTGAAAACGGAGAGTTATGATAAGAAAGGGGGACTGGAAAGCCGGATGCTGCTCACGGGGTTGAAATAGCCTTTTTGTACTTACTTATGGGAAATTGCTTGAATGGATAAAAGTTGGGGTTGTGTAAAAGAATTTCGCCGCCATAGGTTACTTTTTTATACGCGGGTTTTGTTGATTTTGCGAAGTAAAATCAACAAAACCCGCGTATAAAAAAATTATTGTGTCGCTGAAGGCGGCAGAAGATTTATGCGACAGCTATTCAAAGGAAATCCACATCCACGTCATAGGGATACGTAATCAGGTAGCGGAGAGCCCTTTCGGGGTCGTACCCTTCGAAGACGACCTTATAGAGCATCCGGGTAATCGGGACCCTGAGTTTGAAATGGTTGGACAAGTGATAGGTAATCTTAAGCGTGCGCACGCCCTCTGCCATTTCCGGCATGCTTTGCTGGATATCCCGGATATTTTCGCCTTTTCCTACGCGGTAGCCGAAAGTGAAATTGCGGCTTTGCTTGCTGGTGGCCGTGGCGACGAGGTCGCCGATGCCGGCAGTGCCGAAAAACGCATCGGTAGTGGCGCCAAAAGCTTTTCCAAAAAAAATCATTTCCTGCAGGCCCCTGGTGATTAACATGGCCTGGATATTTTTACCAAGTCCTTTGCCGCGCAAGATACCCGAGCCGATGGCGATGACGTTTTTCAAAACCCCTGCAAGTTCGGCACCGAGGATATCCGGGGTACCGAAGACGTGAAACTGGTCGCTGCCCAATACGCTTTTTGCTTCCTGGAAAACTTCTTTAAAGATGGTACCTACTACTGTGGCTGTTGGCTGGCCTTCCATGATTTCTTTGGCGAGGTTGGGGCCGGAGAGGCAGCCTACCCGGATTACGGAGCTTTCCTGTATGATTACTTTGCTCATGGTGCTGATGTGTTCTGGCCGCAGTAGCCCCAGGTCCAGTTCTTCATCGCTTACCCCTTGAACGTCAAAGCCTTTTGTGCCATGGATGAGCAAGTGATAGGGGTGGAGGTGTGGGCCGAGGCGTTGCATCATTGTACGGAAGCTGGTGGAAGGGATGATCGGGAAGATCAGGCGGCAGCGTTCGGCAATTTCCCGGATATCGTGGGTCGCGGATATTTTGGGGGATAACCCGACCCCGTGGAGCCGGTTAGTGGTATTAATTTGCTGTACAATTGCCGTATTACGGCTGTATAGCAATACAGGAGCGTTGATCGCCAGCAGATTTGCGACGGCAGTGCCAAAGGTACCCGCTCCGATTACTGCAACGGGCTGTGGCCCTTGATTAGCATTCATACGGCGTTGTTTAATGTTCAGAAACCTGTCGCGACAACTTTTGGTTGAAGCGGTATCAAAAGTAACCGGCAGGATCGTGCAAAATTTGTGCAATGAGTATCCATAAATGCTCAGGGGCTGCCGCTCGGTGGCTACGGGCAGGGCATATACCGTCCTAATTTTTTTTGAGCAGATAATATTAGATATAAAAAGTTGATTTTCATAATAATAAAAATATTTTTTCGCTGTATGCCGGCAAGAAGATCCGTTTTCTGAGCGTTATTCAGAGCCTTTATTTTAACTACATGATAATGTATTTTTAGCCGCATTCTTATTTGTTCAGACAAAATAAATGTTAAAGTAGATAATTTTGATGCCACGAAACAGTTATGCAGGTTTTGGCCATTTCTGGTTGATTACAAACGGAGGGGAAAAATCAGGAGGGAGGCAGTCCCCGGTAGCAACTTTCAGGATTTTATTACTGAAAATAATTAAACCCTGGTAATATACCTGCAATTTATGTGATAAGGGATGGCTATGCGCTATCCCTTATTCTTTTTCAGGATAGGTGCCGACCTGCTGGCCCGAACCATCTGTGTTGCAAAAGCGTACTGATTAATAGGTAGATGGGTCGCGAGAAGTTATCAAATGGTGTCCTGCATCTATGGTGTAGATTTGGTGATGTGCTACGGTCAAAAAATGAACAGATGAGGTATAATATTGCCATCATTGAGGATGATCCGGAGGTACTTCGGATTTTGAGTGATTATTTCCAGCATTCGGCCCATCTGGATTGTATCCTGGCAGTAGATACGATAGAAAAATTTTTAAAGTTCTACCGTGACTTTATGGACGTCCAGTTGGTATTACTGGATGTGATGTTGTATAATCAGTCGAGTATCAGGAGTATCCCTAAAGTTAAAAAGAAAGTCAATGGTGCGGAAATCGTGATGTTCACGTTCATGGATGATTCGGACACGGTTTTCCAGGCCCTGCGCAATGGTGCGACGGGATATATGGTAAAAGAAGACCAACCGGAGGAGATCGAACGGAAAATCCTTTTTGCCTTACAGGGTGGTGGGGCCCTGCTGAGTCCTGCGATCGCAAGAAAAATCATCGAATATTTTAATCCGGGAAAGTTACTGGGCATTCCTTTTTTCAAGGAAAAGCTGAATGACAAAGAGCAGGTGATTATGCAGATGCTCAAGGAAGGGCATGATTACAATACGATTGCCCGGCATATTGGTATGACGGTTGATGGTGTGCGCTATTACGTCAAAACCCTTTACCGGAAGCTGCAGGTCAAGAGCAGGGGGGAATTGCTGCGAAAATATTTTTTTCGTCCGTGAGCAGGGAAAAAATGATCTTTCGTCCGTTTGTATCCGGCGGGTTTACCATTTCTGGATTGTAAGGGTCACCTCGTAGGTATGACCATTATCCTTTCTTTCGATATTTGCATTGAGGGCATTGAGGCGGGAATTGATGTTGACTAATCCACTGCCGCCGGAATGTTGACCGGGCAGGGGCTTATGCTTATCCTGACGGTAGAGGTTTGAAATCTTTACGACCAGGTATCTTTCTTTTACATAGAGTTTGATATAGATAGATTCGGAATAGCTGTGTTTGACCATGTTCGTGAGCAATTCCTGGAAGATCATAAGGGTATAGTGTTTTGTTTTGGAATTAATGGGCTTATTGTAGGGCAAGTGGTCGCGCTGGAATTTAAGGTTAGGCACAATAGGCCGGATTACGCTGGTGCAGAAGTCTTCCATACGGTCGGCCAGGTTTGCGAGGCGGTCGCTTCCGGGGTCGAATGCCCAGATGAAGTTTCTTGCCGTACGGAGGGTTTCCATGCTGAGGTGCTGGAATTGCTCGAACAGCTTTGGGAAATCTGCCCCGGAGGTAGTCGGAGCGTTGATTTGGTTCGCGAGGACGTTTAGGGCATAAAGCCTTCCTCCAAACTCATCGTGCAGATCGGCGGATATTTTTTTCCTCAGGTCATATTCCCGTTGATATTTGTTAAGCCGCAGGCGTACGAGGTAATAGACGATTCCCAGGAAGGCGGCGATGAGCAGGCCGCTGAACTGCCAGGTGCTGTACCAGGGTGGGTGCATAAAAAAGAATAACCGATAGGGCGGGCCCCAACTTCCTGCGGGTGTCCTTGCCTGAGCTACAAGCTGGTTCATACCTGTGGGCAGGTGGTTGAGGATCAGCTTTTCCCCGCTCCTCAGATACTGCCAGGCCGTATTGTTTCGATTGCTGATCCTGAACCGATAGATGAGTTCTTCGGAATCAAAATGGGCATTACTTTGGAACCTGATATCCAGATATTGATTGGAGCTATACAAGTCCAGGGTATCTTCTGAAATGGGGAAGCTACGCACCTGCTTACCCGATTTGCGCAGGTCGAGGATATCGAGGCATATAAAGACCCCGGCATTGCTTTCGTTCAGTACGGGGATTTTGGGCTTGAAGTAAGTGACGCCATTGATCCCGCCCATATAGAGGGTCCCGTCGGGGGCTTTCCATGTGGCAGAGGTATTGAACTCGTTATCGGCGATACCATCCTCTGCGTAGTAATTGTAGAAGGATTCGGCAGGAACATTGAGGCAGCTCAGCCCTTTTTGTGTGCCGATCCAAAGGAGGGAATCGGAATGGCTGCCCAGGATAGAATAGACGATATCGTGTGCGAGGCCGTCCACTGCCAGATAGTGTTTAACTTTGCGGGTTTGGGGGTTAAAACACCAAAGGCCCTGGCCGGTAGTACCAATCCAAAGGTTACCCTTTTTATCCAGGTACAATGTATTGATTAGCTGGTTTTCGAATACTTTGGGAATAGCGGCTTTGTCCTGCCGGAGCTTTTGGTTTTGTCCTTTCACCAAGCGGAAAAGACCAGCATTTCCCCCTACCCAAACGCAGGAGTCCTTTCCGACCAGGATCGCTTTTACTGCCGGAAGTACCATTTCAAAAGCTTTATCCCTGATCTCGAGGTCAATAGCATATAACAGCTTGCCGGAAGGCCGTTTCAGTACTGCTACTGCTGCGCCGTTGCCCCCTGCCAGGAGATTTTCTCCATAAGGGCATAATCGGAGCATAAACCCAAGTGGCGTTATGGAGTCTATGAATAGCTGGTCATTTTGGAAGTGGATACTGGAAGGGGAGTTTTCGTTTTCCCGTGCCAGCCAGAATACTCCGGGTGATTCGGGGAAGAATTCCCAGGTTGCTTTGATTTGGGGAAAGAACCGGGCCGGGCGATTATCGGGAAAGAAAAAAGCACCGCTGTAAGCCCCGATCCAGCGCAATCCCTTGGCATCCCCCCAAATCCCGCGGACGCTGTTCTTTTTTACTGCTTCGATCTGTTTGAAATTCAGTCCGGTACGGGCACGAATCAGGAATATCCCGATGTTGGTGGCAAACCAATAAGCTCCGGTGCGATCTTTGGATATCCAGGAAGGGGTGATGAGGTTACCCCCTGCGATAGCAGGTTGTGCTTCCAGAAAATCCAGGATAGACGCCCATTTAGGGTCCACAGACTGAAGATTATATGGCTGTAGTGCTGCTGTATATCCTTCCTGGGTCTTCCGGATTTGAAACAGCTCATACTGAAAATTCCGGAAAATGGTCAGGGAATCTCCCAGATGATTAGTGGCCGTAACTTTTGGATAGAGGTACTGTGGATAAGGGAATTCTATACTCCTGACTTTTTCGAAACGTTTGCCTTTGAGGGTGGAAAGGCCGTGAATTTTGTCCAGGATCCAGCAATCCCCGCGGATAGACCCCACAATATCGGGGACATAGGTGCTGTTGAAGGGGTTACGGGCAATTTCCTTCAACACGGGTTTGTTTTTGATAATCCGATAAGAATAGAGGGTATTGCCGGCGAATAACCAAAGGCCGCCCTTTGGGTTTTGGGTAAACGAAAAATTTGGCTTAGCGGATATTGCCGGGGGGATGCCGATAGCAGATAAGGGCACGAGATTTTTGCGGCTTTGGTCTATTACGATCATGCCCCCGGAGGTGCGTACCCAGAGCCTTTGTTGTACATCTTCACAGATATGGTGGACAATCTGTCCGGGCAATTGGGGGAGTTCGGGCATGACACTTTTGAACGGCTGAAAGCGCTGGCCGTCAAAGACGTCGAGGCCACGTTCGGTGGCCGCCCATATCATGCCGCGTTGATCCTCAAAGATTTGGTTGATATTTCGGCTACTTAGCCCATCGGAAATACCGAGAAAACGGACTTCGAAATTTTGGGTTTTGATGGGGTTGGCAGGTTGGGCATGCCCCACATAAAAAAGGGCGCAAAGAAGATTCCATATCCAATATTTCTTCAGCGCGTTTTCACCCATACCCCAGTATTTTTAGCATATCTTCGGCACGCTGTTCTGGCTGGTACAGTCGGTCAACGAGGTTGCCCTGTTCGTCTTTATCAATGAGGATATGTTTGGGAGAGGGGATCAGGCAGTGCTTAATCCCGCCGTATCCGGAAATGGACTCCTGATAGGCGCCGGTATGAAAGAAGCCCAGATAGAGGGGTTCGGGGTCATTGACCGGGAATGCGGGCAGGTACACCTGACTCTGGTGTACTTCGGAGTTATAGTAATCGGAATTGTCGCAACTCAGCCCGCCGATATTGACTCGATGGTACTCGTTATGCCATTTGTTGATGGGCAGGAGGATAAAGCGCTCGCCGATGCCCCAGGTATCCGGCAGCGTGGTCATCAGGGAGTTGTCGATCATGTACCAAAGCTCGGCATCGTTCTGCTGCTTCTGGCCCAGGACGGAGAAGATGGTGGCACCAGCTTCCCCTACCGTATATTTACCGAATTCGGTGTAGATATCGGGTTCCGGGACTTCTTCTGCTTCGCAGGCATTGAGGACATTGTTCACGATCTCTTTGATCATGTATTTGTAATCGAATTCGAAGCCCAGCGAGTTCCGGATCGGCATTCCGCCGCCGATATTGAGTCCGTTGAGGGTATCGGACCGGCGCCGGAGCTCGCAGTAAAGCCGGATGGCCTTTTTTAATTCCCCCCAGTAATAGAGGGTGTCTTTTATACCCGTATCCACGAAGAAATGGAGGAGCTTGAGCTTGAACTTAGGATTGGGGGCTATGGCTTCTTCGTAAAATTTTACAATTTCGGAGGCGCGGATACCGAGGCGGGAGGTATAAAACTCGAAGTTGGGTTCTTCCTCGGTGGCGATGCGAATACCGATGTTGCAGAAACCAGTGACGTGTTGGCCGTAATATTCGATTTCCTGGGTATTGTCGCAAACCGGTATTACGTTGGAGAAACCTTCGTTGATGAGTCCGACGATTTCACGCTTGTAGTTTTCCGGCTTAAATCCATTGCAGATGATGATGATGTCCTTATCAATTTTCCCCCGTGCATATAATTTTCGGACCATGGCGATATCGAATGCGGAGGAGGTTTCGAGATGGCAGTCGTGGCTTAGGGCCTCTTCGATGATGTGGCTGAAATGGCTGCTTTTAGTACAGTAGCAGTAGTAATATTTGCCGTGGTAGCCGATAGAACGCATGGCCCGGGTGAAGAGATTCCTGGCCTTTTTGATTTGCATCCCGATTTTTGGCAGGTAGGTGAGCTTCAACGGGGTACCGTATTTCTCGATAAGGTGCTTTAAAGGTACTTCATTGAAAACCAGATACCCGTTGTCGTCAATGTCAAAGCCTTCTTGCGGAAAATAAAAAGTTTGGTCTATTAGATCGAAGTAGCGGTTGGTCACTGTGCAGAATGGTTTAATATAATCAGACTGGTACGCGAACAAAAATAGAAAAAATTATCACTAACCCCGCAAAATAATATTTTACAAAACCCCGCTTTCCAGGATTTTTTTCAGGTCTGGGGGGGAATAGCGGATGGATTTCAGCGTCTTGCGGTCATCGCTACGGTACACCAGGTAGTGGTCGCCGGAGGCTTCATAATGGGCCTCGAAACCTCTGTGTTCACGGTAATAAGCGATGGTGGCCTCGGCCTCCTCCACACTGGAGCAGGTTTTGCTCATGTTGGAGCGCTGTACCTCGTCGAAAAGGGCCCTGAATTTTGGACCCAGGCCAAACTCCAGTACAGCGCCACTAAGGACGTACTGAAGGTCGCACAGTGCATCGGCGACCCCGATGAGGTCGCCCCGCTCTACTGCTTCCCGGAATTCGCGGAGTTCTTCCTCGAGTAGGGCTACCCGTAGCCTGCACCGCTCTTCGGCCGGGATAAGAGGCGCCTGTTCTACCGGGTGCTTGAAGGTCCGGTGAAATGTAGCTACCTGGTTGAGGGCATCCAGGGATTCCATTTTCATAAGCTTGGTATTTGAAGGACCACTAAAAAGTACAATTTAAACAAAATACTTTGAACGAGGTATTTCCGGAAATTTTATTTCTGGGTTGTGTAAAGAAAATTTTGAATGAGGCTGTCCTGGTATGACGTTGTGTAAAAAGTGAAGGAAATTAATAATTATTGGCGTCGCAAGCCGCCAAAGGACAGCCCCCGGCCTTTTACACAACCCCAAACTTTTCGGACAGCCTCTTCAATATAATTATTGGCGGCGCATATCTACAGGAAATTGCTACAAAAGTGCTACACTTTATATCTTATAAGTAACCCATCATCAATTAATTAATGCGATTCTTTTTATTTGTAAAAGTTCAGCGCAGCAAGGGTTGGGCAATCAGAAAATCTTCAATTTTTAAATAGTGAAAAATTCGTATATGAAAACACAAACCTCAGGTCCATCTTTTTTACGTCTTAGGATTGTTGGACTGATTGGCAACGTAATGGAGTGGTATGATTTTGCGGTGTATGGGTATTTTGCCAGCATTATTGGCAAGCAATTTTTTCCATCCGAGGATCCGGTCGTATCGCTTATTGCATCTTTTGGCGCTTTTGCAGCTGGTTTTCTGGTTCGTCCGCTGGGAGGAATAATTTTTGGCCGGATTGGCGATTTGGTAGGCCGGCAACGTGCGATGTTGCTATCGGTCATGGCGATGGCAATCCCTACCGTGACCATGGGCTTGCTCCCAACTTATGCTACCGTTGGTATATTAGCGCCTGTTTTGCTGGTACTTTTACGGCTTGTTCAGGGCCTGTCAGTAGGAGGAGAGTACACGAGTTCCCTGGTATTCCTGGTGGAGAATGCGCCAAAGGGCCGCAGGGCGTTCAGCGCTGTTTGGGGAGCCTGGGGAGCAACAGCCGGCACGTTGCTGGGTTCAGGAGTAGGATTCATTACGGCATACCTGCTGCTGCCGGAGCAGCTGGAAACCTGGGGCTGGCGCGTACCATTCCTTCTTGGCGGAGCTGTAGCATTAATAGGATTCTGGCTCCGCCGTGGTCTGCATACGGAAGCGCCGGTGGGGCAGTCGAAAACGCCTGCACTGGATATTTTCACAAAACATAAATTTGCGGTACTGAGGGTGGCTCTGCTCAACCTTGGCTATGGCGTAGGTTTTTACACCATTTTTGTCTATGCGGTAAGTTTTCTGGAGCAGGTAAGTGGCCTATCAGCGGAGCGTGCGCTCAGAAATAATTCGTTCGCTATGATAGTGATGTTGATCCTGATGCCTTTATCAGCAAAACTAGCCGACAGGCTGGGTAGGAAGGTTGTCCTTGGTATTGGTTTCACGCTGTTGGCAGTTGCTGCGATTCCGCTTTTTTATTTGATGGGGCAAGGAATCCGGTGGGTAACCATAGGATGCGAAATTGGTCTTGCCCTGCCTCTGGCTATCGTTTCCGGTGCAATTGCAGCTACTAATGTAGAACTCATGCCGCGCGAGATCCGATGTACCGGACTCGCTTTTTCCTATAACTTTTCCGTGGGTATTTTCGGGGGTATAACTCCCATGGTAGTAACCTGGCTCACCGCATACCTGAAAAATCCTTCTGCACCGGGTTACTGGGTCGCAGCAGCTGCAGCCGTTTCTGGGCTCACCTATTCTTCCTGGTAAAGGAAACCAAAGATCAACCGCTCGGTGATTAATGGTGAATTTCCATATTAAAAATGGAAAATATAACTGCTTAAAATGCTGCAAAAGTGCTACAGCTTTTGTAGGTTAAAATTTAAGTGAATGATAATCAATATTTTAATTTTATAATATGTTGAGTATCATTTTTGTCGCACTACCATGTCGGACATAAAAATATATTTTTGAAGAAGTAGTGGGCTGCTATTGATTGAGGAGAATTTGAAGGATAAAAGGTGGTAGGGTAGCAGCAATTGGAAAGTATGCTTTCATTATGATATTTAACTGAAGATCATATTATGTGGAAAATCAAATTAAGTTTATTCGTGGTTGCCTGTTCGTTGTGTGTGGGTATAGTCCAGGCGCAGGAATCTGTTAATTCTACAGGAAATATTGCAACGGGGAGTAATGGCACGGTTACCTATACTATCGGGCAGCTCATTTATACTACCAATAGTGCAGTTTCAGGCCATCTTGCACAGGGCGTGCAGCATCCTTATGAAATTTTTAAAATCGACAGTATTTCAACAAGTTACCGTAAGGAAGCACAGGAGCACTTCTCGATTTTACTTTTTCCCAATCCCACAGCAGATAATATCATTTTAGATGTACAGGATTACATCAATGAAAAATTAATATACTTTTTGTTTGACTATAATGGCAAGTTAATATTCCAAAAACAAATAACGGGAAAACAAACACCTATTGATCTGGGCAATTTACCCGCATCTATCTACTTTGTAAATGTTGTGGATGATGAAAATAAAAAGGTTCAGTCATTTAAAATCATTAAAAATTAAATGGTAATGCATAGAATAATTATCACTTGTGCAGCAATATTGGCTACGGTAAATATATTATTCAGTCAGGCACCGGAAAAAATGAGTTATCAGGCGATTGTGCGCAATGGAAGTGGCGATTTAGTAGTTTCTACTAAAATTGGAATGAAAATTAGTATCCGGCAAGGTTCAGAAACGGGTACGGCTGTTTATGCTGAGACACAAACCCCTATTACCAATGTAAATGGATTGGTAAGTCTTGAAATTGGCAGCGGAACTGTTGTATCGGGAAATTTTTCTGCGATTAATTGGGCAAATGGCCCGTTTTATATTCATACTGAAACCGATCTGAAGGGCGGGTCAAACTACACTATTTCCGGAACAAGCCAATTGCTGAGTGTACCTTATGCCTTGCATGCCAAAACTACGGATTCGGGTTACAGGCACTATATTGGTGAATTATTTGGAGGGGGTATTGTTGTGGCTGTTTGGAAAGAAAATGGTATAGAAAAAGGATTGATTGCATCGCTTACAGATGTTAGTGCGTCTGCGCAATACAGCTCGGTTGCCGATAAATTGATCGGCACACAAGCACAAAGCCCGAACGACGGACAGACAAATACCACTGCCATTGTAGCACAGGGAGACGTGAGTGGTGCGGCATATCTTTGCAAAAATTATTCAGGGGGTGGTTTTAAAGATTGGTATTTGCCATCTGCCTGGGAGCTTAGCCAATGTTTTAATTCCGCACTTGTTATTAATACAGTTTTAGGTCCTGCCAACGGCTTTAAGTTTGCCTCTTATTGGAGTTCTTCAGAAGTTAACTATTTTAATTCCGTAAGTTTTCATTTCAATCTCGGTTTTATGAATTCCAACACAAAAATAAATGACTTTAGAGTACGTGCAGTCAGAAGATTTTAATTATTAAAATCCATGTAAATTAAGGCTTTTGATTTTGCCTCTGAGATTTTTACTGAAAATATAAGATTTTTCTGATTTACGGG
Organism: Lewinellaceae bacterium; assembly: GCA_040382095.1. GTDB lineage: Bacteria > Bacteroidota > Bacteroidia > Chitinophagales > Saprospiraceae > JADJPL01. The sequence goes on from JBEIGB010000025.1 coordinate 24,228, forward strand.
ATTATAGGAATAAAACAATAGACTTGTTGCGAAAGGTCGATGGTGGGTAGCTTTCTGGCTTCTTTTCAGCAATTTCCGCCTCGCCAGAAAGCAGGGAGTTTCACAATAGGGGATGCTGTTGAAATGATAACAAAAGGCCATGGGCATTGATTGGATTAATTTAATTGGCAGAATTGGTGCTTTTGAGAAAAAGCTGCTGGCATTTGCTTTTAGATTTTCCCATAATTTAATGGCAATACTGGCATCGCATGTTGCTTTCTGCTTTTTGTTTTACTCCTGCAGGGGCATGCAAAGCAGGGATGTAGCAAATACGGGTCCTGTTAAAGATACTGTACTGCAGGCGTATGTGATGTGTGCTGAGGGCATGGAACCCCAGGATTCCGCCAGGTATGTGAAAGGCGGTGGGGGGAGTTTTTTGCCTACATTGACGGAAATGACGTTTCCCATTCCAGCACTTCCGAAAGGTATGGTGTATATTCCGGGAGGAACGTTTAGTATGGGAAGTCCCAACCCCGTTGGGATGACGGAAGGCGGGAACCAGGAAATGGCAGATTGCCGTCCTGTGCACAGGGTAAAGGTAAATGGGTTTTTTATGGATGAACATGAAGTCACTAATGCACAGTACGCCGCCTTTGTCAAAGCTACCGGTTATATAACCCTGGCAGAGCAGGTACCAACAAAGGAAGAGTTTCCGGATGCGCAGCCTGAAATGCTGGTGGCAGGATCTGTAGTTTTTACCCCACCGTCAAATGCAGTTTCCCTCAATAACTACTATCAATGGTGGAGTTATGTAGAAGGCGCCTCCTGGCAACGACCTGAAGGTAAAAATTCTTCGATAAAGGGACGGGAAAATCATCCAGTTGTGCATATTGCCTGGGAGGATGCTCAGGCTTATGCAAGATGGGCAGGAAAGCGTATGCCAACTGAGGCAGAGTGGGAATTTGCTGCAAGGGGTGGGCTTGCGGGTAATATGTACGCCTGGGGAAATGTTTTTCGGCCTGCAGGTAAGTATATGGCCAATACCTTCCAGGGGCACTTTCCAGATAATAACAATGCTGAGGATGGATATGCCGAAACTGCACCCGTTAAGCAGTTCAGCCCAAACGGATATGGACTATTCGATATGTCGGGTAATGTGTGGGAATGGTGTTCCGACTGGTATCGCAGTGATTATTATGCGTATCTGGCAGGAAATGATTTGGCCATCAACCCTGCAGGACCATCTGATAGTTATGACCCCGGTGAACCAGGAGTAGCCAAAAAAGTGCAGCGTGGAGGATCTTTTTTATGTAACGACCAGTACTGCACCCGGTATATGGTCGGTACGAGAGGAAAGGGAGACTGGCGTACCGGAACCAATCATACGGGTTTTCGATGTGTAAAAGATATTTGATCGCATGTATGCAAAGGGTCTATATTAAAATTATCGAACGTTTAACCTAATAACTAATGGCATATCGAATGCATTTTTTTCTGGCACTTGTTCTCGCTTTCGCATCTGTTCGTGGATTTAGTCAGCAGAACCCAAATACGCTGTCAGATTCCAATGGCGGCTACGGAAGCGTACTACCTTTCCCCGGTCCGCCCAGTGCGAGCCTGGCTGGTGAAAGCTTACAGGAAAGTATTCACAAGCGCAGGGTATATCCCAGTCATCTTGGTAAGGATGCTCCAAATATAATTATTGTATTAATGGATGATGTAGGATTTGGCACTGCTTCAACCTTTGGAGGAGAAGTAAATACCCCAACGTTAAGCCGTTGCTTTAAGGAAGGCATTGCGTACAACACCTTTCATACCACTTCCATTTGTTCACCCTCGCGGGCGGCATTGCTCACAGGCAGAAACCATACGAGGGTATCCAGCGGAACCATCACCGAAAGAGCGGTGGACTGGGATGGTTTTACGGGAATTATACCAAAAGAAGCTGCTACGGTGGCAGAAGTACTAAAAAATTATGGATATAATACTGCGGCATTTGGAAAGTGGCACAATACACCGGCCGGACAGACTACCGCTATCGGTCCTCATACCTACTGGCCCACCGGGTATGGTTTCGAACATTTTTACGGATTCCTTGCCGGGGAAACCTCTCAATGGGAGCCACGCTTGTATTTAAACAATCAACCCATTGAGCCTCCGAAAGATGAAAAATATCACCTTACAACTGATCTTACAGACCGTGCTATTGAATGGATAGACCAGCAGAAAACGTATGCTCCTGACAAGCCTTTCTTTGTCTATTTTGCGCCCGGAGCAGCGCATGGTCCACATCAAATTTTCAAGGAGTGGGCGGATAAGTACAAAGGAAAGTTTAATGATGGATGGGATAACTATCGCCAGCGCGTCTTTAATCGCCAGAAATCTCTGGGCTGGATTCCACCCAATACCCAGCTTACCCAAAGAGATAGCACAATGGCATCGTGGGAAAGTATTCCTGAAAGCCAAAAAGCGTTTCAAATAAGATTAATGGAGGTATTTGCCGGATATGCAGAGCATGCAGATCATGAAATTGGCCGTATGCTGGATGCAGTGGAAGCAATGGGAGAAAAAGACAACACACTGGTGTTTTATATATGGGGAGATAATGGGTCGAGTGCAGAAGGTCAGAATGGATCAATCAGCGAATTACTGGCACAAAACAATATACCCAATACGATTCAGCAGCAACTGAGTGCGCTGGAAACACTGGGTGGATTGGATGTTTTGGGAAGTCCTTTAACAGATAATATTTATCATGCGGGCTGGGCCTGGGCAGGAGGCACTCCGTTCAGGAGTACAAAATTGATAGCCTCGCATTTCGGGGGTACACGTAATCCATTGGTTATCAGTTGGCCGAAAGGAATTCGAGCCGATAATAAGATCCGTTCACAATTTCATCATGTTAACGATATCACGCCTACTATTTACGAGGTCCTGGGAATTACCCCTCCCAAAATTGTGAATGGTTTTACCCAGGTTCCCCTGGACGGTATCAGCATGAAATATACATTTGCAGATGCAGGCATTGAAGCCAGGAAAAATATTCAGTTTTTTGATAATAATGGCAGCCGGGGTATCTATTACGATGGATGGTTTGCCTGTACTTTTGGCCCGCTTTATCCCTGGATACCTGCGCAACCAGGTCTGGGAAAGTGGAATTCGAAGAATGACCGGTGGGAACTTTATAATTTGAAAGAGGATTTTTCTCAGGCGAACGATCTTTCCAAAGCTGAACCCGAACGCCTGGAATTTATGAAAGCGCTGTTCCTTGAAGAGGCGAAAGAAAATAATGATTTACCTATTGGTGCGGGATTATGGCTGCGGATTCATCCGGAAGATGCCCAGTTTCCCACCACAAAGAATTGGACATTCACCCAACGGACGCAGCGTATGCCAGAGCCTGCTGCTCCTGCACTGGGTAAAGTGTCCAATCAAACGCTGGTAGATATTGAGATAAAAGAAAATGCGAATGGCGTTATCTTTGCCATGGGTGGGCAATCCGGCGGAATTACGTTATTTATGGAGGGGGGTAAACTCATTTTTGAATACAATATGATGATCCTGGAACGGTATGTCCTTGAATCCAGTGAGCTATTAACTAAAGGAAGACACCAGATTGAGCTTGATACGAACATTCCCCGGCTCGGGTATCCCGGAACTGTTACAATTATGGTTGATGGAAAGCGGATTGGGCAACTGGCACTTAATAAAACCGTTCCGGGTATTTTTACAGCCAGTGAAACCTTCGATGTCGGCACCGATTTGGGCTCTCCTGTTTCAATGCGTTACAGTGAAAAAGCGCCTTACACTTTTGATGGCATCATCCATAGTGTGAAGGTGAATATGCAATAAGATGTGTGAAGAAGGTAGCTTTGGCGAAAGTGATATTTCAACCCCTATTCTATTCCATAAAGTAGCTGTTCGAAATCATCATTTTCGCCAAGGCCCATTTTCTCCATGACTCGGTACTTTTTCACATAAATGCTGCGGGGTTCAATATTTAGCAATGCTGCGATTTCCTTGGTCGTAAGGTTCATGCGCACGAAGATGCAAAATTGTACATCGGGCTGAGACAATTTAGGAAATTTCCGGATTAATTTTTGCGAGAATGATGGATATAGGGCATTAAACTGCGTAATCAATAAATCCACGCCTAAATTCTCCTGTTTGATAAGTTCAAACTGTGCTACTAATTCCTGGCGTTGGGATTGCTGCTGTTCCTGGACCAACTGTTCGAGTTGTTCCTTAAGTTTATCGGCATCTTCAATATTTTTGGCGATAATTTGCTTTTGTTGATGGATGAGTTGTTCTCTGAAGGCCTTTTCACGTTCTGCTGATTCCCTTTGGACTTTATGGAGCCTGATCTCAGCCTCTTTTGCTGCGATTTGGTCTTTTTGCATACGCGCAAGTTGCTGAAGTCGTTTTACAACTAATAAGAGAATAAAGCAAGCCAGCAATCCAATTACGATTGAAAGTAGTAATTGTATTTTCTTTAACCCTTCCTTCTCCTTGAGCAGGTTATTTTCAGTTAGCAGGCTTTTTTCAATTTCTTTTTGTCGTTCAAACTGGTATTTCGCCTGGATCTCAAGCGCCGACTTGCGCTTTTCTTCCTGGTAAACCTTGTCGGAGAGTTGAAGAAGATCCTGATAATATGCGTGTAATTCCGATGTTGTTTTATCCTTCCATAAAAATTTAATTGCACTTTTTTTGAAATTCATAACTTCTTTAGGAAGAGCAACTGGAAAGGCTAATTGTACGCTTGATGTAGATATCACCTGCCGTGCTTCTGCCTCTGCCCCTGTTTGTATAAGCAAATCAATATATGGATTTACGCAGTCCAGAATATATACCGATTTATTTTTATTCATGATTGCGAATGACTTTCGGAAATTGGACAAGGCTTGATTAAGCTTACCCTGAGGCACCAGGGAGTTCCCCATACAAAGGAGAATGTAGGATTTCAGTTCGTCATTCTGCAATTTTTCCGTAAGTGGACGGAGTATATAAAATAGACTATCTGCCTTGATATATTGTTTTGATGCGATGTAGGCAGTGCCTAATTGGTATCCTGACCTAACCATGCCTTCATTGTCCTGGAGAGAGTCAAGTACCGGCATGGACAATTCAAATTCTCGAATTGCCATCGAATAATTACCGGATGCAAGATAAGCTTCAGCCAGCGTGATTCTTAATTTGGCTTCTATCATTACTTTTTGAGGATCCTCAAGTCCAGGGGTTTGAAGAATATCCAGCGCCTGCAGGTAGAAGTTGGTTGACCTGGCATAGTCATACTGATCAAGGCAAAGGCTACCGTATTCCTGTAGTACAATAACCTCCTGCATGGGATTCTTCCCAATGCTTTTGTTTAAGCGCAAACTTTCAATAAGTGCCTTTTCTGCCTCCTTATAATTCTTTTTTAGCCTGTACAGGGTAGCGAGGATTCTTAATGCGGAGGATTTATTTATATCGTAATCAGGCGATAATGCATAGGATTTTTTTATAGCCCAGATTGCTGAATCCAGGTTATTGTTCATTCCGAGAGAAACACCCCATTTCAAGTATAGTGATGACTTGGTTGAATCCGATATATTCGGATTGTTGGCGACAAGTTTCTGCAGGCGGAGTTTCGCCTCAAGAGGATTTTGATACAATATGGCTTCAATGGAGTTGATCTCTTTGATAACCCGGCTTTCATTCGTTTGACCAATAGCCTCTGTCAGATACAAAAATCCAAGTAAAAAGGATAAAGGAATAAATAATATTTTAACACGCGTTTTTTTTAAAATGTGCATAGTGTGCATAATGTTTTCTTTGTGTGTATCATTCTTTAGCACTGAAAAAATCAACTAAAGCGTATTGGTTTAATTTTTTCTTGCAATAATACGTGCAATTTTTTGAAAAGCGTCTGATAAACAAAGTGTCAAGGTGCTACAAAAGTGCTACAAGGGTACAAAATACACGCATAAATAACTGTATATCAATTAATTGATTTTTTTGATATTTTCTAACAAGATGTATTTCAGAATTTTTAACTTAACTTGCACTATGTTAAGTGTAAATAGCCAGAATTTGGGGTAAAACTTCCCGAAGGATTAAAAACCAAATAATTTCTATGTTTTTTTTGTTTTATCTTATTATTTGTTTGTTGATTGGTCTTCTTGGAAGAAACAGAAAGTTAGGATTTTTCCTCACTTTTTTCCTGGCCATATTTTTTTCGCCCATAATTATTGCAATCTTTTTACTGGTAACTAAAGAAAGAACGTCTTAATACTATAGGTTTTATTCTATAATGAGCTCCAGAATGGATTCGGTATGCTCCAAAATAAAGAAGTGCCCGCCATTGAAAATCTTCAGATTAAACTCGGCGTTAGTCTCTTTTTCCCAGGCAGAGGCCTCATCCGGGGTTGTTTCTTCTGTATCTCCTAAAAGGGCGTGAATTGGAACATCAAGTGGATCTTTTTGTGTATATGTAAAATTTTCAATAGCCTGAAAATCTGCTCTTAATATGGGTTCAAAGAAAGAAAAAAACTCATCGTCGTTCAGTATCTCTTGCGGAATACCCCCTAATTTCTGTAAGGCATATTTGAATTCAGGTTTGGGCAGATTATATCTTTTGTTCATGCTGACAACAGCAGGAGCCCCCCTGCCTGAAACGACAAGCTTTAATGGCTTAAGGTTGTATTGAGCTATCAACAGATGTACCGTATCGAAGGCCAACTGTGCCCCCATACTATGGCCATAGAAAATGAAAGGTTCTTTGATTTCGTCTTTTATTTGATGAAAAATATCGTTCAGTACTTCTGTATAAGAATATAACAATGGCTCGTTCATTCGATTTCCTCTGCCCGGCAGTTCAAGATATCTAATCGTATGCGACTGTTCTAGACTTTTAAATAGCGGTTTGTAGGAGTAGTAACTTGCACCGGCAAAAGGGAAGCACCAAATAGTTGGCAACATAATGGAATAATTTTGGTGATATCAAAAAAATAATTTAATGTAATATAAGCTTTTTAATATGATTTTTTGCTTTTCTAAATTTTGCTAATAACTGGTTTAGTTAAGATATCTTTTGTGGTGTGCCCGGCAGGAAATATGCTTCGGTATTACAAGATATTTTGGCATAAAATTTTAGTAAAGTATTATATTTTGGAATGAAAAAAATAGGTTAGATCGATCAATTTTGGTATATTTGAACTAAATAAATTGCACAAAAATGGCAAAACAAGAAATTCAAACCGTAAATCTGGAGGCCCCTACCGAGGAGGCCAAAAAGTTGGTCAACCGCTATATGTGGTATAGCGGAGGCATAGGGCTGATTCCTGTGCCGATGGTTGATTTCGTGGGCGTGACCGCCCTGCAGATTAAACTGGTAAATGACCTGGCAGTCATGTACAATCTGCCTTTCAATAAGGAGATTGCAAGATCCATTATCGCGACTTTGCTTGCAGGCGCGACCACAGGTGCCCTGGCATCGGGAACAGCTCAATTCCTGCGGTCTGTTCCAGTTATAGGGGGCATTCTCGGCTTTACGACCATTGGTGCGTATGCCATGGCTACCACCTATGCTATCGGCCATGTCTTTATCCAGCATTTCGAAGCTGGCGGTACGTTGCTTACCTTTAAGCCCGAAACGATGAAAGCTTATTTTGATGAGCTTTACACCAGTGGCAGGGAGGTAGCTAACAGCATGATGAAGGGTAAGAAGGTCGGTGCTCCTACCGTGTCATAGACATAATTTTCTCCCTCCAAATTGTAAACAAAAAACGACTGCTCAATGCCTGCTCTTCTGGTTTTTATCAATATATTCTTTGCGATTTTGGTGGGGCTATATGCAAAAAAAACCCTCCTGGGATTTCTGGGAGGGTTTTTATTGAGTCTTTTCCTGACACCGCTGGTAATGGCTATTTTCCTTCAGCTTTTCAAAGTGGTGAAAAAGTATGATTAATGACTTACCATTTTCCATGTTACTTTAGCATTTTCTAGATCATGGCAAAGGTTTGTTGCCACATCGTCCGCCAGATGCAATGCATACCAGTTGAATTTTCTATTCTCGTAAAAAAACAGGTGTGACTGGGTGTTGATTTCGAGGGCATCGTATAAAAATCCTTTTCCTATCGCTTTTAAGGCACTTTCTTTTTTAGTCCACGCATGATAAAATCTGCTCAATGCATTTTCTTGTAAGATGTAAGCGGTCTCTTCTTCAGTGAATGGTGCCAAAAAATCAGGAAGATAGCGCGGAACACATACTTCCAGATCAATACCAATGGACACATCACCAATCCCGGCTGCCATTACCACCCAGTCTTCCGAATGACTGATGGAAAAAGCGGTTTGCGCCAGCCTGGGTCTTTTGAATGCATCGAGTGTTATATGCCGCAGGCTTTCGGATGCCCTGGATTCTTTTAAGTATTGATCCAATAGATACCTGCCTCCCAAAAACCTCCGGCGATCATCGTTTTTTGCGAATGAAGCAGCCCTTTGGCGGTCGCCGGCATTCAATTCAGGCAAGATATGGAGGAAATGGTCAGGTGGACAAGGTTTTAAATTCAGGCAATAGACCTCAATGGATTCCCGATTTTTCATTGACCTGCAGATTTGCGTCCCGTGAATTCAAGGGCAATCTCGTATAAGGGATCAACGATGTTCAGCTCGGTTCTGTCCCACGTTTTGAGCAAGTGCATCTCTGTGCAGCCACCAAACATCTGCCTGCACTGATATTTATACAGCATTTTCGAAAGCTGGTTTTGTACATGGGCATAATCATGCCTCGTCTTCAGGTGGTCATAGATAAGCTGGTGAACTACCTTGAGATCCTCACTGCTGAGTGTAACTAAATTAGGATAACGGGCTAAAGGGAAAATTTCACTCTTATACACACCTTCCGATGCAATGAAAAGGGTTTTTTCATTTAATTGGCTCAATAGCTTATCCGAATAGGAGATCAGGTTGATCAGTTTCCGCTGGATGAGCTCCGGAAGTTTGGGTACAACGACGTGTGCTGTGAAACAACAGATCAGCAAGCGGTCCACGCTGGGTTCCAAAAGTTCAAGCAAGGAGCGGATCCTTGCCTCCATCTGAACTGTGGAAGATGCTTTCAGACAAGTGCTCCTGTCAGGTATATCAGGCTCAGAAAATAATCTTATTCTCGGCATATTAAACTCATCCTCCTCATCGCATAGCTGGTAAATTGTCCTGACGAATTGAGCAGAAGTTACCGGACCCATGCCCCCCAAAATACCAAGCATCGTATCTTTGTAGTGGAACTTATCAAGCATTTATTCAAGGCTTTGTTGCTGTGATCACTGCATATTCGTCCAGTCCCATGAACCAACCTCTTCCACTCCACCACTCCTCAATACGTACGTTATCCGTTGCAAGATCAACCCGCACTTCCTCCTTTGGTATGCCGGCTGCCTGTTTTTTAAAATAAGAGGCCATGCCTGTAAATACCTGGTCTGTAATCCGTTCAATTTGAACATTCCTGAAACCGATTTCCTCCAAATCCCGGATATACGTTTTTTCATCTATCATATTCCTGTAGGGTATGCTCATGGCTTTCAATACGAACCAAAAGTAGAAATCCCTATGCCGCTCTTTTCCCGGAAAGCAATCCGTCAGGCCTAATTTACCTCCTGGTTGGAGGACGCGGAAAGCTTCTTTCAGAAAATCTTTTCTGGTTTCAAAATGAAAGGCACACTCCAGGGCGCTGATTTTTGTAAAGCTTTCATTCAGGTAGGGAATCTGTGTCGCATCTCCAAGATTTAAATCAATAGACTCCTGCAATCCATGCAGCGCAACCCGCATTTTTGCTACCTTTACGTGTAAGGGCGTAATATTTATCCCTTTAATCGTGGCCACATGGAATTTCTTTTTCCAAAGAATATCCTGTTCCCCAAAACCGAAGCCAACGTCCAGCAAATGGTCGGAGGCGTTGAGCTCGAGATGTTCGCCTAATTTTGTGGCCAATGCTTCACATGCACTATCGTAGGTGGAAGCATGCTTCCAATATCCGAAATTGAGCCACAAAGGAGTATCCAGGTCTTTGTATTTGGGATGGTCTTCTTCTCCCATGTTCGTATAAAGCGCGTGTGGCTTTTTTGCAAACATTGTCGAAAACGCCTTTTTCGGATTTTTCCATATTAGATTTCTTATCGCCTTGCGGTTTGCTTTTATGGCATCGTTGAACGTCTTATCCATTTGAAAACAGATTATTGTTGATAAAAAGCAGGTTACCTACTGTGTCTGACAGCCTGTCGTGGCGAACAAGGGTGTGGTTATGCGCCTCCAGAAATCCGATCAGCTCTGCGGTAGTTGGAATCCCTTCATAACGCTCGTCATAATTGGCTTCGCAAAAGACAAAATCCAATTTGCCTATCAAATTTGCAGCCCCCTTGAACACCGCAAGTTCGTCTCCCTGCACATTGACCCGCATTCCATTGAATTCGATCCCGGCATACTTTTCTTCAATGATTTTATCCAATGGCCTTACGTGGATGGCCTGCTCCATGGTTACTTCCGACAGATTGATTCCATTGACCTGCACTTCGGTCAAGGGCCGGTGAGTTGATGAAAGTCCACTCTCCCTGGTCACGTAAAGCGTTGATGTTCCTTCTTTTTCTCCGGCGGCGCAGGGTTCAATAAAGATCTGAACGAATGGTTCTCCACCAAAGACCTCCACGCATGAAAGCGCCAGATCGTTGTATATTCGGCTGATTGCCTGCAATTTATCAACGGCTGGTTCCAGAGGCTCTATGACCAGGACCTTTTCAAAACCCAGCAATGCATAGGGCAGAATTTCATGCCCGAGGTGTCCGCCGACATGGACCATTCCCCTGGGCTTGATATTGTATTTTTTTAAAAAGGCTTGGATTAAGAAAAAATACAATCCGTTGGGGATGATTTCAAAAGCTGGCAGATGATCGTTTACTTTTGATTTATGAAAAAGAGGCAGGTTCGCTTTTAGCCAGTTGGAAAGATCGCGCTCTTCAAGTTGATACATAAGATTCCCTTATTTATACATCGTGAGTAAAACTGTCCTGTCACCTTTATAAGGCATCCTGCCGTGCATCACCTTCATATTATCCAGATATACAAGGTCACCTGCCTGCCATTGCACCGGTATCATGATTTGGTCCGTAATTGACCGTATCACTGAGATGTGCGCGGGGTCAATTTCCGAATGATCTCCAAAAGTGACATGCTGGGGTCTGCTGGAGGCATCATCGCCGTAAAGATCCAGGATGGCTTCCTGTACTTCCGGCTCGAAGTTGCAGATATGGAACTGGTCGGCCTGGTTGAACCACAATCTTTCATTGGAAATGGGGTGGTTCCGGATAGCAGGGCGATATTGCCTGATTGTAAGGCTTTCATCTTCATTCCAGGTAAATTCGCTATGCGTTCTTTTGCAAAATGCCTCTACCTCGGCCTTTTCCTCCGTTTCAAAGGTTTTTTGCCAGGAGGGACCCAGGCCAAACCCCGCGTGCAGGTTTCTGATGTAGCACAGACCTTTTTCGGAGAACTCCTCCACTATTTCCCCTGGCAACAAAGACAGCAGCGCGGCATTGTCACATAAAGGCGTTTCTCCACCTTCAATGGCTGGCTGCACGCAGCAAAACAGCATGCGGTCGGGCCACAGGTTGGAATAGGATAGCTCGCTGTGAAGGGATATGAATTGATCCGCAGGGAATTCAGTTGACGTGTAGGTATTGCCCGTCAGCTTTGTTCTCGGCGAGTTGCCATCGGCATACGGCATAGCTTCCTCCCTTATAGCATCGGCTACAGTCTTGAAATCTTCTTTTGTATGTATGGCAAAACCTCTGAAAAGGATGGCCCCGGAATGGGCCAGGTCTTTCCGGATGTCATCCAAATTGCCATTGATGAAATTGATTAAATCGCCTACCTGGCTCCCTGTGGATAGCTCGGAAGGGCTGATAATCAGCGGATTTCTATCCGCAGGGTCTTTTTTGTTTCTCAATGTTTCAATCATTTTTCTTTCTATTTTCTGCCAATTCCAGAACTTTATGGATAATCACTGCATTATCTTTAACATGGGGTTCATCTACCATTTTGCTATGTACGCCAGCGGAAAGGATTTCGGTTACGCCTGTTTCCGTCCATTCACTCCAGTTCTCCTTCCGTTCATAATTGTTTTCAGCCTTCATCAGGTAAATGGGGGCCTTGATCAAAAGATCACCTTCCTGTTCCATGTGAAATAGAAAATCATAATACTGTTTCACTTGCCTGGAGCACACTTCCTTGAAAAATTCCATGTCAATGAAGTGGCTCTTGAACTCCTCAAACTTGGCCTCTACGTAGATGTCCATTTCTTTGGTTATGAATTCCAGCGAATGCTTTTTACCCTCTTTACCTCCTCTGAAAGCATCGATAATAATCACACTTCCCACTTCCCTGCCCGCCTTTTCCATGGCTTTGGCTACATGAAACGCCATGAATCCCCCGGCGGAGTGCCCGGCAATATGGATCTTTCCGTCTGGCTGAATCTCCTGAATCATCCGGACATAATTCTGCATGGTGTCATTATTGTCCACATAATTAAAGGAATAGACGGTGATACCGGGAAGAAGATCTGCAAGATGGCCATAAGCCAGTGCAGAACCCAAAACGGGAGGGAACAGAATGATATTTGTCTTACCAGCAGGATCTCCCAGTTTGAGATAAGGGTGCTCCTTGTACTGGATATTCATAAACCTGGCCAGATCAATATAATCTGCAATCTTCTTGACCGTAGGATGTTTATACAGATACACCAGGGGTACCCCCACTCTTTGTCTTGAGTGCAGCAGCGACATCAGGCTCATCGCCTTTAGGGAATGTCCGCCAGATTCAAAGAAATTCTGTTCCAGACTAACGCGATCTAAATCCAGGATTTCTCTAAATGCCTGAGCCACTACTTTTTCCGTATGGCTCCATCCTTCTTCGTCAACGGAATGCGCTTCGGATTCCAAAGAAATCACCGCGGTTAATTTACTGCTGTCCAGCTTTCCATTGCTGGTCAAGGGGATCTTATCCAGGTGGATGAACCTGGCAGGGACCATGTATGCCGGTAAATTAGCCTTGAGAAACTTTGCCAGTGTTTCGGGTTGTTCTGCTCCGCCCGTGTAATACATCGCCAAATACGCATCCCCTGCAGCATCCTTCATATCCACCACGACAGCTTCTTTGATGGAGGGATATTGGAGCATGGCTGCCTCTATTTCTGCTGTTTCAATTCTGTATCCCCGGATTTTAAGTTGATTATCCTTCCTCGCAAGGAAGATCAGATCGCCTTTCGGGCTTACTTTGCCATAATCGCCGGATAAATAAACGCATTCGGTTTCATTCCCGTCCAGGGGTATGAATCGCTCCCTGGTCAATGCTTCGCGATTGTAGTAGCCCAAACCGACTCCACAGCCTCCAATTTTAATTTCAGCAGGCACATTAAACGGCACAAGGTTGCCGTACTTGTCTTCCAGAATGATGCGTATATCCGGGAGGGGATGTCCCAGATTAGATACGGACGGTTCATTCAGGATCTCTTCCTGTTTTAACTGGTGATAGGTAACGTGTACTGTCGTCTCCGTTGGACCATACATGTTGATCAGCTTTACCTCAGGGAATACCATTACCCATTCTTTTAATTTTCCCGGTATGATCTTTTCGCCCCCAAAAATGATGTAGCGCAAATGTTCCGAGAGACTAAGGACATCGTTTTGACGGAGAACAAAGGAGGAAAACTGATAAAATACTTGTGGTGTCTGACCCAGAACGGTAATCCTTTGCTCCTTGATCAGGGCATAGAATGCACTGACATCCCTGACTTCAGCAGCCGAGGGCACCACCAGGGTTGAACCATAGAGCAGTGCGCCGTAAATTTCAAGGACAGAAAAGTCGAAATGATACCCATGGGACTGCATCCAAACCTCCTGTGCATGGAACGGAAACGAATGATTCTCATTAAAAAACAGGCGCACCAGGTTGCGTTGCGAAACAATGCACCCTTTAGGCTGGCCTGTTGAACCTGAGGTGTAGATAATATAAGCCGGATCATCCAGCACGACATGCCCTTCCGGAACGGAAGTCCCCGGAGAATGGGAAATGGAGGAGCGGTCGTACCAGTTTGAACCAGATGGAACCTGCGTGACGGCTTTATCTATAGTAAACACCACATCAAAACGGTACTTTGTCAGTTCGTTTTCAATAGTACCTATCTTACGACTTGGTTCCGATAACGTTTTAAAGGGGAAATGCTTTTTCAGATCTTCAAAGAAAGACCTTGTGAGAAAGAGTTCCTGGGACCAGTCCAGCTTCACCTTATCCTGTGGATTCAACCTGGCATGATGCTTTAAATCATTAATCAAATCCTCTTTCATTTCGAGGTCCTGCAAATCACCGAAAAGGATAGTCGCTTTTTCACTTAAAAAAGGAATGAGATCAGTGACTACTTTTCTGAAATAATTATAGCCGCTAAAGCATTGAACCACACTGTTGAAGATGACAACATCGTATTCACCCTCAAGGTGTTTGACCACATCATGTGCAGCTGCATGTATC
>JBEIGB010000026.1:0-38746 GCA_040382095.1 Lewinellaceae bacterium
ACTGTATTGGGGGGGCTGCCCCCCCAAATAACTGTTATGACCTTCAAGGTTTTTTTTTCAATTTCAACCAAAAAAAAACCAAAACCGGTGCTCTGAAAAATTTTATGGGGGTGTGTAAAAAGCCCCCGGCCCTTCATTTGGCGGCTTACGCCGCTCTATAAAAATTTAATTTTGCCGCCGCAGGCGGCAAAATACTTTTTTCGAAGCTACTCCGCAAACATCCCCATAAACGAAAGAAAGGCTATACGGTTTCCTTTTTCCATCTGGATCTCCCCGTTTAAAACGGAGGTGGGCAGGGACTTCAGCCCGGCCAGGCAGGCTTTCCATGTATCCGAACCCAGCCGGACGACAAGTTTTGGATCTGGCAATGCGCGGGGCCGCACCTCACATACCCCCTTGCGCACATGCAAGGTGAATACCTCCCCGGTGTCCTCGAATCTGAACAATACCCGCTCGTCGGTTTCGAGGCTCTTTTCCGGAACCAGGTTACAGGCAAGAGAAGCAAAAAAAGCAGCGAGCGGAAACTGGCGGAGCGAAGATGCGTTAAGGCCCAGTTCGAGCGGCTGGAAGGCTGGATCCATTTCCAGTGCGGTGGTAAAATAATAATGCCGGGCATTGGGGTTGCTCTCCCGCTCGCCTAAAGCCAGAAGGCAGGAAAGTCTGATTTTCCTGACTTCCTGATTACGGGGTTCGAGCCGGAGCAAATAATCGGACAGCTCCAATGCCCATTGGTATTCTTTTCCTTTAAGCGCTTGTACGCACTGCGCCTGCAAGCGCTTTTCCCCACCTGCCAGTTCAGCAATTTTCCTGGCTTTTTCCATCGGCGGCAGGGGGTGTAAATGGGTGGGATTGCCATCGAAAAAGCCCAGGTAGCCGTTGAAAATATTTTTCACCGACCATTCAGCTTTGCCGTAATACTCCTGTAAATAGGGATGCTGCGCCAGGTGCGGGGGTAATTTCACCACCTGTGCAGCCTCTTCCGGCCCAAGGCCCTTGTTGACATTCCGGATCGTCTGGTCGTGGACAAACTGAATGGCATCCCGGTATGTAGTCGTGATGGCCAGGATTTCAGCCTTTCCGCTCACGGGGCGCGAATGACAGGGGATGAGGACATCCGGGGCGATTTCGCGGATGATGTCCAGGCTGCGCACCCATTCGGCCACATCCCGGTACGGTGTGCCCCTGATGGTATAAAGATTGGGGAATGCCCGGTACAGGTTATCGGCACAAATCAGCGCGCGCTGTGCCGGTAACCAGACAAAAATCTGGTCTGACGTTTCACCGGGCGCATGGATAAGTTCTATATCCACCCCCGATATTTGTACCTTCATACGCTTTTCGAACGTAACCGTCGGGCGATAGGTCGTCATCGTGGATTCCCTGTCCAGTTCCAGCCGGTGGCCGATACCGCAGTTGATATGCAGGTCCGGCCGGTCTGCCAGGGCATTTCCGAACATCCGCATCCCACGGCGCGTGGTGACCGGGCGCAGGAGGTTTACCT
This sequence comes from Lewinellaceae bacterium, assembly GCA_040382095.1. Lineage (GTDB taxonomy): Bacteria > Bacteroidota > Bacteroidia > Chitinophagales > Saprospiraceae > JADJPL01. The sequence goes on from JBEIGB010000026.1 coordinate 1,502, forward strand.
GCTGGTCTATGAGGGTAGCTGTCGTAGCATGGGCATACACGTCGAACGCCTGGTCCTCTTGTACGAACCCCTCCCCGCCGGAGGTGTGGTCCGTATGGTTATGAGTATAGATCAACGCCCTGACCGGTTTGGTGGAAATTTTATCGAAATCTGCTTTCAGGGCCTTTGCTGCTTCATTGCTTTCCAGTACATCCACGATGATCAGGCTATCCTTACCAACAATCAGGATGGAGTTGGCAAGCCCGTAGCCGACCGCACAATATACGCCTTCTGCCACTTTTATGATTTCCCGGTCAAATTCCCGGGTATGTGCCAGCAAGCCTGCAGGCGTAGATTGTTTTTCCAGCTTTTCCGATACTGTGGGAAGACGTTCAGACCACAAAAACCAGATCCCGGCAGATAAGGCGGCAACCACAAGTATTCCTGCCAGCCACCATTTTTTTGCTTTTCCCATACCCTGCAAAATTTATTAAGTCCGCGCGCATCCCATCGCATCAAGTCGGCAATTTAAATCCGACCATTGCTGCGCCCAAGCCAGTTACAAAGTTTATACAGTACCCTTGCCCCTACGTTCCCATCCCATGTACAGCCCAGTCCCCCAACTTCGTTGAGGTCAAACCCGATGATTGTCCTGCCGCCCGACACAAGCTGTTTGATGAGGTAGAGTGCCTGTGGCAGAGAAAGGCCGCCGGGCACGGGGGTCCCGGTGTTTGGGCAGAGCTTTGGGTCGAGGGCATCGATATCGAAGCTGATATATACTTTTTCCGGCAAGGTAGCAATGATCCGGGTACATTGTTCCTGCCAGGAGATCCCCTGAAAAGCCTGTTCCTGGAGTTGTTGGTCGAAGAAAACGGCCACGCGGCCTGCAAGTTCCTTTGCGAAAAGGGCTTCTGCCTCACAATAATCGCGGATTCCTACCTGTGTGAGTTGAGTAATGCCCTTTCTTTGCAATACATTCCAAAAAATCGAGGCGTGCGAATAGGTAAACCCCTCGTAGGCTTCCCGCAGATCCATGTGCGCATCCAGATGGAGGATACCGAACGCGCCGTGTACCTCCAGCAAAGCATCTATCTGCCCCAGGGGTGTACTGTGGTCGCCCCCTACCAGGCCCGGAAGCTTTCCCTGTCGGAGCGTATCCAGGGTCTGATCACAGACCCATTGCCTTAATGCTGCACAACTGAGATTTATTTCCCCGAGTATGGTGCGCATATCCTGATTATGCTCCACCGACCCGCCAGACTCTACAAAATCAATATAACCTGCGGCCAGGGGCCTGAGCGCTGCATTGCGTTCTTGCCAATCGGGATTTATCGGAAGGAAGTAGATCCCCAGCTTCCAGGCATCTTCTATATCCGGGTCGAAAAGGTCTAACTGGGAAGAAGCCTCCAGGATATTCTCCGGCCCGCCGGAGGTACCTGCCCGATAAGAAACCGTAACATCCCAGGGTACGGGCAGCAGCAAGACCTCAGCGCTATCGGCATCAAAAGGTAGCCCGATAAAGCGCCCATTGCGCAAACCTACCCCATTGGGATCAAAACTACGGATGATTTCAGCTTTCTGCATGCTTTAGGCAATTTACCCATGCAATTTAAGTACATTTGTGGCGAAAATTAAAATGAATGTCATGTCAAGAGTGATGATTATAGGAGCCGGCGGCGTTGGCCGCGTCGTCGCTTACAAATGCGCACAACACCCGACCGTTTTTTCAGAAATCCTGTTGGCCAGCCGGACAAAGTCCAAATGCGACGCCATCGCTGAAGCGGTACGCAGGGATACCGGGCACACCCAATTTTCTACTGCCGCGGTAGATGCCGAAAATATCCCTGAACTGGTCAAACTCATCCGAAGCTTTCAGCCTGCCCTTCTGATCCATGTAGCGCTCCCCTATCAGGATCTCGCTATCATGGAAGCCTGCCTCGAAACAGGTGTACATTACCTCGATACGGCCAACTATGAGCCTAAAGACGAAGCCAAATTTGAATACAAATGGCAGTGGGCATACCACGACCGCTTTAAAGCTGCTGGTCTCATGGCCGTGCTGGGCTGCGGCTTCGATCCCGGTGTGACCGGCGTTTATACCGCCTACGCGGCTAAGCATCATTTCGACGAAATCCACTATCTGGATATCATTGACGCCAACGCCGGCAGCCATGGTAAAGCTTTTGCAACCAATTTTAACCCTGAAATCAATATCCGGGAAGTGACCCAGAAAGGAAAGTACTGGGAAAACGGGACATGGGTCTATACCGAACCCCACGAAATCTCCAAAATCGTCAACTATCCGGATATTGGCCCAAGAAAGTCCTATCTCATTTATCACGAAGAGCTTGAATCCCTTGTACTCCACTTCCCGACGATCAAACGCGCCAGGTTCTGGATGACGTTCAGCGAAGAATACCTTACCCACCTGCGGGTAATCCAGAATATCGGTATGGCCGGTATAGAACCTATTCTGTATAAAGGAATGGAAATCATTCCACTGGAGTTCCTGAAAGCTGTTTTGCCAGATCCCGGGGAACTCGGGGAAAATTATACCGGGCAAACATCCATCGGCTGCCGTGTCCGCGGGATAAAAGACGGCCTTCAAAAAACTTACTATATCTGGAACAACTGCCGCCACCAGGATGCTTTCAGGGAAACTGGCACACAGGGGGTTTCCTACACCACCGGCGTGCCGGCAATGCTGGGCGCCATGATGATGCTGCAAGGGGAATGGTCGGGCGCAGGGGTATTCAATGTCGAACAACTCAACCCCGATCCTTTCCTTTCCGCGATCGGCAAAGCCGGCTTGCCCTGGCAGGAAGAGGTAAACGGCGATATCGAATTCCCGGAAAACGAAATAAAAATCTGATCCAGGCCATGCCTATTGATTATGCCCAGGTGCCTTCGCCTGCTTTCGTACTCGAAGAAGCCCGCCTTCGCAAAAACCTCGATCGGATACGCACCGTACAACAAGCGACAGGTGTACAGGTGATCCTCGCGTTAAAGGGGTTCTCCATGTGGCGGGTATTCCCAATGGTAGCAGAATACCTCAGCGGCGCTACAGCGAGCTCCCTTAATGAGGCCAGGCTCATCTTTGAAGAAATGGGCAGGCCGGCCCATACCTACTCTCCTGCCTACCTGGAAGAAGAATTCGAAGAGATCGCCCGATACAGCAGCCATATTACCTTTAACTCCGTCGCCCAGTATCAGGCTTACCGCACTGCCCTGACTGCCATAGCCCCGGAAGTCTCTCCTGGGTTGCGGGTGAACCCGGAGTTCTCCGATGTTGCCACGGAAATGTATAACCCCGCAGCGTGTACGTCCAGGCTGGGGGTCACCCGCGACCGTCTCGGCAGCGACCTTCCTGCCGGTATAGAAGGCCTCCACGTGCATACCCTCTGCGAATCATCCCCATTAGCAACCCAAAAACTCATCGAAGCAGTCGAGGAACGCTTCGGCGATTTCCTGCCACGGTTGAAATGGATCAACCTGGGGGGAGGCCATCTCATGACACGACAAGACTATGACCTCGACCACCTCATCAGCACGCTACAGGCGTTCCGCGCAAGAAACCCCCATCTCGAGGTAATCCTCGAACCCGGTAGTGCCATTGCCTGGGAAACAGGCGAACTTGTCGCTACCGTCCTCGATATCGTAGAAAATGGCGGAATAAAAACCGCTATTGCCGATGTTTCTTTCACAGCACACATGCCCGATACCCTGGAGATGCCTTATACACCGCGGATTCTGGGTGCTACCCCGCCACAACCTGGAAAACCTGCCTACCGGATCGGCGGGGTGAGCTGCCTGGCAGGGGATTTTATGGATGCTTATGCTTTCGAAAAAGAACTCAGGCCTGGTGACCGCCTGGTGTTCTGGGATATGATCCATTACACCATGGTCAAAACGACGATGTTCAACGGAGTTAAACATCCCGATATCTGTATCTGGCACGAAGACGGTACCCTGGAAGTAGTCAGGAAATTCACCTATGAAGATTTTCGCAATCGCCTTTCCTGATGGGGATGGCCGGATCAAAAAGCGACAAAATAAATGCTTTCCTCTCAATCCTGGCCGAAATGATCATCGCCGAAGCATTCAATGAGCTGAGTAGCCGTCTGGCAATTTTATATAATGACGAAGGCGAGGGCAGATCAGTCGCCCGGATCGTCTTCGAGGATGCCTTGCATATATCCCGGCCTAACCATGCGGGGGTACTGAGTCAGGAGCAGTCAGTGTGCTATTCCCGGATATACAGCCGGCTGCTGGCCGGCGAGCCCGTACAATATGTACTGGGAGAAGCCGATTTTTTTGGGTTAAAATTCTTTGTTGACCCTTATGTCCTCATCCCGCGCCCGGAAACGGAGGAACTGGCAGATGCTGCCGTACAATGGCTAAAAGCGCGTAAACACTTTCCGGATAAGGTACGGGTACTCGATATCGGTACCGGCTCCGGTTGTATTGCTGTTACGGTCAAAAAAAAATGCCCCTGGATAGAATGTTCTGCCATAGATATCAGTGCTGCCGCACTCGATGTCGCCCGAAAAAATGCTGTCCGCCACCAGGTGAAGGTACAGTTCCTTGAGTTGGATTTGTTGGACGGAACGGCATGGGAACTCCTGCCGCTCTATGATCTCATCCTGAGCAACCCTCCCTATATCCCTGCATCGGAATACCAGGAACTGGACGAACGGGTACGACTGCACGAACCTGGGCAGGCACTATTCGTCCCTGACAGCGATCCCATGTTGTTTTACCGCGCCCTGAGTGCTTTTGCGAAGCAGAAACTTGCCCATGGGGGGGCAATACTCGCAGAATGTCATGCGCACTTTGCCTTTGCAGCCGAACAGTTGTGGCTAAATCAAGGCTGGCAGGGGGTACACGTGGAAAATGACCTGAGTGGCCGCCCCCGCTTATTGTGGGCCGGAGATACTACCAAGTAACCCTGTCAATACTTCATTCACCCGCTCTATTGCCAGCGGGATATCCCAGGCAGCGCGGTCGCGGGGTTCCACATGGTTAGAAATACCCCGAAGTGCCAGGAAAGGCACTTTTTCCATCAAACAAACATAAAAAAACGCCGCCCCTTCCATCGTCTCGATATCTGCCGGATACTTTTTCTTAATTTTCGCAATGCTTTCTGCACATCCGTGTACTTTATTTACCGTTATCCCTGTTGCCGTGGGCAAAAAACGCATTTCATCCTGCTGAGGCTGCACCAGCCATCCCTCCCGGAAAGGTGGGGCGGAAGGATCACCGAGTTGAAGGTCGAAAATACCCTGGAAACTGCCATCGGCTTCCTCTACACCAAGGTCTGCAAAAGTATCTGCCTTTACATTGAACACTTCCCCAAGCGGTACGGAATGGTCAAAAGCCCCTGCTATTCCTGCATTGACGACCAGGTCAAACCTGAAGGCCGACAGCATGCGCGTAAGGGCATATACGGTAGCGGGAGCGCCGACACCTGTGATCAGGAGGGTAAGCTGTAAATCGCCCAACTGAAAAGAATCCGGATCTTTTTGTATGAAATGCCGGTCCAGGTAAGCCTTTAAAGGCAGCAGCTCAAACCCGGTAGCGGCGACGACGAGTAAACGCATAAATGCTGGTTGAGGATTTTAAGACGGACACAAAGGTAATCCTTTCAGGGGGACGGGGAAAGCATATTTGAAAAAGCACCCCGGTACTGTAGCCCGATCGCCGGGGAAAAACCGAGGTGGGCATGTTGGGAGGAAGAAACCTGCAAACGCACCCCACCGGGGATATCCATGCCCAATCCAAAAGAAAATGCATAAGGTGCAACGCTTGCCCCTACCCGGATCTGAAAAGCGGGAGCAGGGCGGTATTCGATACCAACCCGGGTAGCGGGAGGCTGCATCGCATATTTGAAGATATCTGCTACCAGGCGGAACCTTTCAACAGGCATATAATACAGCCCAACACCCATCGCAGAAAGCATAAACGACGTATTTGGGGCGTCCGGCCGGAAGGGATGGTGGATAAAAAAGCCTGTGGCTACTTTTGAGGAAAGTGCGGCAGTCATTCCCAGGCTTGCGTTGATCATGACTTGGCTATCGTACGCTTCCAGGCCGAGCGCCCCTGCATCAAAGCGGACTCCGATATTCAGCCCGGGCGTGAGTTTCCGTGCATAGGATAGCTGGAGCAGTTGTTCCCGGTAGGCGGATGCCCCCAGTTGGCGAAACCCCAGGCCCAGGCTACCAATGGGCAGGTGCGCCCCAAACCCAAAACTTGTTTCCCTCAACCCTGCTCCCTGAAAGCGTTCCTCCAGGCATAGTTCCGCCTCAAAACCCTGAAGCTGCGACAGGTTGGCCGGATTGCCGAATACGCCCGGCAGTCCGGGCATACAAATGAACGCACGGGCAAGGCCGAGACTACCTGAACCACCATGAGGGGAAAGCCCGGTTTGTGCTTTGCAAAAAACCGGAAGGAAAAAGAAAAGCATACATGAGATGCCGCAGGCATTTGGGGTCTTCATAAGCACTGGATGTTTTAGTCCCTGCGAATGTATATATTTCTACCATTATTTTACAACTTTTTGTTGAAATAAATGTTTAAATAAATATTTATCGTTTTAACAACAGACTTTTCGCGGTGGGAAGATGAGGTGCTAAAGGCGCGATATGCCACGCCTTTTCGGTGTATTATATTTTAGCATTGGCGCTATGCGCGGTGAGAAAAATGTGTTATTTTTTATCCATAAGCTAATTTTTTGAGGAGAAACCGCCGGATTATTCGACCGAACAGGGTCTTTTTTAGCCTGAGAGCATCCTGCGCAAAGTCTTTTCATAATCTTACGTATTTTATTGTATATTCGCGCTTTAAATCAGGGAGGATGCGTCAGGAAGTCGTTTTCAGGGATTTGGGGCTTATCCCCTATGCTGAGGCCTGGGACCTCCAGACCAGGGTACACCAGGAGCTGATCGAGCGGAAAGCAGCCTTCAGGAAAGCGGGGAACACTGGTATTCCGGTATTGGCCCCGAAGCATACCCTGTTGTTTTGCGAACATCCGCCTGTATATACACTGGGTAAGAGCGGTTCAATGGATCACCTGCTGCTCGACGAAGCAGCGCTGGGTCGCGAAGGGATCGAATTTTTCAAGATCAACCGCGGCGGCGACATCACCTATCATGGTCCAGGTCAGATTGTTGGTTATCCCATCTTTGACATGGAGTACTTTTTCACGGACGTCCACCGTTATGTCCGCTATCTGGAAGAAGCCGTAATACGTGTGCTGGCGGAATATGGCCTGGCGGGCATACGCGTTTCCGGGTACACCGGAGTCTGGTTGCCGGCAGCAAAAGGCCGCCCCGACCGCAAAATCTGTGCGATCGGGGTACACATGAGCCGTTGGGTCACATTGCATGGTTTTGCGTTCAACATACAGCCCCGCCTGGAACATTTCCAACATATCATTCCCTGCGGGATACAACAGGAAGACAAAAGTGTTACCTCACTGGCTTTGGAATTAGACGACACACTGGATTTGGAGGAGGTTAAAACCCGGCTGTTGCGGCATTTCGCCGAATTGTTCGGATTTGATTATGTCATTGAACATTCCACCCATGAAAAAGGACATTCCCCAGCTCAAAGTTGAAGACATCGCCCTGGCCATTGCCCCGCGCCAGGATGCGGAAGAGGAGTTCTGGGACGTTTATCTGGTCAATTTAAAGCCCGATACGATCACCAATGTGCTGATCAGCTCTAACGGTTATGGGGAGATATCCGGGGAAAAGATGAAAACGACTACCCTGCGCCATTTTTTTGAAGAAATAGGCCCTCAATCCTGTACCCAGATCGAGCCTATTCAAACCAAACTATTCGCGCTGACCAACGAATACATGATTAGTTTTGTACAAAATGATTTTATGTACGATAAAACATACATCTTTGTAAGTGGCAGTATTGATACTTCGCATTTTACCCCGGTGCCTTTTTTGGGCAAAAAAGGGGTGATGATCAGATAAAACACTATGGAACCAGTACCAAGGCCGAAGAAAGTCAGCGAATCCAAATCTATCATGACGGAGATGGTCATGCCCAACGATGCCAATCCGATGGGCAACCTCATGGGCGGCAACTTACTGCGGTGGATGGATATCGTAAGTGGTATCTGCGCAGGGAAACACTGCGAAGCCCACGTCGTCACCGCCTCCGTTGACCATGTTTCCTTTCAACGGCCTATCCGGGTCGGGGATGTCGTTACCCTGGAGGCCTGCGTGACCAGGTCCTTTCATACCTCGGTAGAGATTTACGTCGAGGTATTCGCCGCAGATATCAAAGGCCAGGGTGCCCGGCGCTGCAACCACGCCTACTATACTTTCGTTGCTCTGGACGAGGCCAATGGCAAGCCGGTCCCTGCTCCAGCCGTAATCCCCCTGACCGATATCGAACAACAACGCTATGAAAGTGCCCCACGCCGCAGGGAGGTGCGACTGATCCTTAGTGGCCGGATGAAACCCGAACAGGCGACCGGGCTGAAAGAGTTCTTTTTGTCATTCGGATCATAAACTGCACCCATGTGGTGCGCCGGAAGGCTATATATTCCTATCGCAAATCACCACGCTATGAGATTATGGATAAGTACGACACTGCTGTTATCCGGGCTCCTGGCCTGTATGCCGGAGCACCAACGCGAGCAACCGGGGGCGGCAATATCTGAGCAATTCTTTCTGCAAAAAGCTTATCCTGAAACGGAGTTTCCCCTTGAAGGATATTTGAAGGGGATGGAAATCAGCAGGCGGCAGGTTGCAGCCCGCGGAACTGGCCCAGCCGGGTTTAACGAAAACTGGGAAGCGGTAAGCGCCGGGAATTTTTCAGGCAGGATCAACGCTGTCGTTATCCATCCCAATGACGAACAAACCGTTTATGCCGGGCTGGCATCCGGGGGTGTATTCAAAACGACCAACGGGGGTAACTCCTGGCTCCCTGTTTTTGATACCCAGGCCTACCTCGCCATCGGAGCACTGGCTATTGACCCCTCTAATCCCGAAACCATCTATGCAGGCACCGGCGACCCCAACGTTACCGGATATCCATTTATCGGTGATGGCCTCTACCGAAGCACCAACGGCGGAAAAGACTGGACCTATATCGGCCTTCGCGAAGCAAGGATTATCTCCAGGATAATCATTGACCCCTCCGATCCCCGTACGATCTGGGTAGCTACAATGGGCCTGCCCTTCGTACGCACGCCAGACCGGGGGGTATATAAAAGCACCGATGCCGGTAAGACATGGCGAAAAGTGCTTTTCGTGGCCGAGCAAACCGGCATCACCGATATGATCATCAACCCTGCCAACCCCAAACAGCTCTTCGCCGCCTCCTGGGATCGCATCCGCAATAACCGGGAATCCCTGCTCAACGGGCCCAATGCGAAGGTATTCCGCAGTAATGATGGTGGTGAAACATGGAAGGCCCTCTCCGGAGGTCTGCCCGAGCAACAAAGCCTGGGAAGAATTGCCCTCGCTGCGAGCGAAAATTCCCCGGGAAGGATATTCGCCAGATATCTTGGCCCCGATAACGAATTGTTGAATATCTTCAAAAGCGATAATGCCGGCGAACAATGGACGCCCATCATTGATTTTTCCACTTCCAACCTTAATGCCCCAGGTTTTTTTGGGGGCTCAGGGTTCGGATGGTATTTTGGAACCATCGCCGTAAACCCTCTCGACGATAAGGAAATTTACGTCCTGGGCGTCGAGTTGTGGCGTACCCGGGACGGTGGGAAAAACTGGGAACTCGCCGCCCCCCCCTGGCGCGATTTTATCGTCCATGCCGATAAACACGACCTGGCTTTCTCCCGTTCAGGGAAAAAGTTCCTCGCTACCGACGGCGGCCTATATACCCAGGCCCCTAACCAAGGCTCCTGGGTGTGGGGGGGCACCATCCCCAACCTGCAATTCTATCGCGTAGCTTATAACCCGCACCGTCCTGATTGGTTTTACGGCGGCACCCAGGATATCGGGACGATCGGCGGTCCCGTACGTCAAAACTGGACGCGGTTCTACCCTTATGACGGCTTTACTACCCTCTTCCACCCTTCAGATTCCAACCTGATCTATGCCCAGATACAAAATGGACGAAAGTTTGTAAGCAGAAATGGCGGGCAAACCTGGGACAACGCCAGTAACGGGTTCCCCGCCAATGAAAGGACCAACTGGGACTGCCCCTTCATTCGGGGGGTACATCAGCCACATACGCTGTACAGTGCTACCTTCCGCGTCTTCCGCAGCAGCCCGGGGCCTATCCCGCAATGGACGCCGATCAGCCCCGACCTCACAGATGGCAACCGCTACGGCAGCCTTTTCCATACAGTTTCCGCCCTCGCAGAATCCCCTTTAGATTCAACCCTCCTATATGCCGGCACGACAGATGGCAACGTCTGGAGGGGCGGTAATACGCCGGGAAGCTGGGTTCCCCTCTTGCGGGGGTTGCCAGACCGCTATGTAACGGCAATCAAAGCTTCCCCCAATTTCAGGGATTATGCTTATGCCTGTTTTTCCGGCTACAAGGACAACGAATTCCTCCCCCACCTGTACCGCTCCAAAGACCGCGGCGATACCTGGGAAAATATTTCCGCCGGATTGCCCCCGGTAGGTGTCAATAATCTCCTCGTTCTGCGCGGATATGGAGACCGGGTGCTGATTGCAGCCACCGACGCAGGGGTATATGCCACTATCAACACAGGGATAACATGGCACCGCCTGGGTCAGAATATGCCAGCCATTGCCATTTACGACCTGGTGTTCAACGAACAGAAAAAAACACTCATCGCTGGTAGTTATGGACGCTCCATATTCACCTATCCCTTAGAACCCCTGCTGTCAGTTCCTGTATCTACCAACGCTGCTGTACAGCCGTCATCTTCGGTGAAATTCCTTATTTTTCCACAGCCTGCATATCAAAAGCTACAGTTACATTTTGAACACCTTCCCGCCCCTGCAGTCGAAATACGGTTCTTTGACCCCCTGGGCAGGCCGATTAAAGTCATTCCGCTCGAAGGCCAGGTGGAAGGCCAGATAGAAACCGACCTTTCCAACCTATTGCCCGGTACTTATTTTGCAGTTTTGTACTGGCAGGGCGGGGCAATGGGTAAAGGGCTGATAAAAGGCGGACGATAGGGTAAAATCCCTCATCTCCCGCTCCGGTCAATCACCGTTGCCGATGCCTGTTGCGTACCATACATTACCACATCCTGAATATTCACATGTGGCGGTTGGCTGGCTATAAAGAAGATGGTTTCTGCCACATCGCGTGCGGTCAGCGGTTTGAAATCCGAATAGATTTTAGCTCGGTCTTCATCGCCATCAAAACGGACGAGCGCGAATTCCGTATCCTCCACATGGCCTGGGTTGACCTGACCCACGCGGATATTGTGGCTGTGCAAGTCCAGGCGCATCCCTGTCGTCAAAGCATCCACAGCGGCTTTAGAGAGGCACAATAAACATTGCCTTTGGGATAGACTTCCTTACCTGCAATTGAGCCGATATTGATAATGTGGCCTTTTTGACGTGCGACCATACCCGGAGCGATTGCCCTCGACACATACAACAGGCCTTTGATATTCGTATCTATCATTTCCTCCCAATGCTCCATACGACCTTCCTGGAAGGGTTCGAAGCCCTTTGCTTTTCCGGCATTATTGACCAGAATATCAATCACCTGCCAGTCCTGTGGCAGGCTTTCCAATGCACCGTGCACCGCTTCCGGGTTCCGGACATCAAAGATGAGGGGGTAGATTTCGGCTCCGTACCGTTCGTGGAGGGCCTTACATACCTCATCCAGCATTTCGCCACGTCGGGCAGTCAGGATCAGGCGGTATCCATGGCTTGCAAAAACTTCGGCCGTTGCCTTCCCGATGCCGGAGCTTGCCCCGGTAATACATACGGTTTGAACCGACCTGGGCGGTTCCTCTTCCTTTACCGCAACGGCAGCTGTATAGCTATGCAGGATTTTTTCGAACTGGGCGATATTGTCCTTAAGCGTTTGAATCAGCATTTCCTGGTCGGATAGATTCGGTGGCAGTTCGGACTGTACAGGGTCGGGTGAAGGGCTTGAAGGCAGCATTTCGATCCCGAAAGCCAGGTCATTTTCGCGGGTCTTCAGCTCGGGGTTGATTTCAACGGCGCGGAGGTAGTATTTTCTGGCACGGCCCAGTGCGTGGTTGCGATGGTGCAGCATAGCCAGGTCATAATTAGCGAAAGGATGCGAGGGGTTGAGGTCGAGGGTTTTTTCGAGATATTTCTCTGCCTTTTCGGCCTTATCCTGCAAATCGATACACCTCAGGGCGTACTGGTAGTGGGCATCCACATGGGTGGGATTGGCTTTACAGGCTTTTTTGAAAAATTTTGCAGCCTTTTCCGGGTGTTCGGGTTCGCTGTTCAGTGCAGCAAAACCGAGCCGGTAGAAAATATCCGGGAATGCAGGGTTGACTTCTGCCACCTTTGAATAAAAATGTACCGCTGCATCATTTTGTTGTTGCAGCTCGTGTAATTGCCCGGCAAGGAAGTTGGCCTGTTCATCGTCCGGATAAACCGCCAGGAGGATATTCAACTGTTCAGTTGCCGGCCCGTAGTTGTTCGCGTTCTGGGCAAGGATAAGCGCATAATAATAACGAAGCTCCGGGGCATTGGGATGGCTACTCACCGCATGTGCCAGAAATCCTATACATTCGTCGTAATTTCCGGTATTGGCCAATTCGACTGCGCGGAGCAGCAGCCCTTCGATTTCGCCCTGAGCTTCGGCGGGGCGCTCCGGGGTGGCCTGGCTTTCCAACGACTCCGAACGTAAATTTTCATTATCGGTACCGGCCACACCGACCATTTCTTTTTCCTCATCCCGTTCGCTTTCCCCTGGGGTGGGTTCGTCCTGCGCTGGCAATTCATCGGAAGGCACATCATCGGGTGCACCATCTACTTGAATTTGTTCAGGAGGGAATCCCCCTTCGAGCGGTAAGTCAACCAGTAAGTTATCCCCAGTATCATCCGGTGTATAAGGGAGCTGAGGAGGGGCTTCCTGTAGTACTGGTTCGATAGCTTCCTGTACTTTTTCTTCTGAAGCATCTTCGTCCCAGTGGATAGTCCCGGTTTCCGGGGTGGAAGGGAATATGGGCTCCGGGTGGATATCGGTCAAAGGGCCATCGGCCATCATTGGCACATTTATCCTGGAGGGCACTTCCCCGATTTCTGCACTTGCGTCAATGAAGGCTTTCCATCCTTCTTCATCTTCCAGAAAATCGAATAGTGCCTTGAACTGGTCTTGAAACAGCTCCTCTATTTTCAGGTTATAGGTATTGCGCAAAAGGCGCAGGAATTCGCTTGCTTCGCTGCTCACCTCGCGGAGCATCCGCAGGTGATTACTGAAGGCCTCGTGGTCCAGGCCTTCCTCCTGTTCCAGTTTTTTCTTCTGGCCGCGCAGGTCGAGATACTGGTTTTGCCAATAATTGATGTAGGGGATGATATCCCCGATCCTTTCAAACTGTGTCGGGATTGCGATCATTTGCCCGGTATTTTCGTCTTGGGCAACCCCATCCACGATGATCGGCAGGATACGGACGGTTTTCTGCTGGAGCAAGTTAAGTGCCCTGTTCATACAGGAGATAGACTTCAGGAAATTGTCACTGATCAGCAGGATGGCTGCGGTACCTTCGAAACGTGCAATTCGGTCGGCGAGCGCAAACTGATGCGTACTGCTTTTACAGTCGAAATGCTGAATTTCATACACACTATGCTGGAGTGCTTTAGAAATGGCCTGTGCCTCGGGAAGGTTATCCGCGCAGTAAGCAAGGGCTAATTTTTTCATAATTATATTTTTTGGCCAGATTGTATGGCGAAAAGACGGCTTTCGGGCTTCGAAACCTTTGCAGTTGCATAGAAGGCGGGGTTAAAGCCCGGGCCTGTAAGTACTTTCCTTTTAAAATAAAAAGGGAAAAATACTACATTTTCGTTTCATCGTCAGGATTTTTTTCCTGGATACGCCGTGCTTCCCATACACAACGGTAGTTCTTTCCATTCCGGAAAGCCCCGGTGAGGGAAGAATCCGGGAATAATTTTGCTTCGAACAAGCAGGCATCTTTGCCATCGAACGCAGAAAGATATACTTTATTGGCCTGGACGGTACCTTCGAGATGGAGGAAATCGCCTTTTTCGGTTTTGAAGCTGCCCCCAATATAATTTCCTTCCTGATGAAATTTGCCGGTTGCCCGGAAAGGCTGCCCGGAGTCCACCTCGAAACGCGCCTCCCAGATGCCGGAGAGATCCATCGCTGGTGGTTTGCGCATTGTCGTGAAACGGTAGTCCCGGCCATGCCTTGCGAGGAAGGGGATGCGGTAGTTTTCCCTGCGTAGGTCCACCCATTCGCCCTCCAGGACATTTTCGGAGAATGCGCCACGCAGGAAGGACTGTCCGTCGGGAAAGAAAAACCGGAAGGTATCTTTACCGGTACGAATATCCCTGTTCATCTCGATATTGCTGAGCGTAATGCGGTCGCCATCATTCAGGATTTCGAGATAGAAACTGTCTGGGCGGGCGTATTTCACCTCAAAGTTGAACGGAAGTTCACCGCCCGCAACCTCTTCGAATTTCAAGTTGAGTTTTTCCGGCAAGGGTTCGCCGCGCGGATTTTCCGATATCGGGCGGTATTCGATTTGCAAAACCCCTCTCCATGGGCCTGGCGGCAGTGCGGAATAAGGGTTGTCGGAAACCACACACCCGGCAGTTGCCAGGGCTGCCACAAAAGCCAGCGCTTTCGCTCCGGTAATCACCGCATTTTTTGTATGCTGCATGTTTTTGATGCACTTTGGACCACTGCTTCAGGAAGTTTTTTCCCCTACGAACTGGTCGTCTTTGTTTTTGAAAAGGATATTGAAACTTGTCAGGCTTCCGTAGATTTTAGTCACATATTGCTGTAAGTTGATCTTTTCCTCATCCGAGAGCTGAGGATTGCTGTTGATACGCTGTTCCAATACCCGGAGCCTGTCCCTTGCCATAACAATTTTATGGAAAAAAGTTTCAATCGGTATCTCCTTGGGTTTGATGGCGGGGTCTTTAGGCTGCAGGATGAGGTTCCCACCCGTCCAGCGGTCGCCCAGGGGTACGTGTTCGTTGAGGTCGGTGTATTGTTTGAGGATGCGGATCAACGATTTTTCTGCTTCAGAGAAAGTGACCGCGCTCTCGGCAGGGATGGCTTCCACGACCGTCCATTTTTCATATTCTTTGCCGATTACTTTAACCCCGTAAAGGAAGAAACAAACTTCGTAAGCGACGGGGTGCAGACGGATTACGACCCCGTCCCCATATGCAGGGTGCTTGACCCTCGAACCAACACCTAAAAGGTTTTCTGTTTCCATAATGTTGTTCTTTAGACCCAGGCTGTTAAAAACCGCCAATTTATGGCAGCTTTTGCAAAAGATACCCACTACGGGGCATTTTTTTGAGTATGGCGCCCCTGCTGAGGAAACAGCACATTGGGATGTTTCGGATTTGTTTGTAATTTTACCCCGATTTAGCCATTTGGCACGGCAGTTTAATTACCGGGAACCGGGGTTGTATAGAAAGTTGCATCGCTGCGCATGGTAATAATTTTGTACTGGTAAGTGCCTGTCTCATAAGTTTTTAATGCGCAATCTTTTCCCTGGCTTTGCTTCGAAAAACCAAGAAAAAGGTCGCATATTAAAAATGCGCTTTGGCGGCTTACGCCACTAAAAGCCTTGTGATACAGCCTTTTATCCAAAAGAATCCCTGCGGGTGCGATGACGTCCTTTTCTGCACGATCCCATGTAAAAATGAAAATATGGGTTGGTTCAAGCGATTAAAAGATGGTATCCAGACGGCAACACGCAATAAAAAAGAAGCGCCGGAAGGGATTTGGTATGGATGCGAAAAATGTAGGGAAACCAGTACCACTAAAGAACTCCGGGACAATTACTTCAAGTGCCCGAAATGTAATTTCCATACCCGCATAGGTTCCTTTGAATATTTCCACCTCTTGTTCGACGAGGATTACGCGTTATTATTCGAAGAGCTACGATCAAAGGACATGCTCCGTTTTATTGATCTGAAACCTTATCCGGACCGGCTGCAGGAAGCATATAAAAAAAATAACGTTACTGATGCCATCACTGTTGCAAAAGGACAAGTTGGCGGACGAAACATCGTCGTCGCAGCCATGGACTTCCGCTTCATCGGCGGGTCTATGGGGTCTGTAGTCGGCGAGCGGATTGCACGTGCCATAGAACATTGTATCGAGGCGCGTACCCCTTTGCTCATCATCTCCCGTTCCGGCGGCGCACGTATGATGGAGGCGGCTTTTTCCCTTATGCAATTAGCCAAAACCTCCGGCAGGCTCACCCAGCTCGCCAAAGCAAAAATCCCCTATTTTTCACTTATGACCGACCCCACCACAGGCGGCGTTACCGCCTCCTTCGCTATGCTCGGCGATATCAACCTCGGCGAACCCGAGGCACTGATCGGCTTCGCTGGCCCCCGCGTGATCAAGGAGACCATCAAACGCGACCTGCCGGAAGGTTTCCAAACTTCTGAATTCACTCTCGAACATGGATTCCTGGACCTGATCGTGGACAGGAAAGACCTTAGGGACACGATCGCCGACCTGCTCCTGTTATTCGACGAGCGGCATACCGGGCGAATGCGCACAGAAGCAGCCCCTATGCCCTGACCCCTGCAAATCTTTTCTTTCGTGTAAATAAATCCAACCGGTATGTACTTAAGCGCACGTCTCTGCCTCATTGCTGTTGCCTCCGTGTGGTGTTGCTGCACAACGGCCGCACTGGGGCAAACCACCTCCCGCATCGAAAACCGGCTCAAAGAGCTGGGAATCGTATTGCCGGCCTCATCCGCCCCAGTGGCCAATTATGTCAATGCGGTCCAAACAGGCAACCTGGTCTTCCTTGCCGGAAAAGGGCCGCGCCGCGACGACGGTAGCTATATCACAGGTAAAGTCGGTGCCGACCTCACGATCGAACAAGGTTATCAGGCTGCCCGCCTCACCGGTATCGCACAGCTCGCCGCACTCAAAGAAACCCTGGGCAACTTAGACCGCGTCAAACGTATCGTCAAGGTGCTGGGTATGGTCAATGCTGGCCCGGATTTCACCGATCACCCCAAGGTCATCAATGGCTTTTCCGACCTTATGGTAGAAGTCTTTGGCGAAAAAGGCAAACACGCGCGTTCTGCCGTAGGTATGAATTCCCTCCCCCTCGGCATCGCCGTGGAAATCGAATTGATTGTAGAAATCGAATAAAATACCGCCTCCCATGGTCAATAGACTCGCTGCGAGGGAAGCCATTAAGGGCCAAAAAAGGCGCTCTTTCGCCCATACTACTCCCGCAAAAAGCCTTCGCGTGGACAAAAAACCGCTCTTTTTTGCCTCCTCGCTGATCCCTCGCAACAAGTCCGGCAAATGGGCCCTCCTCGTACTATTATACGGGCTTTCCTGCGGCTTTGCAGTCCGGGCACAGGAAAGCCTTGCCCTCAGAGACCTTGAAAAACCCGTCGAAATCCTCACCGACCAATGGGGCGTGCCCCATATCTACGCACAGTCCGAAAACGACCTCTTCTTCGCCCAGGGCTTCTATGCCGCACGCGACCGCCTCTTCCAGTTTGAACTCTGGCGGCGGCAGGCAACCGGAACAGTATCCGAAATCCTGGGGCCTCGCGAACTCAAACGCGATATCGGGGCACGCCTCTTCCGCTTCCGGGGCGATATGGAAAAAGAATTACAACACTACCACCCCAGGGGCGTATCTATTATCCAGGCCTTTGTGAACGGTGTCAATGCATGGATTGCCCTGACAGAAAAAAACCCTGCCCTCCTGCCGCAGGAGTTCCGCCTGCTCGGTATCCGCCCCGGAAGATGGACACCGGAAATCGTAGTGTCCAGACATCAGGGACTACTGGGTAATATCGGGGAAGAACTCTCCACCGCACGCACCGTCGCATTGCTCGGTGCTGATGCGGTAAAAGCACTAAACTGGTTCCACCCCCATATCCCCGACCTTACCCTGGACCCGCTGATCTCAAAGGAACTCCTCGCCAAAGATCTCCTCGAGCTTTATAATGCTTTCCGCCGGCCACTACAGTTCCGTCCGGAAGACCTCATCGCCGAAGCCCGCACCACCTCCCCCGATCTTTTTGCCCGACAAGCTGCAGATGCCCTCGCACAATGGGAGTCCGATCAGCGCCTTGGCCGTGAAATTATCGGCAGTAACAACTGGATCGTCAATGGCACGCTTACCCAAAGCGGCTATCCGATGATGGCCAACGATCCACACCGGGCACTATCTGCCCCTTCTCTGCGCTACATGGCCCACCTGGTCGCACCAGGCTGGAACGTTATCGGCGGCGGCGAGCCTGTCATCCCAGGTATTTCAATCGGCCATAACGAATATGGCGCCTGGGGACTTACAATATTTGCTACCGATGCCGAAGACCTCTACGTCTATGAAACCCACCCCGACAACCCTGACCTCTACTGGTATAACAACCGCTGGGAGACCATGACCGTCATCGCCGATACGATCCCCGTGAAAGGACAAACCCCACATATCCAACTCCATAAATATACCCGCCACGGCCCCGTGCTGTTTACCGATACCACCGCCCGGCAGGCCTGCGCTATGCGCTGTGGATGGCTGGAACCCGGCGGCGCACCCTACCTCGCCAGCCTGCGCATGAACCAGGCCAGAAGCTGGGACGAATTCCGTGCAGCATGCCATTACAGCCACATCCCAGGGGAGAATATGATCTGGGCCGACCGCGAAGGCAACATCGGCTGGCAGGCCGTGGGCATCGCCCCGGTCCGCCGCAACTGGAGCGGTATGGTGCCCGTTCCCGGCGACGGCCGTTTTGAATGGGACGGCTTCTTCCCGATCATGCAGCGCCCTTCCATGCTTAACCCGCCTCAGGGCTTCCTGGCTACCGCCAACGAGAACGTCACACCCGTAGGTTATCCTTATAAAGAAGCGATCGGCTTCGAGTGGTCAGATCCTTTCAGGGGGGACCGCGCTGCAGAGTACCTCGCTTCAGGCCGAAAATTCACCCCGCTGGATATGGCCAGGCTCCAAACGGACTACCTCTCCATCCCCGCACGTCAACTCGTCCCCCTGCTCGCCTTTCTCCGCTCCCAGGATCCCCTCGTAGAACAAGCCAGGCAGTTGCTGCTCGGGTGGGACTTCCGGATGGACCAGGCCTCCGTACCCGCAGCCATCTACAATGCCTGGGAAGGTCAGTTGCGCCGTAGTGTTGCCGCAGTGACCGTGCCGCAGGAAGCCCGTGCCTACATCAACTTACAGCTGCGCCAGGTCATCGAATTCCTGGTATTCCCGGATGGGCGTTTCGGTACCGATGCGATTAAAGGACGGGACTCCATCCTGATCAACACTTTGCAGGAATCCGTCAAATCCCTGACGACAAAACTGGGAAATGATATCTCCCAGTGGCGTTACGGACAGGAAAAATACAAACATGTCCTCATCCGCCACCCACTGGGCAATGCCCTATCGGAGGCGTTAAAGAAAAAATTTGAGGTAGGCCCCCTGCCCCGGGGCGGCAATTCCAATACGGTCAATAATACCGGAAGCGGCGATAACCAAACCAGCGGAGCAACCTTCCGCATCATCTGCGATCTCTCCGACTGGGACCGGACCCTGAGTACCAACTCCCCGGGGCAATCCGGAAACCCCGACCACCCCCATTACAAAAACCTCTTTGAATTATGGGCAAAAGACGGGTATTTCCCCCTCTTCTACAGCGAGGAAAAAATCCGTTCCGTCCTTTATTCCAGGCTCGACCTTCAGCCGGCAAAATAACCCCGACCCGATCGGATTTTTCACCAAATGAGGCGGCAAAAGAATTCCGATTCAGCCTCAACCACTACGATCATGAATATCCTGAATAACTTCCAATTTGCCCTGGGCGCTGCGATGGCCTTGTGTCTCTCCCTTGCCCCGATGCCCGCTGATGCACAGGCGCCGCCCGCCGGGGACGCCCGCTTATACCAAATTGCAGAAGCCGCCTCCCCGCAGCGACTTGAAGCAGATATCCGCAAACTCGTCAGCTTCGGAACGCGCAACACGTTCTCGGATACCCTCTCCGATGTGCGCGGAATAGGCGCTGCACGAAGGTGGATCAAAGCAGAACTCGATAAAATATCCGCAGCGTGCGGCAACTGCCTGGAAGTCTCTTACCAGTACAGCACGATCAAAGGCGGCAGTAGCCCACGGATCCCGCAGGACGTAACTGTTGTCAACGTCGTTGCGGTACAACGCGGCAGCCTGTACCCTAACCGCTATATTATTATGAGCGGCGATATCGACTCCAGGGTCAGCGATGCAAATGATGCTGTAAAAGACTCCCCCGGCGCCAATGACAACGCATCCGGTATGGCCGGCGTGCTGGAAGCCGCCAGGATTCTCAGCAAATACAAATTCCCTGCCAGTATCGTCTATACCGGCCTTTCCGGCGAAGAACAGGGCCTCTGGGGAGGCCAGTATATGGCCAAAATGGCCAAAGAACAAGGCTGGGACATCATCGGCGTCCTCAATAACGATATGATCGGCAATATCGAAGGTATCAATGGAGAAGTGGATAACCGCACCTTCCGGGTATTTTCAGAACCCACGCCTCCCTCGGAAGACGAGCGGGAGCGCACCTGGCGGAGGGTATATGGCGGAGAAGTGGATGGCCCCTCGCGCCAACTCGCCCGCTATATTGACCGTCTCACCGCCCAATACTGCACCAACCTGGATGCGGTCCTGATTTATCGCCTCGACCGGTTTGGCCGTGGCGGCCACCACCGCCCGTTCAACGACGAAGGCTTCCCGGGAGTCCGTATCATGGAAACCCACGAAAATTACCGCCGCCAGCATCAGGACTTGCGTGTGGAAGACGGTATTGCCTACGGCGATGTAATCGAAGGCGTTAACTTTCCCTATGCGGCAAAGCTCACCGGCGTCAACGCGATTACCCTTGCTGCGCTCGCATGGGCCCCGCCAGCCCCCGTCAATGTGCAAATCGGTGGTATCGTACAGGCCAGCACCCGGCTAAAATGGGAGGGCAGTAATGATCCAAACCTCGCTGGCTATAAAATATATTGGAGGGAAACTACCGCGCCTCAATGGCAGTCCTCCCGTTTTGTGGATATGACCGTCAACGATTTTACCCTGCAAAATATCATCATCGACAACTACTTGTTTGGCGTCGCAGCAGTTGGTAAAGATGGCAACGAAAGCCTCGTGGTGTACCCTACCACCCTTATCGCAAGGCGATAAAGGTGCCGAAAATTTTATGGGGTTGTGCGAAAATAACGGGGCTGTCCCGAAAGTCCCGGGGTTGTGAAAAAAGTGTTCGCTCAAAATATTATTTGGCGGCTGACGCCGCCAAATGAAGGCCTCCGGCCTTTTTACACAACCCCGGAATATTTTTTAAAACGCCGAAGGCGGCAGAATACTTTTTGGACAGCTCCATACACCCCTTGTTTAGAATAATGATCTTTCACAACCTCTAAAAGTAATAATAGATGAATATGGAAAATTTTGTCCAGACAGAAACCCTTCCCGAAAAGCAACTGAGGGAAGGCATTTATGCCCGGCTGGTGCATACGGAACAGATGACGGTAGCCCATGTTCTTTTAGTAAAAGGGGCAATACTACCCGTCCACGCACACATCCACGAACAAGTCACCAACGTTATCGAAGGTGAACTGGAAATGACTGTGGATGGGCATACCCGGATTTGCCGTCCCGGAGATGTAGTCCTCCTGCCTTCCAACGTACCCCATGGTGCGGTAGCCCTGACAGAATGCCGGGTAATTGACGTATTCCAGCCGGTGCGGGAAGATTACCGGGCACTGGGATAGAGACCTGCAGCACGACAAAAGGGTTTGTGTACGCCGTGGCAGTCCGCCCGGAGGTGAGCGCAGCCCTACACATCCTCGATTACCAGAAACCCATTTTCGAGCGGATGAAGGTGGCGTTTCAGCATTTGAAAGAAGTCCTCGCCGTACTGCAGATAGAACATCAAAAAGTTGTAATGGCGCTCCTGGAGGCCGTTATTGGGAAAAAGCTTTTCGCGCAATGCCCGGAGCTGGTTCACTGCCGTTTCATGTTTATGTTTCTCTGCCCGTATAATCCGGCTTTCCAGCTGCTCCAGCACTTTGGTCTGCTTGACGGATTCCGCAAGGACGGCTTTTTCGAGGGTAGGATCTACTTGTACAGCTTTAGCCCGAACGCGTTCGAAAATATCGGAAAGTTCCTGTATTTCTTTGTTTAGGTCGAGCGGAGCAGTACTTTGGGTAGCGACAAACTGTCTGACCAGTAAATCGGTTTCCTGGAAGAGCTGCTGAAATCCAATCCCGAGGCGTTCCATTTTTTGGCTACTGGCCCGGTCAATCCATAAAACGGAGTTCCGGCGCACCAGCATCGGAAAATTGACCCCAAAATGCTCGAACTGTGCCTTTCGTTCCAGCCAATAGGCAATCTCACCGCCGCCGCCGATATATGCGAGGTTCGGAAGGATTGTTTCCTGGTAAAGTGGCCGGAGGACGACATTCGGGCTGAACCGTTCCGGGTAGGCCTGGAGTTCAGCATCCATTTCTTCCCCGGTGAACGTCAGATCAGTTCCCAGCACTTTGAAATATCCATCTTCGCGTACTATCCGTGCCCTGAGTCCGGGCTGAAGATAAAACAGGTTAATCTCCCGTGCGTATGCCTGCCCGGAGAAGCCACGCTCCAGCAAAGCCTTTTGAGTTGCTTCGACCAGGGGCTGCGAGGTCTGAGCAAAGAGTTCCTCGCGCATAATGGAGATGAAACGGCGTTTGAGCGCGGGATGGTGCATATCCAGCACCACCAGCCCATATTTGCCGAAAATGCGGTCGAGCATATCTATGACCGCTTCTCCGTAGCGTTTGTGCCCTGTGTATGCCGCAAAAATATCCCCGAGCAACGCTTCCACCATAGGGTTATTCGCCAGAAGTTCCCGCAGTGTTTCCAAAGGAACATCCAGGTCGCTGGTACTCAACAAGCCAGCCGGACCGCCGGCCGTAGTTTTCCATTCCAGCCTGTTGCCAAAAATATGCGCATGGTTGATTTCTTCGAAGTCATGGTCTTCGGCACCATTAATAAAAACCGGGACGAAGTTGTACTCCGGATAGGCTGCCCGGAGTTGTCCGGCGAGATTGATTGTGGAAAAAATTTTATATACATAGTACAAAGGCCCCATAAACAGTGCCGGCTGATGCGCCGTAGCTACCGTAAAAGTATTTTCTGCCTTTAGATCTTCGATATTTTTCACGACTGCCGGAGCAGTCATCAAGCCAGTATATTGGGCTTTCAGCGTTGAAACCAATAGCTCCCGGTCAACCGTATCCCGCTGTTTGTCCCGGATTACCTCACCGAAAGCGTCAATAGATACCGGGTATTTATAAAATGGGCGCAAGGCTGGATTTGCTGTGGCATAAGCGACGTCTTTAAAGGTAAGCTGTGGTACCGACTGAAAGGGAATCCAATGAATTTCCATAGTTTATTTTTTATCTGCAGGAATTTCCATACTTTTAATTTCAACAGCACTATACTTGCTGAGGCAGCCAGCGATGTCTGCTTACTATAAAAATAAAAATCCGAAGAAAGTTTAACCTTATTGCAGATGGAGCGATTTATCCTATCCCTGGACCAGGGCACGACCAGTTGCCGCGCGGTGCTGGTCACCGAGCAAGGTAATATCCTTGACTTTGAGCAGCAGGAATTTACACAGTTTTACCCCCAACCCGGCTGGGTGGAACAAGACGCCGAAGAAATCTGGGCCGTGCAGCTCGGTGTGGCCAGGAAGCTCCTCGAACGCAGAGGGCTTACCCCACACCAAATTGCAGCAATCGGGATTACCAATCAACGGGAAACGACAGTCGTATGGGACCGCCGCAGTGGTAAGCCCATCCATCGCGCCATTGTCTGGCAAGACCGGCGCACCGCCCCCATTTGCGAAGGGCTCAGGGAAAAAGGGCTGGAACCTTACATTCGCGCACAAACCGGCCTGGTGGTGGATGCCTATTTCTCTGGCACCAAGGTCCAGTGGATACTCGACCATGCAGACCCGCAGCGGGAAGCGGCAAAAGCCGGGCACCTGTGTTTTGGCACCATAGATTCCTGGCTGATCTGGAAACTCAGCGGCGGGCAGCTTCATATCACCGATTTTTCCAATGCCTCCCGCACTTTATTATTCAATATCCGCGAACTTAAATGGGATCAGACGCTCTGTGAGGCGATGGACGTACCTTTTGCCATGCTGCCCGAAGCCTGGCCTTCTTCGGCCATGTATGGCCATACCGCGCCCGAATGCTTCGGTGCCCCAATCCCGCTCTGCGGTATTGCCGGCGACCAGCAGTCTGCCCTCTTCGGGCAGGTCTGTTTTGAGCCGGGCATGGCCAAAAACACCTATGGTACTGGTTGCTTTATGCTCATGAATACCGGGGAAAACCCGATCTTTTCAAAGTCTGGGCTCCTCACAACGATTGCGTGGGGGCTGGACGGCAAAATCCATTACGCGCTGGAGGGTTCGGTCTTTATCGCCGGGGCGGCGATCCAGTGGCTACGGGATGGGC
The DNA here is from genome assembly GCA_040382095.1 of Lewinellaceae bacterium. Taxonomy (GTDB): domain Bacteria; phylum Bacteroidota; class Bacteroidia; order Chitinophagales; family Saprospiraceae; genus JADJPL01. The sequence continues at coordinate 26,111 of JBEIGB010000026.1, forward strand.
TGAAAATCATTGATGAATCCCCGGATTCCGAATATTTTGCCATGAAAGTGCCCCATCCGGACGGTGTTTATGTTGTACCTGCTTTTGCCGGCCTTGGCGCGCCTTATTGGGATATGTACGCCCGCGGCGCTATTTTTGGCCTCACCCGGGGGACTACAAAAGCTCATATCATCCGCGCTACGCTGGAATCACTGGCCTATCAGACCCGCGACGTACTCGCCGCTATGGAAAGCGATGCAGGGGCACCGTTGCAAATCCTTCGTGTTGACGGCGGGGCCAGTGCCAATAACCTCCTGATGCAGTTCCAGTCCGACATCCTCGGCGTACCTGTAGAACGCCCACGCTCGGTTGAAACAACCGCACTTGGTGCGGCATACCTCGCCGGAATGGCCGCAGGCTTCTGGACACCCGCGACCCTTTCGGACCGCTGGCAAAAGGACAGGGTCTTTTCCCCTCAAATGGAAGCACCAACGCGCGACCGTTTGTACAAAGGATGGCAAAAGGCCGTCAAACGCGTGATGGACTGGGAAAGGGAAGATACTTAAGTAGCTCGTCTGCAGCGACGCGTCTGTTATCCATTATTCTCCAGGGCTTGCTGGAACAGCGCGGTAGCCTTCGACGGATCTGCTTTGCCCCTCGACCGCTTCATCAGTTCGCCCATGAAAAAACCGATTAAGCCTTTTTTACCTTTGCGGTAAGCAGTAACTTTATCCGGAAATTCGGCGATGATCTGTAATACCAGGGCATTGGTTTCCTCCTCGTCCTCATGCTGTAAAAGGTTGAGTTGATGGGCTATGGACTCGGGGGCGGCTCCTGCAGGAGCCTCCAGCAAAGCCGGAAAGAGGCGCTGATAAGCAATACTTGCACTCACCTGCCCGGTTTCGATCAGGGCGACAAGCCTGGAAATCTGCAACGAGGAGAGCGGGAACTGCTGCAGCGACAGCCTGTTTTCCTGGCAATACGGCAAAATCCGGTTAATCATAAGATTGGCGATGGCTTTGGCGTTCACTTGTTCCGCACAAAGTATTTTGAAGTATTGTACCGTTTCCTTTTCCTCGCACAATATAGCCGCATCGTAGTCGCCAAGCCCAAAATCTGCCTGTAGTTCCCTGTACGCCTCCCAGGGAAGGGCAGGAAGGGTCGAACGTATTTCCTCCAGTGTTTCCGGTGCGATGACGACAGGCGGGAGGTCGGGCTCTGGAAAGTAACGGTAATCGTGGGCGTCTTCTTTATCGCGCAGCGGCGTCGTGATACCCGTCACCGGGTCGAAATTCAGCGTTTGCTGTACGACCCTGCCGCCGGCCTCGACCAGGTCAATCTGCCGTCTGACCTCGTACTCGATTGCCTGACGGGCAAAGCGCATCGAGTTGATATTTTTGATTTCACAACGCTCCCCAAAAGCCTCCTGGCCTTTTAGGCGAACGGATACGTTGATATCGCAGCGCAGGGAGCCTTCCTCCATATTTCCATCTGAAATTTCGAGGTAGCGCGCCAGCCGCTGTATGGCCCGCATAAAAGCATCTACTTCGGCAGCTGAGCGCAGGTCGGGCTGGGTAACGATTTCCAGCAGAGGCGTCCCAGCGCGGTTCAAGTCAATCAACGACCTGTTGGGGTGCAGGTTATGGATAGATTTGCCGGCATCTTCCTCCATGTGTACATGGTGGATACGGATAGGCTTCCAGGCTTTCCCGACCATTATCGGCAACGCCCCACCTACGCAGATAGGCTGTTTATCCTGTGTAATCTGGTAGCCCTTGGGCAGGTCTGCATAAAAGTAATTTTTCCGGTCAAACGTATTAATCTGGTTGATCCCGCTGCCCAGGGCAAGGCCGAGGCGGAGCGCATACTCTACCTGCCGGGCATTCAGCCGCGGCAAGGTGCCGGGATGTCCCAATGAAACCGGGCTGACCTCGGTATTTGGGGGCATGCCAAAACGGTTCTCATCCCCACAAAATGCCTTACTTTGTGTTGCAAGCTGGAGATGTGCCTCCAGCCCGATTACCGTCTCGTAGCGGTCATAGTCCATAAGTATTCCTTTTTTAGACCCTCGGTGAATCCGGCACCAGCCATGCTCCCTTAGCGCAGACTGCCTCTGAAAGCTGCCAGCAGGTGTTGAACATCTTCTTCGGTATTATAAACATGTGGTGCGACGCGCACGGCGTCCCCACGAAAAGAAACCATCACTTTTTGTTCTGCAAGGGCAGCTTTCAACAAATCGGGGGCTATGTGCTTTCCCAGGCGCACCCCAATCAGGTGTGCACCGCGCCATGCCGGAGCTTCCACCCAACAACCCATCTCGGCAAGCGATTCGACAGCTCCTTCCATAAGTGCGGAACAATACGCCTGGATTTCGGCGACTTCCCAGTCCAGGATCTGCTCGAGCGCTGTTTTGAGCATCGGCCCAAGGATGAACTGGCTCTGCTCCCCCATCGAGTACCGGCCTGCAAAAGGCTGATAATCCTCCCGATAGCTAACCAGCCCCGCAAAATCTTCGCTATCTCTACGGTTTATCCAGTTTTCCTCGATCGGCGTCCCGTTGTCAAATACCGGGCCATAATACGCCAGGCCAATGGAATAAGGCCCCATCAGCCATTTATAGCCTGCACATACAAGGGCATCGGGTTGGATAAGCGAGGCATCGAAGGGCAGTGCCCCCACCGACTGGGTACCGTCAATGACCAGCAAAGCGCCGACTTCCCGGGTGCGCTGCCGGATGGCCATGAGGTCAAATAAGGTACCATCGGCCCAGTGGACATGGCCCAGGGCCACCAGGCGGGTGCGATGGTCAATGGCGTCAAGGATTGCCTGGTTCCAGCGTGCGCCACGGTCTGGTCCGTCCGGAACCCCCACCGCGACGATTTCTCCGCCATTTTCCCTGCATATCCTTTCCCAGGGGTAGTAATTGCTCGGAAACTGGCCTTCAGCCACGATGACCCGTTGCCCCTGGGCTATTTGGATATTCTTCGCAACAGTTGCCATACCGTACGATACGGAAGGTACAATCGCAATACGGTCTTTTTCCCGGATATTGATCAATAATGCGAAAAGTGCTTTCAGCTCCTTCAGGGGGTCGAAAAAATGCGCGGTAGTAATCAGCCAGGGTGAATTTTTCAGTGCGAGCATATCCCTTCCCGCAACTTCCACCTGCCGCAACTGCGGCGACATGTATGCACAATTGAGATAAGCGATTTCGTCGGGAATTTTGAAAAGCCCTCGTTGGCAGGTTAGCATAATCCTCGTTTTTTCACAAAGGTACTTTTTCGAAAAGATAATCCAGTACCCCTGCCAGCTGAAATTCAGAAGGCCAGGCCGATCCGCAGCATCCAACGCTGCATGCGGTGGGTCTCCCGGATAAAATCCTCGTCGCCGCCGCCGCCATTCCACCACCAGAAGTTGTTGCGCTCGAGTGCGCTGTGCTGCCGCAGATATCCAAAATCGGTCATGAGTGCCCAGCCCGAACGGGTTTTCCACTCTACCCCGGCGGCAAGATGCATACGTAGGCCCCCCTCTACTTTTCTGAAAACATCCGCTTCTGCCTTATCCTTCCAGGCAAAAGCATAGCCACCGTCCAGGATCAAAAATGGACGATGCCGTGGACGTTCGAATGGCAGGTAACGAAGCTCCGCAAATACGGGAACCAGTCGCTTATGGTCGCCATAGCCCAATACATTCAGGCCGGTACCGACCCCAATCCCCAAACGCGGATGAAGGGATATTCCGCTCACATGCTCGAAACCAAAGCCAAATTCAGACTCCTCCCAGGAAGTCTGCCCGGCCGTGGACTGGAAATGCAGGATGTGATACCCTTTTCCATCAGCAGAATCCCTGCCGGCAAGGGATTGTGCGCTTATGCCGAGCGGCAGAAGCATGCAAACAAAAAAGCTGATCTTGCCCATGAAAAAGATATTATTCCCCGGAAATCTGGATCCGGCTCAGCAGTTTCAGATCTTTAGGATTCGAAAAATCGTATTGCAGGATACCCGTTTCGCCAGTGACGATCGCCACTTTTTGATCTTCAAGGGCGATGACATCGAAAGCTGTGAGGTTTTTCTCATGGTCCAGGAGCTGAAGGTCTTTCCAGTTGGAAGCATCAAAAACTTTGAGCCCCTGGTCGTCTTCGCAGATGAAAAGGGTACCCCTGGTAATAGAAAGGCCAATGGGATGGTGCATCGGATAAATCTTCAGCAGGCGTGGCTTGAGTACGTCCGCCACGTCAATAATCTCAAGCTGGTTGATAAAACCCTCGCACTCCGTTCCGCTGCGAAGGGTCACGTAGGCGATACCATCTTCTGCTACCACGGGGTCACAAGCATTTGCGTGCTCAAATTCCGCGAGCTGCCGCGGTTTGAGGGGGTCTTTGGTATCAAAAATGAACATTCCCGCCCGGCTGCCGATAAAGAGCAGGTCATAATAAGGAAAAATGGTTTCGATACCCCAGCCGATATTGATGGTACCAGCCAGTTTTGGCTTCTCCGGCACACTCAGGTCAAAAGCTTTGAGGTCGGAGTTACTTACGGTATAGAGGTGTGCCCCGGCAATCGTAAACCGGGCAGTGGAGCCACCGATACCTACCGGATTAGTCGGGACCTTTAAATTGCTGCCGGCAGCGAGGGCCACCTCGCGGCGTACCCAAAGGCCTCCATTTATAAATACCTGATCGCCGGAAGCCTGGCTGCAGGGGATCACCTCTTCCACCTTGGTCGGCGCGTAATCCACCAGGAAGCCCCTGGCCTCGTCAAAGCCAAAATGCGGAAAAACATTCTCCACCCGGTTGATGAATTCCGGTTTGCCCGGATTTTTCAGGCTGAAGGCCACCAGATCCATATAGCTGTCGGCATAGAGGATATCGCTGCGGATCGCGAGGTCAATATTACCTGGGATGGGTAAAAACCCCAGGGGCTGCGGATTAGAAGGCCGCTCATTATCAAAAATATGTATCCCCTCACCAGGTTCGTTGATGAACAGGTATTGCCCGTAAACATAAATTTTACCGGCTGATTCCAAAGGTTTGGCCCCGCGGAGCTGTATTGTGGTACGGAGTACTTTGGGTTGGATAAAAACGGGATCGTAGCGCACATAAATATGATCTGCGCTGCAATCGTCCTTTAAACAGGCCGTAGTGAGTATAGACATCACCAGTAAGGACATCGCCGGAAGTACATGGGACATTTTCATATCTATATGGTTTAAATCGAAGATATCGGGATGCGGGTCATTGCAAAGCGAAAAATACCCTGCTGGAGACCACCACGCCCTACATTAAGACACCTTCTACCCCTAAAAGGTTGGTAAGCAAATATCTTTTTGAGGCTTTTCCACAGTATAACCGGGGGTCATTTCAGCTGCCGCAGGTACATCTGGATGGTATTTTTCCATCCGAAGTAGAGCGCGTCGCAAATCAGGGCATGACCGATGGAGACCTCCAGCAGGCCGGGCACATTTTCCCGGTAATAGCGAAGGTTGTCGAGGTTGAGGTCGTGGCCTGCATTCACACCGAGGCCGATATCTGTAGCGAGGCGCGCGCAGCGCGTATGCGGCGCCACGGCGGATTGGGGGTCTTTCAGGAATTCGGCTGCATATTTACCGGTATAAAATTCGATACGGTCGGCACCGACCCTTTTTGCCCCTTCCACAAACTGTTCCACGGGGTCAACGAAAAGGGATACGCGTATCCCTTTTTCCTGTAAACGGGCGGTAATTTCTTCCAGAAAGCCCGCATGGCGTATGGTGTCCCAGCCCTGATCGGAAGTCAGGGCATCCGGGCTGTCCGGTACCAGGGTACACTGGGCGGGCGGGTGGTCGAGGACCAGCTGCATGAAGTCCCCGGTAGGGTTCCCTTCGATATTGAATTCCGTCGTCACTGTTTCCCGCAAAATCGGGATATCGCCGTAGCGGATATGCCGCTCGTCGGGGCGTGGGTGAACGGTGATGCCCTCGGCACCGAAAGCCTCGCAATCGCGTGCAGTCCTGACGAGGTCGGGAAAATTGCCGCCCCTGGAATTCCGGATCAGGGCAACCTTGTTGATGTTTACGCTTAAACGTGTCATAGGCAAAAAAACATCCGTTTTTAACCGGATAGATGATAAGTGTGTTTATTTTGTACCCTTATTTGGGATATAACGTTTTCAACGGGAATCCATGATGTTGCAGCATGGCCCGACAATCTGGGTTGCAGATAGCCCGGACAAAAAAGCAGCTACTGGGAAAGCCGGGGGCTGCTTGTTTTTCAACGGCGATATAGTTGTAAGTAACGGGAGTTCAAAAGATTAAAAAATGGGGTCAGGATTACAAACGCCTGGAGGGCAAATTTCGGAAAAAGCGCGTAATTCCCCTGCGCTGGCGCTGGTATTTTTACTATGGGCATGCTTATTGGGCATGTTGCTCGGCAATCTGCTGGTGCTTAGCCTTGCGGAGCTTATAGGGGTTGACGTAGCGGTGCTGCAGGGGATGGAAGTGACAGGGGTGGGGCGTACGGAGCGGGACCAGATGCGGGCCGCCATGCTGATCGCCCATTTATGTACCTTTGCGCTACCGGCGATTTCCATTGCTCAATGGCTCGATGGTACAGGCTGGAAGGACAGCCTGGCATTATCGCGCCCACCTGCGTGGGGGGCCATTTCAATTGGAGTCTTGTTCATTGGTCTGTGTTTCCCGCTGTCGCAGTACCTGTATTGGTGGAACCTTCAGGTCCCGCTTCCGGAGCAGTTCCTGGAGATGGAGCGCTCGGCCAATGAAGTCGTCAAAGTATTCATTCAGATGGACGATATCGGCGAGCTCTTTTTGAATTTAGTGACGATTGGCTTCGTTGCCGCATTGGGGGAAGAGCTGATTTTCCGCGGCCTTGTGCAACCGCGGTTGTCGAAGATGCTGGGCAACGAGATTGCGGGGATCTGGGTGGGTGCGGTTTTGTTCAGTGCCATCCATTTCCAGTTTGCGGGATTTTTGCCCCGTATGGTTCTGGGGGCTACCCTGGGGTATTTATTTTTCTGGACCCGCAACCTCTGGATACCCATTATCGCGCACTTTTTTTTCAATGGTGCACAGATTGTCGTCCAATACTTTTTCAAAAACCAGATGGAGCAGCTCGACCCCGGGCGTATGCAGCAGCCCCACTGGGCTGTAGGGGTGTTGCCCCTCCTGGTGATGTTGTTGCTGGCAAAATATTTCAAAACACGTACGACGAAGGATTATGGCATTTGATGCATTTCGGACCAGGTTCATCACCTCGGTTATTTTTGTGATTGTTATGCTGGGAGGTGTGATTGGTGGGAAATATACTTTCTCCATATTATTTTCGATGATCGCACTGCTTTGCCTGCGGGAATTCCTCGATGCAGGGCTTCGGGAAGAAGGGAACTCCAAGCGCCTCATGCGCTGGACGGGCACGTTATTTGGGATACTGCCTTTTATCACGCTGCTTGCGACCAAGCTCGGGTTGCTCTCCGCGGCCTATTTGCTGCCGGCTGTTGCATTTTTTCCCCTGCTCCTTTTCATTGTCTTCCTGATCGCTCTGTTAGGACAAGAAAACACGCCGTTCCACGCTACCGGCCAGGTTTTCACGGCGCTTGTGTATATCGGAATCCCGTTTGTGCTGCTCGGACTAATCTCGTTTGATGCCAATGGAGGCTACCAGACGGCCATTGTCCTGGGTCTGGTCTTGTTGACGTGGACCAATGATACCTGGGCCTATATTATTGGCTCGCGGTTTGGGAAAACCCCACTTTTGCCCCGGGTATCCCCGAAGAAGACCTGGGAAGGCACCCTTGGGGGCGGCATCGCGGCACTACTGATGGGGCTGGCGATCGCGCAGTTCACCCCCGATATTGCCGTAGGCCACTGGCTTGCGTTAGGCTTTCTGGTGTTCGTATTTGGCACTTTGGGCGACCTGGTGGAGTCTATGTTCAAACGTAGCCGCCAGATTAAAGACAGCGGCCAGCTGCTGCCCGGCCATGGTGGCCTCCTGGACCGGTTCGATGGGTTTATCTTCCATTTGCCTTTTACTGCGACGTATGTGTTGATGGCCCTTTAAAAACAGGGGTTGTCCCAAATTCATTTGATAACCGCGTCCATTCAAAATTTTCTGGGGTTGTGTACAAAGAATTTTGAATGAGCCTGTCTGAAAAGTCTGGCAACGGTCATTTGGCGGCTGATGCCGCCAAATAATATTTTAAACTTTCTTTCGCTGCCGAAGGCGGCAGAATACTTTTCGGACAGCCCCTTCGGGAAAATAATTACTTAAAGAATTTGCGATGAAAAGAATACACACCTTCCTTTTCCTGGCCTTTATTCTTTTCGGAATGGCCGGTGTCAAGGCGCAGACAGTGCGCCTCCTTGATTCTGCACTGACCACTCTGTATGAGCGGCAGCTCTTTAACGGTACGGCGCTGTATGCAGAACGGGGAAAAATCGTGTATAAAAAAGCCTTGGGCGTGTCCAATGCCGCAACCGGGGAATTGCTCAAAACCCAGTCTGCCTTTAACCTGGCCTCTGTTGCCAAGCAGTTTGTTGCAATGACCACAATGATTCTGCAGGAACAAGGTAAAATCCGGTACGACGATCCTGTGCGCAAATACCTGCCGGAATTTCCTTACGCGGAGCCTACCATCCGCCATTTACTTACCCATACCTCCGGGCTGCCGGAATATTTTGATCTGGCTACCCGGCATACCGGTACGCTCGACACCCTCGGTAATGAGGATATCCTGGAACTTCTGGTACGGTACAAGCCCGATCTGGATTTTTCGCCCGGTGAACGCTGGAAGTATTCCAACACCGGCTATATCCTACTGCCCCTCATCGTCGAAAAAGCTTCCGGGCAACCCTTCGAAGTATTTTTTCAGCAGCGCATCGCTGTTCCTCTGGGACTGAAAAACACCCAGGTATATCACCTCAAGCTCGGCGGCCAACCAGCCGACCGCGTTTACGGTTTCCGCAGGTTTGAAGGAAACCCCATTGCCGATGACCTGGGGCGCTTTGATGGGACGGACGGCGATGGCAACGTCTATTCGTCTGTCGAAGACCTGCTCAGGTGGGACCAGGCGTTACACGGGGAAAAACTTGTCAAAAGGGCTACTATGCAGGAAGCCCTGACCCCCGTACGGCTCAACGATGGCAGCACTTATCCTTATGGGTTCGGTTGGGCCATCGGCGAAGGCGGCACCACTTTTTCGCATACCGGTGGATGGGCAGGCTTCCGCAACCTTATCATCCGTACGGCAGACAACTCAAAGACACTGATTCTGCTGGGCAGCGATGCCAACGCCCTGCACCTGACCATTGGCCGGGAATGGTTTTATGGCCGTCCGTTACAGCTCCCGGTCACCCATCTCATCCGGGATGTACTGCTGATTGATGGCACTGGTATGCCCGCCCGCACAGCTTCCGTCAGGTTAATCAACGACCGCATCCTCGAAATTGGCGAGCTCAAACCAAATAATGGGGAACAAGTCACAGAAGGGCGCGGCCTCGTCCTTGCGCCTGGTTTTATTGATTCCCACAGCCATCACGACTGGTCGCTGGATGACCAGCCGGAGGCGATCGCTGCACTTAGCCAGGGGATTACGACCATCGTAGTCGGGCAGGACGGCGGTGGAAGTATAATGGACAGCCTGGATGCCAGCCTCCGGCGGCAGCCTGTAGCCGTCAACGTTGCAACCTATACCGGGCACACCACCCTGCGCCGCATCGCCATGGGCGGCCTCGGGGGCTTGTTCCGGCAGGCAACCCCGGCAGAAGTGGAAAAAATGAAGGTACTGCTCGCAGAAGAACTCAAAAAAGGGTCCCTCGGGCTGGGAACGGGCCTGGAATACGAAAGTGCTTTCTACTCCAGCCGCGACGAAGTGCTGGAACTTGCCAAAGTAACCGCACAGCATGGGGGGCGCTACATCAGCCATATCCGCAGCGAGGATACCGAACTCGAAGATGCACTTGACGAAATCATACAAATCGGAAGGGAAGCAAAAATCCCCGTCCAAATCGCCCATATCAAAGTCTCTATCAAGAGCAAATGGGGATATTCGCGATGGGTGATTCAGGAATTACAAAAAGCCCGGGCAGAAGGCATCAATATCACTGCAGATTGCTACCCATACGATTTCTGGCAATCCACGCTTAAGGTATTATTTCCCAAACGAGACTATGCCAACCCCGCAAGCGCTGAGTATGCAGTTACCAGCCTGGTGGACCCCGCCGGTACCTATCTCGTACGCTTTGCCCCCAAACCCGAGTATGCAGGCCAGTCGTTGACGGCTATCGCGGCATCGCGACAGGAATCCCCTGCCACTACCCTTCTGTGGTTGCTCGCCGAGGCGGCAGCGTACGAAGAAGCCCATCCGGAAGCCAGTGTAGAAGGCGTGATGGGAAAAGCGATGAGCGAAGAGGATGTGATGAACTTCCTCGCCTGGCCCCACACCAACATCTGCTCCGATGGGTCCACAGAAGGCCATCCCCGTGGCTATGGCGCCTTTACCCGGGTCCTTGGACGTTATGTCCGCGAAAAGCGACTCTTCAGCCTTGAGACGGCTATCCACAAAATGACCGGTCTAAGCGCGGAACATACCGGCATCCAAAACCGGGGTATCATCGCTCCCGGCTTCTTTGCCGACCTCACCTTGTTCGATCCCGAAACGGTAAAGGACAATGCCGCTATCGGCAATAACAAAGCCCTTTCCACCGGTATCGAAATGGTTTGGGTCAATGGAAAAGTCGTATATTCGGGCGGGAAACCCGCCGGGGCTTTCTCGGGCAGACTCCTGAAGCGGTAAATCCCTTTTTTAACGAGCGGAACAGATTCGGTTTCGCATGGCCGAAATGGCTGCTCCTTCGCATTACACCACCCTCAACAGCTGAGCTATGGATATTCAAACCTGGACATTTCTCATCGTCGGCCTTTCTTTTGCCTTATATATTGGCATCGCAATCTGGTCACGGGCTTCTACCACAAAGGAATTTTATGTTGCCGGGGGCGGTGTATCCCCCCTCGTCAACGGAATGGCCACAGCGGCCGACTGGATGTCGGCCGCCTCGTTTATCTCTATGGCAGGGATTATTTCCTTCGCCGGATATGACGGTTCGGTCTATCTGATGGGCTGGACGGGGGGATATGTCCTTCTGGCGCTCCTGCTCGCACCTTACCTGCGCAAGTTCGGAAAATTCACCGTACCGGATTTTATAGGCGATCGGTATTATTCCCAGACGGCCCGTATCGTAGCAGTCGTTTGTGCTTTATTCGTATCTTTCACATACGTCTCCGGGCAGATGCGGGGTGTAGGCATTGTGTTTTCCAGGTTCCTCGAAGTACCTATCAATACCGGGGTTATTATCGGTATGGCCATCGTATTTTTTTATTCCGTGCTCGGGGGGATGAAAGGTATTACCTACACCCAGGTAGCGCAGTATTGCGTCCTTATTTTCGCGTATATGGTACCCGCCATTTTCATCTCCTTCCAAATGACCGGCAACCCGGTGCCCCAGCTTGCCTTTGGAGATATGCTCGACAAGCTGGACGGCCTGAGCCAGGAGCTGGGCTTTGCCGAATATACCTCCGGAGCCAAGCCGATGATTGATATATTCTGCATCACTGCGGCGCTCATGCTGGGCACCGCCGGGCTGCCACATGTCATCGTACGCTTTTTTACCGTGCCGAAAGTGCGGGACGCACGCATTTCTGCCGGCTGGGCACTCATATTTATCGCTATCCTCTACACTACCGCTCCCGCAATCGGTGTTTTTGTAAGGACCAACCTGATCGAGAAAATCTCCGAAAGGCCCTACCGGGAAGCCCCCAGGTGGCTGACTAAATGGGAATCGGCCAACCTGATTATATTCAGGGATAAAAATGGCGATGGAAAAATCCAGTACTACAACGACCTGAACCGGGATCCCGCCTTTCTGAGCGAAGCGAAGCAAAAAGGCTGGAAGGGGAACGAGCTGACGATTGATAAAGATATCATGGTGCTGGCCAACCCCGAGATCGCCGGCTTGCCTGCCTGGGTCATCGCCCTTGTTGCCGCAGGAGGCCTGGCCGCTGCGTTGTCCACCGCTGCCGGACTTCTACTGGTCATTTCTTCCGCTATTTCGCACGATCTGCTCAAGAAGGCTTTCCGGCCCAATATTTCCGAAAAGGGGGAACTGCGCGCCGCACGTATCGCTGCGGCGGCTGCCGTCATCTTTTCCGGGATTATCGGCATCCACCCACCGGATTTCGTGGCAGCTATCGTGGCCTTTGCCTTCGGCCTTGCCGCTTCTTCTTTCTTCCCCGCAATCGTCCTGGGTATTTTTGATAAACGCACTAATAAAGAAGGGGCCGTCGCCGGTATGATCACCGGCCTCCTCTTTACCTCCGCCTATATTATCGGATTTAAATTCCTGGGATGGCCGGAAACACGCTATCTGCTGAATATCTCCCCGGAAGGTATCGGCATGGTCGGTATGCTGGTGAATGTCGCCGTAACCCTTGTGGTTTCCCGCCTGACGCCACCACCCCCAGCCAGTATCCAAAGCCTGATCGAGGATATCCGTATCCCGAGGGGGGCAGGGAAGGCTACGCATTAGGACGGTGGACGGTGGACGGGGGACGGTGGACGGTGGACGACAGTCGGCAGACGGCGGACGGCGAGAGGCCGTCGGCGGACGGCC
>JBEIGB010000027.1:0-38646 GCA_040382095.1 Lewinellaceae bacterium
CACTTTTGCCAGCAGCAGATTGTTCGTGCGCAATACCTGTGGCACCAGCGGAGAGCCTACCAACCCATCCGCCTGAAAGGCAAAGGTCTCTATCGTCGAGCCATAAAGCTTACACGCCGAGGCGTCCCACACCTGGAAGGTAACCGTCTCCCCTACCGCCTGGTTGCTGTAAACCGTCAGGAACACCAGGTGCTTCTTCAGCTCGGGGCTGTACTGGACCTTACCCAAACCGCGGAGCTCACGGCCCACAAAGGCCGCCACGATATCCATTCCATCGCCCGATACCGTCCCCTCGATGTTCAGCTCCAGGGTCATATTCATCGAGAAGCTATACCCTGCGCGGTTCAGCGCCCAGGATGGCGATGGGCAGGCCACCCGAAGGTCCAGGTATATTGGCTCCGCACCCAGTGGGCCATCAGCATAGATCGTATCCGTGTAACTCCCCAGCGCTGTAGCGTTATCGAACGTGAACACCACATTCTGCGAAGCCCCCGGTGCCAGCGTACCGCCCATAGGAAATACTTTCACCCAATTTGGTGCCCCCTGCAGGTCATACACCAGTGCCTGGCCGCCGATATTTTCCAGCTTGCGCGTTACCGTTACGATCTCCTCTTCCTGCTTCACCACCGCGATCTGGTCTTCCACCCAGCGCACCGGGTTGCGGTCAACGAAAAACTCCCATTTCTTCTCCAAAAAATTGTTCCCCACAAGGTCCTTAATATTGTTGACCTGTACCCGCAGGACCGTATTTTCGATAAAGCGGTTTGGCACGTTAGGCACAACCACAATCTTATCCCGGTTGCAGGTGATGACGGCGTCCACTAATTTACCGGTTTGGGTATTGTAGAGGCCGATGTTGTTATTGTTGAAAAAGTCTGCCTGGATCAATGCATCGCACTTGATCGGCTCGGTAAAGGTGATGCTGATCTCATCGCCAATAGACAGCACCCCGTCGGCAGGCTCCGGCACGCCCAGTATTTCCGGTGCTTCCCGTTCGAAACGCCCGGATATCACCGTGGAGATGCCCGCATTCTGCCCGCCCGTACATTGGGTCACGGCACGAAGTTCATACTCCCCGTCTTTGAGGCCAGTTGTAATCCACTGGACGATTTTGAACACATCGTTGTCCAGTTCTGCTTTCGGAACCTCCACAATATTAATCCACGCCCCATCTCCCTGCTTTCGCCGGTATTGTACCCGGATCAGCTCCAGGTCCGTATCAGAGCGGTTGTACTTGTTCAGCGTGATGAACATCGTATCCCCGGAACTTGGGGTCATTACCCAGTTTTGAAGTGGGAAACCGATGTCTATCGGGCTACAGGGCTCCAGGAAATAGACATCCAGCAGGATTTCCTTGAAAAACGGCGGTGGCGGCCAGTCGCCGAAACCTAAAGCATCGTAACGCGCCCCTTCACAGTCCGAGATTGCGTATATACTCAGATTCTCGTACGCATACGCAGTTGGCCCGCGCTCCACCGTAACGATCACTTCCTGGGATTGACCTGCCGAAATCAGGAAATTACCGGACGATTTGTCTTCCCCCTGTACTTTTACTCTTGCAGCATTCGTGTTGGAGCCGTTGTACAATGCCAACGTATAGGCCCGGGGCTCGTCTGTCTGGCTGACATTGCCCAGGTTGAATTTGAACACTGCTGGTTCGTTTGCCAGGACGTTGGTCGCGATTGTACGGTCCACTGTCAGCGTAAGCCCGTCGCGCGGCACCGTATTAGGCTCATACGGACAAGAAGAATTCCCGGATATCGTCTTGAATACCGGTGTACCATAAACACGGTCTTCCAGCACATCCACCGTGAAAGCATCTTTGAGATCATCGTCGGCAAGGTTGAACTTCACTGTCTGGGTGTTTGTCTCTTTCTTCGTAAATTCCGTATTTACCCCCATGGTGATCTCCATACCCAGGGTAAATGCGCTTCCGGTCCCGTTGAATGCAAAGCCCAACTTGGCATTAATTGCCGCTGAAACATCTATCCCAAAACCGTATTTAGTTTCATTGGTATTTTGGATCGCCGTGGAATTTTCATACGTCACCCCGGCATCGAAGGTGATGTTCCGTTGAAATACTGCCGCCTTCTTCAAGTCTTCGTTGCGCTTTAGGATCGCACGCCATTGTCTCGCCGAAGCCATATCGCCAATCGATTCCAGGTTGGGGATGACCACTTTTTTGATCTGATAGCCCGAATAAAGGAAGGTCGAAGCGAAGCGGTCCGGGAAGACCACCAGGTCTTTGTCCAGCACATATTCGCAGTTCAGGGTGTCGAAGAGCAGTTTATCGGTGAGGCCAAACAGCAGGTTGAACGTGCCCCCCACAAATACATCCGCATCTTCGCCCTGCAAGACTCCATCTCCGGAAGTGGATATCGTTTCGGTGGCCGTAAGGCATACCTCCGCCGACTTGTTGAAGTTCCCTTTGGTCGTGATGCTCATCTTCATGTCCAGTGAGTTTTTCAACTCTGTCTTCGTCTCCACCTCGGCACCGATACCTGCCGAGACCACCGTCTCGGTTCCCAGGTCCAGTTCCAGACCAGTCGAAGCCTTCATCTCCGCCGAGGTACCGATTGACCATCCGTTACAGATTTCCCGTCCTTTTTCAATAGTCGCATTCGAACCATCGCCCGGTGGGTCGCGCAGGATCATGAGTGGTATTGCCGGAGATGTGGAGGCAAAGTTGACGTTCCGGGGCCGTTTGCCCAGTACCACTACGTTCGTGCTCACTGTATTGCTCTTGTTGTCCGCCGTCGCTTTTACCGTCAGGTTCTTTGTATAAGGGGAAGCCACATTCGGCATATTTGCCTTGAAGCGGTGCTTCAGGCTGCCCTCTGTCATCAGGGTATCAAAGGTAGATAAATCGGCAATCCCGTTGTCTATCGTCAGCTCCGCCGTATCCAGGTAGCAACGGCCGCCGTCGTATGGTTGATATACCTTGATCTCCGTGGTATAGCTGGTTCCCTGAATCAGCATCTGGTCACCGCACGTATTCGTATCCAGCTTCGAAAGCTCAATCTCCGGTTGGGAGTAGTAGATAAAGTCAACCGTATCGTTTTTGTTGGTTAGATCTACCGTAGACCCGCCCTGAAGTTGAAAAAAGTTGTACACTACGTTATTGGAGTGTTCCGTCACTGCCACCGTCATCGGGATCGGCGGCAGATTTTTAAAGATGTACTTCCCATTCGGGTTGGTCAGGCGCTGTTCCTGGTAAAAACAACCGTCCAGGGATTCCACCTTTACTTTTACGATAGCTCCATCCGGGATGACGCTCTTGCGGCAGATTTCGTTGCCCGCCATTTGACCACTCACTTCCCGCTTGATTTGATCGCGGAAAAGGATGCCCGCCACTGGAGTCGAAGCCTTGAAAATTTCCCAAAAACCTGGATAAAACGTATGCCCATTATAGACCGGCGTCAGGCGTGCCGATGCCCCAGGGGCCATCTCCAGCGAAAAATAGCCGTCTTCATTAGTAAAGACTGGCGGCACATTTCGCTGCCCGTTCACCAGAATCTCCGCTCCTGCCACAAAGCAATCTGTGCCCTCATAGCGCACATAGCCGCTGATGGGGATCGTGCTCTGATCCGTAAAATCTATCTGGTCCACACTTGTGTTGCTCGGGTTAAGGGTCACCAGGCGGCTCGAAGGGGTGAACCTGTGCGGCTCCGTCCGGGTTATCGCCGCCACCGTACTCCACTGTGCCCCTTTGAGTAGCCCTTTACCCGTGAGCGCTGTGCCCAGGTCCAGCAGCGTGGTATCCGTACCCTCGTTCAGGTTAAAGTAGGATGAAAGCATCTTATCCGTCACGTTCGTACCGATATTGGCGTATTCCTGCAGCTTATGTACCGGCAGCAATTCGTTGAAAAATGCCACTTCGTCAATCAGACCAGTAAAGTAGTTGGTATGACCAGAAGGACCGTTGGCCCGTGCGCCCAGTTTCCAGGGTTTACCCGTCCAGGCACTTAATGCACCGTACTGTTGGGTAGCCGTCTGGGCACCATTTTTATAAAGTGTGACCTCCAGGGAGCTCCCGTTTTTGCGCATAATAAACGCAAGGTGGAAGAAGCCCATACCCAAGGTTCCGAACGATTTTTTCTCCGTACCAATAGTCAGTTCCAGGTTGCCGGAGTTCAGGGCAAGCAGGAACTGGTTGGCCCCAGACGCATCGGCTTTGCTCAGCAGCGCCTGCGTACCACTGAAGTCGAACGCCTTCACCGTGATGGTCACGGATGCACTGTCGGTAAGACCAAAGCTGGTCAGGTCTGCATATTGGCTGTTTACCGCGTTGAATTCCAGCGACTGGTTGTAATGGAAAAATTTACTCGGCGTCGCAGTAAACGTTGTGCCTGCGCCATAATTCACCCCTTCGATTTTATAGCTGCCGTCCACATCCGAGATGGCAGCATTGACCACATTGGGTTTATCGTTGTCCCATTGGGTACCGCAGTGGTAGGCCGGGAATTTATTTGCCGTAAGGTCAAACGCTTTGCTGCCGACCCCCTCGTCAAACTTCCAGTACGCGACCAAACCCGGCGTAACCGAGCTGATGCTCTGGTTCATGTACATCTGGATCTCCGTCTGTGCCAATTGCCGCTCAAAAAAGCGCAGCTCGTCCAGCTTACCGTTGAAGTTGCCCCCCCCTGTGGGTTTTTGACCCATGAAAAGCACCGATTCCGCCGACTGAAGGGTCGTGGCAATGGTCCCTGCCAGCTCTCCGTCCACATACAGCAATAAAGAGGACCCGTTGTAAGTTGCAGCAACGTAATGCCATCCATTGGCCTGGTCGGCGGGAAAGGTATAGGAAAGCTCCGTGACATCCCCTTGTGCCCGGCCCACGCCAAAGACTACCCCTTTTTCTGCACCCTGAGGCTGAGTATGCAGCCACCAGTTTTTGCCCAGGTGGCTCCCCAGGTCAAAAATCGCAGATTTATCGTTGTTGTCGCCGATCTTTACCCAGCAGGAGACCGTAAAGTTCGTACGCGGGAATTTTGGAGAATATTCCACAAAAGTGGAGGCCAATTGGTTAAACTGTATAGATTTGCCTATGGTCGGGGACAGCGTTACGATCGTACCAGGTACCGGGTTTCCGCTGAACGTCGTGATCCGGCCCGTAACGACCCCATTGGGATTGAGGAAGCCCAGGGTTTTACCTTTGTAGCCTTCCCCAAAGCTGTTAATCCCTGCCACCTCGTAGGTATAGAACTGTCCGGCGATAACGTTGAAGTCAATAAAAGACCTTGATTCCCCATCCACAGATGCCAGTAAGGCCCCGTTGCGATAGAGCTTAAACCCGGTCGCCACCGGGCTGAGGGGGTCCGGCTTCCAGTTTACCTGGATGCGGTCGGGAAGCTCCCCTTCCGTCGCTTTGATTGCTGGCGCTGAGGGTGCCAACAGGAACCGTCCCCAGAAGCCGAAGGCACCCGTGGCAGATTCCCCCACATAAGCACCTACCACCGGCTGTCCGATGGTGAAGTTGCCGCGTACTGCCGTATTGAGTGCGTTACTTGCACTGCCGTAGTTGAAAAATGACTCTCCTTGAAGCACATTCGCGGAGCTTACTGTTGTACAGTTTCCCGAAACATCCGTCGTAAGGCCCGGGCAGTTGCCCTCTGTAAGGATACCGTTGCAGTTATCGTCAATATTATCGCAGATTTCGGGGGCCCCGGGATGGACTCTTGGGTTGGTATCATCACAGTCGCCGATTGCCGTCACATAGCCCGTGGGCTGTGCACAGCTCTGGACACTTTCACCTGTATTTCCATACCCATCGCCGTCATTGTCGAGATAGTAGGTACTCAGGTTGGAACCGATACCTATACTGGCATTTTTATCGTCGCAATCCGAGGCATTCGTCACATAGCCCGAGGGGCTGGTACAGGCCTTTATCTGAAAGGCCGGATCACCAAACCCATCGCCGTCCGAGTCGCGAAAGAAGGTAGGCACGTTTATACCATCGTCTATAGTTCCATCGCAGTCGTTATCCAATCCGTCACAGATTTCACTTGCCCCTGGGCGGACAGCCGCACTTGCATCATTACAATCGGTTGAATCTGTAACAAAACCTGTCGGCGCGATACAAGCCACCTGAAAGATAGCCACATTGCCGTAGCCATCCCCGTCAGAATCAGCGAAATATCGGGTCGTATTGGGGATCGTGACCTGCGCCGATACCGTTATGGGGCTGCAACCCTCCGAAGTGATCGTCACGGTATAAGTACCATTGGCCGTAACGGTGGTATCCGATTCAGTCCGTCCTCCGGCCCAGGCGTACGTATCCCCGCCAACGGCAGTCAGGATAACAGTACCACACCCGGCTACCTCCTGTTTTATGGCGGGTAGTTGGAGCCCGAACGTATCCACGGCAATCAGCCCGGAACTGCTGCGGGCAAGGACCCAATACTCGCCCGATGAGCCTGCTGTAATACTTGTATCCCCACTACCTGTGGACCACAGAATTTCGGCAAAGGCAATAGGGGCCGGAAAATCTGATACGCGGGCCCCATCAGCCGCGAGTATCTCCGATAAAGTCCCGTGGCGGCCGTTCAGGGAGTAGTCGTACACAATGGAATCCGTGAGCACTTCATTGAAGCGGTAGTACAGCTCCAGGGCAGTGCCAGGAGTGGCTTCCCGGTTGGGGTTGTGGTTGGGAATATCTTCCTTGCGGACGTTCCACACCCGCAGTTCGTCTATCAGACCGTGAAAAATATTACTTGTTTGTCCTGAGCCGATGCGCAGGCTATTGTTATCAAAGGTCACATCACTGCCTGCGGATGCCGCACTAAGCTCCAGGGTACCGTCCAAGAAGCCCTGGTAGGTATCCGCTGTTTTATCCCGGGAAAAGAGGACGTGATGCCATTTCCCGTCGCGCAGGTCAATGGTACCGGTACTGAGTACGCCCCCCCACTCCATACTCAACTTTCCGTTGGCGTTGATGGCCCAGTTGACGTTCGCCCCGTTGGTGCCGGTGGACATCAGGCGGCCAACTTCCTCGGAAGCGGTCAGGCCGCCATCCCCGACGACGGGTACCTTCACCCACATTTCCACGGTAAAGCTTTGGCTGCCAATTGGCAAGGTAGAGGGTACCGACACCGACTGGCCAGTCACCCCTGTTAAGCTCAGGGCACTGCCGGCAGTATTGTTGCGATAGGACAGACGTGCACCCGACGTCGTCGCACAACCTTGTTCGATATTCTGCGCCAGCGAACGCTCAAACTGCCGCCAGTAAGTCGTCAGGGCCGCATTTTGCCCCTGATAGGCATCAATTGCATTGGACCAGACGACTTCCCTATCCGCATCCATAAGAGTAAGCTGGAGGTTCCGCGCCCGTATAGCCACATTTTCCGATTCAGAAAAGCGGTTGACGATTTCGACGCGGGACAGGTCAAATTCGGCGCCGAGGTCAATTTCGACAAAGCCTGCTTTGCCGGCTACGGCACTTCCGCCGGCTGTAGTCGTGCTACCATCCACATAGTTGGCTTTCGCCAAAGAGGCCCCCTCGGAGTCCGTAGTCACGGCCTTGCTCCGGGCTACGTTTGTACTTGTACCGCTTTGAATGGCGCGGATTTCCGCCAGGTGCAAAAAGTCACTGGCACCGGAGCTGTTTTGTGCCAAGCGGATATAGCGCACGTTTTGAGCCCGCAGCGTACTTAAGGTGCCGAACAGGCATCCCAAAAACAGGCAAATGAATATATATTTTTTCATAATAAATACACTTAAATGAAATGGAAAAAACAGCCCCATCAATATTTGATGAAAAAATAAACCGCAGTGTTGGCAGGTCGGGTTTCAGTATCGCCACCGGTGAATGTAATCGAGTGGGTATGGGCACCAGCCGTTTTAGTTGATCCGGAATAACTTCCTGCATTTAGACTGAAACCGATGCCATTATCCCGAACCGTAGCACTAGCACCTCCCATATAAACAGAACCAATACCATTTCTATTTAGTAAGTCAGCACTATGGGAATGAGAGCCCCCAGCGGAAAGCTGCAGCGAAAATGGATTGACAGGGAGACTTGTTGCCCAATCCTGAGAACTGCCCACCGTTCGATTTACATCTACCCCGCGGCCGGAGTCAAGGCCACGGATGAATTCTGATCGGAGATCCGGCACATTAAAGTTAGTACCGCTACCTGCGCCCATTCCTGTACTTCCGTTGCCATAGGTTGTTCCAATTCTATCAAATAAGGTTGGAAAGTCGGAACTTTTTAATGCACGGCCATCACAGGGCAGCCATCCATCCGGGACTTTAGCCAGGGGTCCTGAAAAGGATACCACCATACCGCTGGGTATGCTCCCAGGGGATCGCAAAGCATAGCGGGCTGCGGGTGCTGCCGTGAACAACGCGCGGGGCGAAAGTTCCGTGCCCCCGTCCACCGATACGCCAAGGTAGAGTGTTTGATTAAAAGCAATATTCCCCAAGGAATTGATTTTACCCAAAAGCACGCTGTAAACACCGCCATCAATACGGATACCAGTCTGTTCTTCCGTCCAAATAGCAGTACCTCCACTGGCCAAAGTGTAGATTCGAAATTTCATGCTGTAATTGCCTGTCGGGAAAACCGAGCCATCAGCATTTCGAACTACCCCTTGTACGCTAATGGGTATTTCCTGAGCGCGTAACGATAGCGCTGCTTGATTGGCGAAAATGCAGACGAATATGAACTTATAAAAAAATCTTTTCATAATATTTTCAATGTTAATAACTAAAGTTGAGATAGTAAACCGATTACCCCATTTGTATGCATAATCCATGTCCAATCAAAACTTTATACAATAAATCATGGCACGGTTACGGGGTCGTGTTTCGCTATCTCCGCCCGTAAAAGAAGTAACGTTATGCGAATGGTTCCCCGCATTTGAAGTTTCACTTGTAACTGAAAACTGTTGAGCAGAAACTGGCCTATTGGGGGTAGTCTTGCTTATATGATTATATGGCCAGGCATGAAACGAAAAACTATGGTTATGTGCCCCACTAGAACTAGTCGTAACATTGAAGGCTGTTTTGGGGCGACTAGTCGCAAAACCCTCTTTAGAGCCAAGCGTTCGATTAACTCCAGCAATTCTCCCCTCGTTGATCCCTCTCAAAAACTGATTAGTGAGATTTGGAAGATTAAAATCTGTACCCATACCAGATCCTGGACCAGTACTACCGTTGCCATAAACAGTACCAATAATTGCAAACAGGGCTGGATAATCGGCGCTTTTGAGCGCACGGCCATCGCAAGGGAACCATCCGAAGGGAATTTTGCCGAGGTAGCCTGCAAAAGGAACAATCATACCAGGTTCAACCCCACCACCGCCCCTGCTGGCAAATAACGCAGCAGGTGCTGCGGTTAGCTCTGAACGTGGGAGAAATTCCTGTCCATCGCCTAAGGAAACCCCTAGAAAATAGGGACGGTCGAAAGGTAGGCGGAGGGGATTAACCATACCCAGCGGCACGCTGTACACTCCATCCTTTAAAATAACATCGGGTTGCGTTTCCGCCCATATCGCCTGGGCATCCGCTTCATTTGAAAGATACAGCCGAAAGGTAAGCGTATATTTGCCTTCTGGCAGGGCTGTCCCCTCGCTACTCTTTAACACCCCTTGAACAACAAGGGGGAGTTCCTGAGCAAAAAGTGGAAGATTGCTCAACAATAGTATGTACAGGATTACTTTTTTCATAATTCTCGGGTATTATCTGTTCTAATTTCGGATTTTAATGTAATAAGGCATCGCAACATTCCGGGGCCGCGTTTCCGTATCTCCACCCGTAAAAGGAGGAACAGTATGCGTATGCGAGCCGCCGGATGGAAAGGTATAAGTGTAGCGAGAGGCCAAAACTGGAGATCCTCCAGCTCCATATGGAAGCTGCAAGAGGCTATAACTTGAACCATTCGTTGCAACAGGGAGTCCTCCAAAAATACTGTGAGCGTGCGCGCCAGAAGAGCTAACGGAAGGCACGAATGGGTTAACGGGGGGTGCCGTTGTAAACCCCTGCTGCGCTCCTGCATTAGCCCCTGCCGCTGCCCCTCGGATAAATTCCCCTCGTAGGTCGGGCAGGTTGAAGTCAGTACCGCTACCCGCCCCTATACCTTTGCTTCCATTACCCCATAAGGTTCCGATTGCTTCGAACAGCACTGGATATTCTGCGCTTTTAAGCGCCCTTCCGTCGCAGAGCAACCACCCAGCTGGTACAGTGCTGCTTCCGGATGCCCAGGGCATCACAAAGCCCGCTGGCAAATCGTTGCCAAGTTGAAAAGCAAACAGGGCATACGGTGAAGAAGTAAGCCGGGTGCGGGGCACAATTTCCGCCCCATTGCCCACCGTAGTACCAAGGAAGAGGTTCTCGGTAAACGTAATATCAATCGGCGTTATCATACCAAGTTGAACGCTATAGACGCCCGCCCGCACCGGCACGTTGGCTTGGCTCTCAGTCCAGATAGCCGTGCCACCGCTGGAAGCAGTGTACAGTCGGAAAGTCATATTGAACCTACCGTCGGCCACGGAAGTGCCATCGCTGTTTTTAAGTGTCCCCTGAACACTCAAAGGAGGTTTGGACTGTGCCATGCAATAGGCCACAGTGAGCATGTTAAAAGCCAAGGATAAAAGTATAAACCGCATATCACTTTTGTTTTTGCAAATGTGATGCACACACGGAAAATAACTCTGCAATAAATGGGTCTTAAACTGCAAAATGTATAAGGCGCCCAAACTGCTCAATTCGAGCACACTGCCCTCCCCGGCAACACCCATAACAACCCTGCAAATAGTACATCACAAATCTGCAATCAGACAAAAAAGGCCATTTTCAAAGAGTGCCTTTTCATATAATTCCTAAATTCGTCGGATAAACCAAATTCTTTTTCCAATTCGATCAATGCGCAAAATCCCCCTGCTCCTCGCCCTTTGCATCGGCATCACCGGCCCATGGTTTTTCCTGCAAACGCTTTGCGCACAGGCGCCCCTTGCACCAACCCGCTACTACTGGAACAAGAAAGACGGACTTCCCGACTGGAACATCAATGCCTACCTCCAGGACAAAAAAGGCCTGATGTGGATGGCCTCCAATGCCGGGCTCTTTACCTTTGACGGCCATACCTTTCGTTTGGTAGCCAGTGCCAACCGGCTGCCGAATAGCAGTAGGATTGTCCGGCTGGCCGAGGATGTACACGGCAATATCTGGATGGTCAAAGTCCAGAGCAACCTGGTATATGTAGAAGTTTTCCAACCCCTTACCGGTAATACCGTGCCCTTACATGAGTATGTTGGAGAAAAAAAGCCGATTAATATCCCTTTGAATTCCGGAAGCCTCTTTTTCAGTACCCTCGAAGAAAGTATCTGGATTGGGAATAACAAGGAAGGCTATCGCTATGACGGAAAATGGAGAAAAGCTTTTCAGCAAAACCCACAACTTTCGGGTAATTTAAACTGGTCACCTGCAAGAAACGGTTTCTGGGTCATTCGATCGCGCAATACTATACTGCTGCTCGACGAAAACAGTGTTGTCAGGGATAGCTTTGTCTTACGCGACGAGGAACTGCTGGTTTCCGCACCAGATCATAATTTTTCCTTAACTGTCTTTTCCGAAAAGAAAAATAACCCGGAACAAATTGCCGCAGTCCAGTTAAGTAACCGATCCGGAAAAATCCAGGTGCTGCCAACAGGCTTTGAGAAGAAGGCCTTTTGGAATAGTGATCTCATTCCGATGAACGAAATCCAGAAATCCCTGCGCTATGGATGGCAGTTTTGGAAAGAACAAAATGACTTGTGGTTAAAAAATCTAAAAAACCAGCAAACGTATAACCTCAGTGACCAATTCCCGGATATCAATACCGTCAACATCTTTTATATAGACCGGTCCTATGCGATCTGGTGCAGCACCCCCAATGGCCTCTACAAGCTGGAGTTCAAACAACCATTGCCATTCCGGTCTTTTCTCTCCTCAGATATACCCACACATTCCATCCGGGGCATGGCCGTGGTAGATGAAACCCTCTATGCCAATGCTTATTCCGGTGCAAAATCCATATCGCTGTCCAATGGCAGCACGCGTGCGTTTCCATTCCCCTATAACAACATAGGACTTGCCATGCTGCAGGATGGAAATGGCTTCTGGATCGGTGCCCACTTCAAGCCTATTCAGTACGTGTCAAAAAGCGAGGGGCAAAGTTTTATCCTTTCCGGAAAAGCCTTCTCCGATGTCTTTGCCTTTTTCAAAAGTCGCCGTTTTGGCCTACTTGCTGGTACAGAAAATGGAGTGGTCCGCATTGACCCGGTTAAAAAAGAAACCCGGACTTTTGCCTTAACAGGAAAGGAAGCCGTTGCCTTTCACGAAAACGCCAAAGGGCTCTGGGTGGCTACCAACCAGGGGCTTTTCCTCCTTGGTCCCGATGGCCAGGTGAAGGAAAAATATTTTCCACCCTCCCCCAAGCTGGGATACGAACGCCTTCAGCATATTTATGAAGACTCCGAAGGGGCCTTATGGATCGCTACCAAGGGCGCTGGATTGATTTATTGGAATCCAGGCCAGAAAAAATCCAAAATCCTGAATCTAGCCTCCGGCCTTTCCAACAACAATATCCACGCCGTATATGCTGATAAAAAGGGGTATCTCTGGATCCCCAGCGACTTCGGACTTATGCGCATGGATGCTTCCACTGGCAGCATACAAACTTTTTTCAAAAGTGACGGCATTGCAGATAATGAGTTTAATTCCATGGCTCACTACCAGGACAGGAAAGGAAGGCTTTTTTTCGGCGGAATCAATGGTATTACCTGCTTTGATCCTGCACAAATCCCCACCCCGGAATACAACAAACAAGCGCTCCGGATCATGGATGCCAAAGCGTTCAACCTGCGCAAAGGGGTGTATGAGGATCAGGCAAGGTACGGTAGAAAAATAAGCGCATTGTCTCTTAATCCTACTAATGCCTACCTGGATATCCGCTTGTCGCCCCTGACCTACAGCGATGCCGAGCGGATACAATATGCATGGAAAATTAAGGGGCTACAGAAAAACTGGATTAAGCAAAAGTCGCCTGTAATCCGCCTGGGGAACCTACCATACGGAAAGAACATCTTACAAGTCAAATATGGCTTTGGCGGCACCGAATGGTCGGAAAAAATATTGGAAGTTCCGATTCAGGTCCTTGCGCCTTTTTACCTCCGCTGGCCTTTCGTCCTCGCGTTTATCTTTTCCATCCTGGCCCTCTCCTGGGGGATAGGCATCTGGCGAAACCGCCAGCTTATAGCCGCCAACCTTCAGCTCGAACAGGAAGTACGCAAAAGGACCCGGCAGATTGAAGCGGACAAACAAACCATCACCGAACAAGCCCAGGCCTTGCGGGCGATGGATGAGATGAAATCCAGGTTCTTCGCCAATGTCACCCACGAGCTGCGCACCCCACTTACCTTAATCCTCGGTCCCCTCGACCGGATTATAAATGAAGAAGTAGAGGAACCCAAAAAACAGGAATTCCTGCATACCATCAAAAACAATGCCCGAAAGCTGCTCAACCTCGTGGAAGAATTGCTCGATTTATCCAAAATGGAAAGCGATAACCTGAGATTGGAGGAATCCCCGATCAATTTTTATGCATTCCTTTCCGATATCATCGCGCCTTTTTCCTCCTATGCCGCCTGGCGTGGTGCGACCCTCTCCTTTCGCTATGACTGCCCCAAAGACCTCAATATCTTGATAGACCTTAAAAAATGGGAAAAAATCGTCAACAACCTCCTCTCCAACGCCGTGAAATTTACCCCGGAAGGGGGAAGTATTGAGATAAGGGTCTATTTCGAAGGGACAAAAATCCAATTGACCGTTTCGGATACCGGGAATGGCATCTCCCCGGAGGATTTACCCCATATTTTCGACCGCTATTTCCAGTCCAAATCTCCCGAAAAGGCTATCCAGGGTGGAGCTGGTATAGGCCTGGCCATCTGCAGAGAATATACCCGGCTATTTGACGGCAAACTCGAAGCCCAGAGCTCTCCGGGAAAAGGCAGCGTATTTACGCTTACCTTTACCCCCAAATACACGGAGCAAGGCTTTACACAGGAAAAGTATGGATACTCCGCTCCGGATAATGCCGCAGATGTCCTGGCTTCCAAACAGCCGGAACAAGCCCGCCGCGATACCTCCACCATCCTACTGGTCGAGGATGACTTCGACCTCTCCAATTTTATAAAAGACATTCTCGAGGTACATGATTTCCATGTCCTACCCTCAAACAATGGCCTCTCCGCCCTAAAGCTCCTGGACAACCACACCGTCCACCTAATCCTGTCCGATGTCATGATGCCTGAAATGGACGGCTTCCAGCTTTTGGAAAATGTTAAAATCAGCAAGCCGGGCATACCTTTTATCCTTCTCACCGCCCTAACGGAAACCCAAGACCGCCTCCATGCCCTGCGTCTGGGCGTAGATGACTACCTCACCAAGCCCTTTGTACAGGAAGAACTTCTTGTCCGGATAAACAAACTTCTCGATAGATCTGCTGCCAAGCAACAATTCGAGACAGAAAACAAAGATAACCTCTCCGAGGGCGGGCCGGAAATCCCCAGCTATGACCAAAAGTGGCTGCTCCTACTCGAAGAAGTCGTAAACCAACACCTCGGAGACCCCAACTTTTCCATTCTCCAACTTGCAAGCAAAATGAACGCTTCCGAACGCACTATACATTATAAAATTAAATCCTTCACCGGCCTGACACCCAACCAATACATCACCGAGGCCCGACTTAATAAAGCACGCCAACTCCTCGAAGCCAAGGTTTACCCAACGGTTTCCGAAGTTTGTTATGCCGTAGGCTTCAAAACCACTCAGTATTTCGCCCGGATAATAAAGGAAAGGTTTGGCCGGTCCCCCTCTGATTTCAAGTAGGAAGGATTTTTTCCACCCCCGGTAAGGAAGACCAGTTCGAGCTGGGTGTCGCAGTCTTTGAGGACAGTATAGAACTCGCGCAGGATTTCCCGGTTCTCGACAGCTTGTTCGAGATTGGTGCCCAGGTAGTTGATAATCGGGGCGTCGTATTCGTCCACCAGGACCACGGTTTTGTTTCCTCCTCCGGCCATGGCTCCGATGAGTTCGCGGAACCGAAAGGCCAGGCCCTCTGTTTTGAGGGAAATTCCATGTGCTTCTGCGATAAGGCCGATTTCCTGTAAGAGGGCCCGCCGCAAGCCCAACTCCTGGAAGCCGATGGAAGTGAGGGAGAGGCGCAGCACGGGATGTTTTTTGGTCCAATCCCATTTATCCGCTATCCACAGCCCCTGGAACAGCTCACGGCTGCCCTTGTAAAGCTCGTGCAGGGTAGCTACGGTAATGGATTTGCCGAAGCGGCGGGGGCGGGAGAGTAAAAAATACTTGCCCGAAGAGGTCAAAGTATGCAGATAGCGGGTTTTATCCACATACTTGTATCCATCCTCAATAATGCCGCGAAAGTCTTGTAAACCGAGCGGTAGTTTTTGGGGCATATCTATTGTACTTTTTGTAAAGATACAACACATTTGCCCTGCAGGCAAACACCTCTTGTCCACAGGCTCAAATTTGCCAGAAACGCTACAAAGTATGTAAGGGTTTTTATCTTTGCAAAGGCACTTATGGGTTCATCCCATCGTGAGTATTTCCAGAGTGCCTACGTGTACTTTTTCAAAAACACTGTAAAAAATACCTATATGATGCCGCACCGATGTATATTATTCGCTACTTTGTTTTTTCTGACCTCCATGCTGCATTCCTATGCCCAGCCCGGACGCTGGCAGCAGCGGGCAGAGTATAAAATGGACGTGGATTTCGATATCACTACCCATCAATATACCGGAAAGCAGGACCTGGTGTATTACAACAACTCCCCCGATACCTTAACGCGCGTATTTTACCACCTCTATCTGAACGCATTTCAACCAGGTAGTTCCATGGACGTGCGCTCCCGCACCCTACCCGACCCGGACCGCAGGGTACGGGACAGGATTTCTAAACTGGGGCCTTTGGAAACAGGGTACATAAAAGTAGGGAAACTCACCCAGGACGGTGTCGAAACCAAATTCGAAACCGTTGAAACGATTCTGGAAGTGGAGCTGCCCTCCCCTATCCTACCTGGGCAAAAAACAGTCCTGAGCATGGACTTCAGCGCACAGGTGCCCATACAAATCCGGCGTACCGGCCGAAATAACCGCGAAGGGATTGCCTATTCCATGGCGCAGTGGTACCCAAAAATGTGCGAGTACGACTACCAGGGCTGGCATGCCAACCCTTATATCGCCCGTGAATTTTACGGCGTCTGGGGTGATTTCGATGTCACCCTGCATATTGACCGAAAATTCGTAGTGGCAGCAACCGGCGAATTACAAAATCCCGAAGAAATCGGCCATGGGTACGAATTGCCCGGGCAGCGGGTCAAACAGCCCAAAGGCGATAAACTACACTGGCATTTTATTGCAAAAGACGTACACGACTTCGTATGGGCAGCAGATCCAGAATACAAACACACCACTTTAAAAAGAGCCGACGGGCTGGTCATGCATTTCTTCTACCAGGAAAACGATAAAACCCGCCTCACCTGGGATTCCCTGCCAAAAATCATGGACAAAGCCTTCGATTTCATCAACCGCCGATACGGGCAATATTCGTTTAAGAAATACTCGTTTATCCAGGGTGGCGATGGGGGCATGGAGTATCCAATGGCAACCCTCATTCTTGGAGAAGGGAGCCTCGAAGGGCTGGTCGGCGTCTCCGTACACGAACTCATGCACTCCTGGTACCAGATGGCGCTGGGCTCCAACGAGGCCCTTTATGCCTGGATGGACGAAGGCTTCACGGATTTTGCCACCGATGAAGTGATAAATTATCTCCGATCGCTCAGCCTGATCCCAGGCGAAGTAGAAGCCTTTCCGCATGCCGGCAATTATGAATCCTATTTCGCCCTCGCCAAAAGTGGCCAGGAAGAGCCACTGAGTACCCATTCCGATCATTTCCGCACCAACCGGGCCTACTCAGTCGGTTCTTACAGCAAAGGCAGCGTGTTCCTCAAACAACTGGAATACGTGATCGGAAAACAGGCCCTGGACCAGGGGCTGCTCCGCTATTACAGCGAATGGAAAATGAAACATCCCAATGCGAACGATTTCGTACGCGTAATGGAAAAAGTTTCCGGTCTGGAACTCGACTGGTATAGAGAATACTTCGTCAATATGACTGCTACAATTGATTATGGGATCAAAGAAGCTAAAGTAGCGGCAGACAGTAATGCGGTCATCGTCCTCGAACGCACCGGCCGGATGCCCATGCCCCTCGACTTGTTGATTACCTTCAAAGACGGCAAACAGGAAATTATTAATATTCCCCTCCAAATCATGCGTGGCCATAAACCATCTGAAAATCCTGCCCTGCCTTTCCAGGTCGCCGCAGACTGGGACTGGGTCAACCCCGAATACGAATTGCGGCTCCAGGTGCCGCTTTCGCAAATCTCTGCCATAGAAATTGACCCCTCCCTGCGCCTCGCCGATTTGAACCGCAACAATAACGCGGTACAGGTCGGGCAGTGACCGTATGCCAGACAAAAGAAGCTGTCTCACAAATCCTTTGGCGGCATTCGCCGCCAAAGGACCAGCAAAGAATTTTCTTTTTGTACAACTCCAAATTAATCCGCTTGAAGCATTACCTTTGCAGCTAAAAGCTGAGCAACATGAAGATGCACCAAACCACTTTCCGATATAGTATAATCCTTGCGATCATCCTCCTGGCGGCCTTCGTCAGGCTACTGCCGCATCCCCACAATTTTACGCCATTGGGGGCAATGGCCTTATTCGGAGGGGCATTTTTCGGTCGTAAAGCGCTTGCCTTCCTTGCACCGCTTATCACGCTCTGGATTAGCGATATCGTCCTGAACAACTTCATCCTCAAGCCTCAATTCCCGCAATATTATCCAGAAGGGTTCATTTGGTTCAACAGTATTTCCATATATCTCGCTTTTCTGATGATTACCGCCCTTGGTTGGTTGACCCTGAAAAAAGTCCGCGTACCCCGGCTGATTGGTGCTTCGCTCGGCGCATCCGTGCTTTTCTTTCTCGTGACCAATTTTGCGGTGTGGCAGGGCAGCAGTGTTTACCCCCAGAATGCGGAAGGGTTAGTGGCCTGCTATATTGCAGGAATCCCCTTTTTCTGGAATACGCTTCTCGGCGACCTGACCTATACAGCGGTCATGTTCGGGGCCTTCGCCCTTTTTTTCCGGCGGTCGCCTATACCGGCAGGATATGAGGGCACTAACTGAGGGTAAAGATTATTACATAGAAAATGGGCGCTGGGTCTTTACCGCTTACTTCCTGAAAGCGCGGGGTTATTGTTGTACAAGTGGCTGCCGCCACTGCCCTTACCGCGCAGATGTATCGAAGCCCGACCGACAGGCGGATCGTTCATCCGCGGAGAACAGCTTGCGAGCCACCGCTCAGGAGCCCCTTATTCCGGATATTCCACCCGTAAATGATGTACCGAGTGCATCATAATCCTGAATACCTTCTTACAAGCTTCCATTTCGACAAAACTAAGCGAGGAGTCCGAAAATTGTCCCTGAGCTTCAATCTGCTTTATCAACCGCTCTATCATATCGTCAATCGCCTTGGCAGTGGGCTGCTTCAAGCTCCTGCAGGCGGCCTCGATTCCATCGGCCATCATGAGGATAGTTGCTTCCCGGGTCATCGGTTTAGGTCCGGGATAGCGGAAGAGCCCCTCTTTTTCCTCAGCCACAGTTGCATCCTCGCGTTGCAACTGTCGGTAGAAGTACTCCACCCGCATCGTGCCATGATGGGTAAAGATGAAATCGGCAACAATCCGGGGTAATCCGTACCGCCTGGCAAGCAAAGCACCTTCGGTTACATGCTGGATAATCTGTCGGGCGCTATCTTCAAAAGCCAAGGTATCATGTGGGTTCCCCTCAGATTGGTTTTCGATAAACAGCCCGGGATTTACCGTTTTCCCGATATCATGGTATAAAGCGCCCGCCTTTACGAGCAGATGGTCCGCCCCTATCGCCCGGGCAGCCGCCTCCGCCAGATTGGCCACCTGAAGCGCATGTTGATAGGTGCCCGGCGCCCGCTTCGCCATCAACTGAAGCAGCGGCCGGTTGGTATCCGTCAGCTCCGTCAATCGCAACACCGATACCAGACCAAGCAGGCGCTCCAGCAAAGAAGTGATCGGATAGGCCAGCAATACCAGGAAACCATTGACGAAAAGCCAGGAAAATACACTCCAGTCTATTGCCTCGATATTTCCTTTTCCCGCCATTTCCAATCCAAAAAATACGACCGCTGAAACAATAGATACCAGGGCAACCAGATAGAAAAACCTGCTCCAGTTATGGGCGTCCTGCCGGCTTACCACTACCACGACCCCAACAATTATCTGAAGGAAAATAAAGGTGAAGCCCAGGGCAGACAAATAACCAGCGATCAGGACTACAACGAGATGTACAAACAGGGCAAGGCGGTTGTCGTAAAAATTTTTTATGACAATCGGGACGATAGCAAAAGGCAGCAGATAGGGACTTAACGTACTGCCCGACTGCACCATCGAGAGCAGGTAAGCAAAAATTACCGGCCACAGCAAAATCAATAAAAGCTGGTTGAATTGCCGTATAACGAATGGATAAGCATTCCATAAATATGCAAACAACAGCCCAAAAACCGTTAAGGTGAGGGTGAGGTACCCTGCAAACAACCATATCCCCGACCGCTTCTCCAGCAGGGTCTGCTCATATTGCATCCGGTAACCTTCTAAAAGCCGGTAAGTCCCTTTCGTCACAATCCCGCCGCGCTGAACAATCAACTCCCCTTTTTGTACCATCCCCTGAAAAGGAGATACCGAGGCTGCCGCCTCTGCCATAACTTTCTCATTGAGCACCTGGTCATAGCGCAAATTAGGTACAATCACTTCTGTCAGGATTGGAAAAAGGAACTCCACATCGGGCAGCCCACTAAACCGAAGCGAATCGTAAACCTGGGCAAGCGCTTGTTCCAGATCCGCTATTTCCATTCCTGCACGGATCCTGGAAGCCTTACCGTGCACAACGCCCACCTGCACAGGACGCTTTTCCCCCTCCCATTGCACCACGCCGCGTTCAAAAATACCTTCCAGATATCGAACCGAAAAATCGCGGTACTTCTGGGGCCGTCGGCGCAGGTCGGGGAACTGCCCTTTCTCAATTGCCCCCAACTGGGCCTCAAATTTTTGCCCCAGCGCTGCAATTTGACGGGTCTCGACAGAGTCCACACGGCGATATAAAGGCGCCAGATTTTCCACCAGGCTGTTTATTTCCTGCCGGTAAGCCCTGTTATCCTTAGGTATGGCAAAGTCAAAAGGCGCATACAAGTCCTCGTATGGCCATGTCTTACCCGGCTCATACTCATACCTGAAGCGCAGCTTATTGGGAAAAAAAAGGGAAATCACGCCGATCGCAGTCAGGATCAGCAGGTAATTCAGTGCGATAGGAAGGCGGTCCCAGGTAGATTTCCAGGTAGTCATGTAGCAAAGATACGCCGTTTTACGGGCATTTGCCACAGGTTTGTTCAGCTATTGCCCCTGCCTTTCCAAATCACTTCCGTTGCTCCCAAATTTTTTCCGATATAGCGGGAGAGGACAAAAAGGTAATCGGAGAGGCGGTTGAGATATTGCAGGACTACAGCGGCCACCTGCTCTTCCTGTGCAAGTGCTACACAAAGACGTTCTGCGCGTCGGCAAACGCAACGTGCGATATGACAATGGGACACGGTAGGGTGCCCACCGGGCAAAATGAAATTCTTCAGGGGAACCAGCCCTTCTTCCATTTGGTCTATTGCCAGCTCCAGCGCCCCGATATCCGAAGCCTGAAGATCGGGAACCAGGGGCTGGCTATCCGGGTCGCAGGCGAGGCTGGAACCCAGCACAAAGAGACGATTCTGGATTTCAAAAAGCAGTTGGTCTGCTCCGGGATGCCCCTCCAGATCGCGCAGCAGGCCGATATGGGCGTTCAACTCGTCCACGGTGCCATAGGCCTCTATGCGCAGATGATGTTTGGATAAACGCCTGCCGCCGAACAAAGAAGTCTCCCCCTCGTCGCCGGTTTTTGTATAAATTTTAAAAGCCATTCCCTTGAAATTATACCGTTATGGGATGCAGGGATGCTGACCTGCAGAAACTGCTAACCAACCGTGGCCGCTGTGACCGCCGGGACTGTAATATTGTTGTTTACCTGATCGCTTTCCACTTTCCCATCGAGTAAACGCACGATACGGTGCGCATGCGCAGCAATATCTGGTTCGTGCGTGACCAGAATTATCGTGTTCCCCGCTGCGTGGATCTCCGCGAATAGTGCCATGATCTCATAAGACGTCCGGGAGTCCAGGTTACCTGTAGGCTCATCGGCCAGGATAATCGAGGGATCGTTGACCAGTGCGCGGGCTACCGCTACGCGTTGGCGCTGGCCCCCGGAAAGCTCGTTGGGCTTATGGTCCATACGGTCTGCCAGGCCTACTGCCTTCAGGATTTCGGCGGCCTTTTCGATCCGCCTGGAACGGGACCAACCGGCATAGACCAAGGGAAGGGCCACGTTCTCCAGCGCCGAGAGCCTGGGCAGCAAGTTGAACGTCTGAAAGACAAAGCCGATTTCTTTATTGCGCACCTGTGCGAGCTCCTGGTCGGACATGGTGCTGACCTCTTTCTCATTGAGAAAATATGAACCACTCGTCGGTGAATCCAGGCACCCGATGAGGTTCATCAGGGTGGATTTGCCCGAGCCGGAAGGCCCCATCAGTGCGACGTATTCGTTTTTGAAAATATCCAGGGATACCGATTGTAAGGCGATGACCTCATTGAGGCCCATTTGATATACCTTGCGAAGCTCCCGGATGGAAATAATCGTTTTTGCCATAATCAGTGTATTGAAAAAGCTTTTAGCCTTTTTTAATGTCAATAACTTTAGGGGTCAGAAAATAAGTCCCGTCGTTTTCAGGTGCGTTGCGCAGGGCATCCTCCCTGCGGCTCTGCCCACCGGGAATATCTGGACGCAGCGGATTCGGCAATTCGTTCATGTACACCATCGGCGCTACGCCTTCCACGTCCACAGCCCGCAGCTTTTCCATCATCTCCAGGATTTTGTTCAAATCGGCCAGCAAGCGGGCGCGCTCTGTTTCGCTGAGCTCTAAACGCGACAAATGCTCGAGGTGTGAAATTAAGGCATGATCTATTTGCATAATCTTTTTTTAGAGGCGATACACGAAATAATCGGCGAACGGAGGATATTTATGCTTTATCGCTTGTACCATCTAAAAGCGTACCCACTTTTCCGGGAGAGAAGCCCAATGCAGTTCCTTGACAATTTTAACGAAAAAAACAGCATCCCCGGCGTTACAATCAAAGATCAATTATAAACCGTTCATCTGCTTAAATTGTTGAAACCGCATTCCAGGTTCCCTGCCAACTTATACACAAAAGCGATTTCGATGGCCCGAAAGTTTGTTTCCTATCTGGTTTATTCCTTATTTTGCCAAAGCGGAATTATCCCTTCCTGAACGTCCAGGAATTCCAAAAATAGCATTATGAAAGAAACTACTACCAGGTCCGGAACCGTGAAATATGTCGCGATTGCTGGAAATATCGGGGCTGGAAAAACCACACTCTGTACCCAGTTAGGAAAAACATTTGGCTGGGAAGTACATTACGAATCTACAGATGACAACCCATATCTCATTGACTTTTACGAAGATATGCGTAGATGGTCGTTCAACCTCCAGATTTTTTTTCTCAACAAACGCTATCAGCAAATCCTTAAAATCCTCTCCGGTGAGCAGACGGTCGTGCAAGACCGCACAATCTACGAAGATGCCCATATTTTTGCGCCCAACCTGCACGATATGGGGCTGATGTCCACCCGCGATTTCAGCAATTATAAGGATTTGTTCCTCACCATGTCTTCTCAGGTCCAGCCTCCTGACCTTTTAATTTATCTCCGTGCGGGGATCCCTACGCTGGTTGATCACATCCAACTGAGGGGTAGGGAATACGAGGGTAGTATCAGCCTCGATTACCTGCGGCGCCTCAACGAGCGCTACGAAAACTGGATTTCCGGCTATAATGAAGGCCCCCTGCTGATTATCAATGCAGACGAGGTGGATTTTGCCCAAAACCCGGAAGACCTGGGCAAGGTGGTAAGTATGGTAGATGCTGAAATTAACGGGTTATTTTAAAATGCAGGATATTTTTGACACCATTTTGGGGCAACTGTCCCCGTATCGCGCCAGGCTGGTAGCCGTATCGAAAACAAAACCGGATAGCGCGGTGATGGCTCTCTATTCCAGGGGGCAGCGAAAGTTCGGAGAGAACAAAGTCCAGGAACTGGCCCCGAAATACGAACGCCTGCCAAAAGATATCGAGTGGCACATGATCGGCCACCTTCAGCGGAATAAGGTCAGGTATATCGCCCCTTTTGTGGCGATGATCGAATCCGTGGACAGCCTGGAGCTGCTTCTGGAGATCAACAAGCAGGGGCTGAAGTGCGACAGGGCCATCCCTTGCCTGCTGCAGTTCCATATTGCCCGGGAAGAGACAAAATTTGGCCTCTCCCTGGAGGAAGCAACGGCCATTCTGCGTTCGGAGGATTATCGAAAATGCCGGAATGTGCAGGTTGCCGGGGTAATGGGCATGGCCAGTTTTACGGAAAATGAAGCCCAGGTGCGCCAGGAATTCAGCCAGTTGAGGGAAATCTTCCAGACGCTGAAAGCTGGTTTCTTTCCCGATGACCCGGCATTCTGCGAAATATCCATGGGTATGTCCTCGGATTATCCGGTTGCCCTGGAAGAAGGCGCTACTTTAGTGCGTATCGGAACGTTATTGTTTGACGGGCTGTCCACTAAATGAATGCTTTCAGGGCTTTATAGACCAAATCCATCGGTAAACCCATGATGTTGCTGTACGTACCCTCTATCCTGGAAATTTTGCACAGCCCGATCCATTCCTGAACGGCGTATGCGCCAGCTTTATCAAAAGGACGGTATGTATTGATGTAAAAATCAATTTCAGCCTCATCCATATCCTCAAAAAAGACCTTCGCTTCACCTGAAAAATCGATCTCCCGTTCTCTGGATATCAGACAAACCCCGGTGATGACCCGGTGCATATTGCCCGAGAGCGCCTGAAGCATGGCAAAAGCCTCGGCATAATCCAAAGGTTTGTTAAATATGCGACCGCCCAGGATGACGACGCTGTCCGATGCAAGAACGATCTCATCCGATTCTATCCAGTGGCGGGCAGCTTCTGCTTTCTTTCGTGCCAGGTACGGAGCGACTGCGTCCACGTCCATATCGTCAGGGAAATCTTCGGGAATATCTGTGGGCCTTACCTCGAAAGACAGGCCTGCCTCCCGAAGGAGATGGCTCCTGCGCGGAGACTGCGAAGCGAGGATAATTTTGCGGTTTAACGGCAACATATACCAAAATTAAGAAGGATTTGCGGAATTTGGCCGCACTCTATCGTTTTTATCCATTAGGAATACACCAAACCCCCAAATAGTTTCCGTTATATATTAGAGGGACCTGAAAAGGGCCCGTATATTTGTCATAAATAAGCTACGTATGATCCGATCATTCATGGAATGGGGCTGTTGGTTCGCCCTGTTGGCCACCGCTGCCTGTTCCGCCCCAAAACCACTGACCCGCCCTATGGAAAATTATGCAACCAACTTAAGCGATAAACGGTCTTCGATTTATATTCCGGTAGCCATTAAAATATCTACCCTGGAAAAAACGGTCAATGCACAACTCGAAGGGGTGTTGTATGAAGACAAAGACCTCCGCGATGGCGACCGCATGATGATCCGTGCCACCAAAGCCGCCCCGATTAAACTGGGGTTGGACGGGCAGACCATCTCGTTCACCGTACCGGCAGCGATCTGGGTGCGCTATGACGCGGGCATTACCGTCGTAGATGCCCAGGGCAAAATCGCCATAGACTTCAAAACTGCGTACAACGTAAAACCAGACTGGTCGCTCTCCACGCAGACTACCATCGCCAACTACCGCTGGCTGGAAAAACCCGTCCTGAAAATTGCCGGTATCAACCTGCCAGTCGGTTTGCTGGCCGATCTTGCACTTCAAAATATGCGCAAAACGATCGCCGGGGCCATTGATGAGGCAGTCACGACAGACCTGGGCATCGGAAAAATGGTCGCCGATACCTGGAAGTCTATGTTCCGCCCCACCCAAATATCCGCAGATTACAATACCTGGCTGATCGTCAATCCACTGGGTATTGGAATGACCCCTATCCGCGTAAGTGCAGATACCATGACCACCACAATCGTCGTCGAAGCCAGGCCGAGGATTACCGTCGGGGATGCCCCACCGGCATTTTCCGAGCGGCCGTTGCCGCCTTATACCCAATTCAGCAACCAGGAGCCGGGCTTTTCAATCTTTCTGCCCGCAGAGGTCAGCTATACCGAGGCCCAGCGCCTTGCAGGTAAAGAAATTATCGGTGAAACCTACACGTCCGGGAAACGCGCCGTCACGGTCGAGGGGATAGAAATCTACGGCCAGGGGGAGGAAGTCATCCTCAACCTGAGTATGTCCGGCAGCTATAACGGCAGCGTATATCTCAAAGGCCGCCCCTTTTATAACGCCGCCCGAAACGCCATCGAAGTCGAAGGCCTGGATTTTACCCTGGAAACCCGCAATTT
The DNA here is from genome assembly GCA_040382095.1 of Lewinellaceae bacterium. GTDB lineage: Bacteria > Bacteroidota > Bacteroidia > Chitinophagales > Saprospiraceae > JADJPL01. Next base: position 25,682 of record JBEIGB010000027.1, read on the forward strand.
CCTCGTTAAAAGTGGCGCCTGGCTACTAAAGAGTACCCTCCGCAAGCGCCTGCAGGAATCCCTGGATTTCTACCTGCGCTACAACCTCGAAGAATCCAGAAAAGCCCTGGAAAAACAGCTCAACGAATATAGCCTTGCCGGTGGCTTCCGCCTTCAGGCCAGGGTGGACCAACTGGACGTCGGCAATGTCGCCCTCCGACCGGATGGCTTCATGGTCGAAATTAACCTCAAAGGCAATATCGAGGTACGTAATTAACATAAAAATCCAGCGTACATGAACCATACGATTTTGGGTACAGCCCTCCTGCTTACCCTCGCCGCATGCGGCCCGTATCAAAAAAAAGACCTCATCGGAAAGTGGGAAGCAGTGAAAGTCCTCGAAGAAGGACAGCCATTAGCAGTCAATACCCGGGAAATCACTTTCGTATTCTATCCAAATTCATCCTATACCTTCACGAGTACCCTGAATTATATGGAATCCGGCTTCTTTTCCATCGAAGGCCGCCTCCTGCATACCCTCGATACCCTCCACAAGGACGCCACAGAAAAAGCAGTGGAAATTGACGACGTGACCAGGGATTCCCTTAAGCTAAACATGCAGGAAGGGGGCAGACGCCGGACGTTGATCCTGGTGAAAAAACAAAAGCGGGGCTAAGAGGCCTAACCGCTGCATTGCGTGCGCTGCCTGTTTTGAGAATCGCCTAATCCATCTTGTGTCATCCGGACTTTCCGCCGGCATTCAGAATGGCCGTTCAGTATATTTCACCTCGCTTTCAAGCAGATAACCCCTATCCTGCGATAGATACGCCAATCAATTTACCGATTCCGAAAGTTATGCCTGCTGCTATCATTCCGAAGGCCACCTGGCGAAAACCTGAAGACCAAACGCTTCGCCCGGTGAAAAGGGTGATCGCTGCGCCGATAATAAACAAGCCCGCACCACTCAACAGGGCACTGAACAGAATCCCCGTCAGACCGCCTGTAAAGAAAAAGGGCATGACCGGCACGATGGCACCTATAGCAAAAAGTACAAATGAGGCCAGCGCTGCTTCCATGGCAGAACCTTTAAGGTCTTCGGGATGGATACCGAGTTCTTCGCGCACCAGCACTTCGTAGGCGCTATCTTTATCGGCGATAGCCGCATTGGCCATCGCCGATGCCTGTTCAGCCGGAATTCCTTTGGAAGCGTACACCAGCGCGAGTTCCCGCGCCTCATCTGCGGGGTTTGCCTCTAGCTCTTCCATTTCAAGCTGCATCTGATTTTCGTAAAGTTCCTGCGAGCTTTTGACTGAAATCCACTCCCCCAGTGCCATAGAGAGGGCACCTGCCAAAAGCCCGGCAATCCCGGTGAGTAGAATCTCAGCCTGACCTCCACCAGCACCTGCCATGCCCATCACCAGGCTGAAATTAGAAACCAGGCCATCGTTGCCGCCAAGGACGGCAGCCCGCAAAGCATTTCCACCTACTGAGCGATGGCGTTTTTCGAAACGCGCCAATACAGCACCCTGCATCCCCCCCGACCTTTGAAAGATATTCTGCAGGATCGCAACATGCGCAGTATCGGAGACCGGGGAGGGGGCTGCGCGTTTCTTTCTGCCCTGCAGGATCGAGGCGGAAATACTCTTTTCCGTTTCGAGCAGGGTGCCGAGCACATATTCATAGCCCAGGACTTTGCCGATGCGGGCGAGCATTCTTGCGCGCCAGGAAGGCCCCGGCAGGTCACCGGGGCCAAGCCCCGATTTTTTTAGAAATGCAAGGGCATGCCCTTTCTCCAGCTCGCTCATCTGCCTGAAAATATCGGCAACCTGCTCGTCCTGCTCCTTAGCAGCAAGTATCGAGTACAGAAAACTCGCATCCACCTCGGTCTGTATGTTTTTTAAATCCATCATGCTGAATTAAGATTAAAAGGCCGGTAAAATAACGGACTTGTTTTAACAGAATTGTCACAGGCTGAAAAGGCACTTCCCCAAATACGCAGAACCGCTCCCCCGTCCCCCGTCTACCGTCCCCCGTCTACCGTCCCCCGTCCACCGTCTCCCGTCTCCCGTCCCCCGTCTCCCGTCTCCCGTCCCCCGTCCCCCGTCTCCCGTCCACCGTCCACCGTCCACCGTCCACCGTCCACCGTCTCCCGTCTCCCGTCTCCCGTCTCCCGTCTCCCCCTTTGCAACAAGCCTAATGACTGCTCGCAGATCGCCGCAGTTTTGTGCTGAACCTTCTTTTTCTTCCCTGACGGATTTCAGCCTGACCCACCAATAACTTATCGAGCCCACTGAGCCGTACCAAAGAATCCCGCATTTCCTGCAATCTGATCCGCCCTTCTGTGGAAACCCGGCGAAAATACTTGCCACGGGCAGTTTCTTCGCCCCATTCGCGGTGAAGAATGCCAAAATACCCAAGCCCGCCCAGTGCGAATGCAAGAGGGATCAAAAGCCAGGTCCCGGTGATTGCCGCGACCAGGAGCCAGAGCAGAAAATAGACCACAAAACAGCCCATTGAGACTGCCATTAAAACTGGCGCGAAAAATTCAATGCGCTCCACCCGCGTTTTTCGGATATACCAGGCCAGCTGCATCGGCGGCGCACAGAAGCCCCTTCCCAACCAGGCAGCGGGTGCGCTGAGCCACCAAAGCAGACGGGTAGCCCAGCCAGAAGGCAGCGGATGTACTACAGTCATATCGTCAATTCCGACCGCATCCAGACGGGCAAAATATTCCGCGGCAGCAAGTTCTAACGCTGCTTTCTCCCCGGAATCCATCCTGTTGATCTTTTCTGCGATCGCGATTTCAGTATCCAGAAGGCGCTTCTCCTCATTGACCACAGGGAATACCGCGCGTCCGAAATGGCTCCGAGCCATCAAAAATAAGTACTCTGCGAGCTGCTCGTCAGCGTGTTTCCTGACGATGATTACCCGCTCTTCCAGCCGTGCCTTCAGTTCGTTGGTAAGTTCTGTGATGGCCCTGCGGGGGTCGTTTTTGAAATACGCTTTTGCGGGAATAGGCTCCCCTACATCAATCATGACGGCGCTGCGGGGGCGCTCGGCATAAGTATAGTTGAAGCCCACGGGTACGACGAAAATTTCCTCCAGATCGGGATATTTCTCCAGGGTGCCTGCGACGATACGCGCCAATCCTTTTTTGACCGGGCGCATACGCTTTTCATGCGTGGTATTGCCCTCCGGAAAAATCATGATCGTCCGGCCTTTGGCCAGCGAATCCGCACAGGCCTCAAAGGTGGCAAAATTATTCTTGAGCCCGCTATACCCTGCGTCAATGATGCGGTAAATCGGCAGCATCTTGAGCGAGTTCAGCAGGAAACGGTAAAAGCGGTGGACAAAAAAATCGCCGCGCACCAAAAAGTAAAGGGGCTGTGGGAGGAATACCGCCATCACACAAGGTTCCATGAATGCTGTCGGGTGGTTGGCGGCAAGGATAACTGGTTTGTCCTGCGGAATACGCTCCAAATGGGAGATATGGATTTTTCGGTAAAATATTCTTATCGCAACTCTCGCAATTGGCCTGACAATGTAGTACATAGGCAGATTTGTGATTTTAGGGTTGATAAAGGTACAAAAGGTTATCCGTATTTTCTGAAATTTACAGGTAAATACAAGCTCCTTAGCCCTTTGCAGTCCCCGGCTCCACGACCCTTTCGTGGCGATACCAGCGCAATAATTCCTGCAATATGCTATATTTGTTACAAAAGAAAACACAATATGAAAAAAATTGCCGGGTTAATCCTGCTTACCTTGCTGGCCTTTTCCTGCGGAAAGCAGGGGAAACCCACCCTACAGGAGCGTTTGGACGGCTATTTCACGGCAGAATTTGAGTCTGGCGGGCCGGGTGCCGCCGTACTCGTCATGCAGGATGGAAAAGTAGTGTTCGAGCGCGGATATGGATTGGCCGACCTGGAAAATAGAACCCCCATCACCCCGAATACGGCGTTCAATACGGGTTCGATCAGCAAAACCTTTGTGGCCAATGGCATCCTGATGTTGGAACAGGAAGGGCGGCTGCGGCTCGACGACTCCCTGGCGATGTATTTTCCCGATTTTAAAAAGCCTGAAATTGCGCGTCAGGTACGTATTTTCCATTTGCTCAACCACTCCTCAGGCTTGATTGACAGCCGAAAGGTCGCGGAAGACACTGTTTTTTACCTCACGGCAAAAGACCTCGAAAATTTTGCCCCCATTATGCAAAACGACAGCACCGCTTTTGCCCCCGGCAGCCGTTACGCCTATTCCAATCCTGCTTTCAATGGCCTTGCCCTGATTATCGAAAAATTGACCGGGCGGCGTTGGCAGGATTTTATCATCGAACGCATCTTTGACCCTGCGGGACTGAAAGACAGTAAAATCACCGACGGCCCTTACCCGGAAAAGGGCGTTGCACATGCTTATGTAGAAGACAATGGAACATTTATAGAGGATGATTACGGCGAGGAGCCGACCTTCCCCGCCGCCGGTAACGGAGGGGTGTGGAGTTCCGTCCGCGACCTCGCCAGATATGAGCTGGCCCTTCAAAAAGCCGTTTTCCTGCCGGCGAAAGTGATCGGAACCTCCAGAACCCCTTTCCAGCCAGCCAACTGGCAGTCTCCGACCCCCTCTTTTATCGGACACAGTTGGTTTACAGGCGAATGGAACGGGGAGAAAATCATTTACCATACCGGCTCCCAGGGAGGGTTCGTGGCCGACTATGTCTGGATGCCAGGAAAAAAACTCTTCTACACCATCCTCTGCAACAGCCCCCGACCGATTGAACAGTACCGGGATGCCGTATTCAGGCAGGTGCTTTCTTCCAAATAATCCCCTGACCGTATCCATATTATTGTTGTGTACGCATTAAAACATCCGGCTATGATCCCCGATTTGAAGGCTCCCTATCTTTGGAAAGAACACGCATTCATCGGCGGCCGATGGTGTGCCGCCCGCAACGGTGCGGTATTTCCGGTGACAAACCCTGCGACCGGGGAAATACTCGCACGGGTACCCGACCTGGGTGCAGCGGAAACCCTGGACGCCATAAATGCAGCCCACAGTGCATTCCCAGCCTGGAAGTCGAAAACGGCAGGAGAACGCGCAGCCCTCCTGCGACAATGGTTCGGATTAATGATCGCCCATCAGGAAGATCTCGGGCGCATCCTCACCGCAGAACAAGGCAAGCCCCTGGCCGAAGCGATCGGCGAAATCCGCTATGGCGCCTCTTTCATCGAGTGGTTTGCAGAAGAAGCACGGCGAAGCTATGGGGATATCATCCCGGGACATGAAGCGGACAAGCGCATCATGGTCCTCCGGCAGCCGGTGGGCGTAGTGGGCATTATCACCCCCTGGAATTTCCCCAACGCCATGATCGCCCGTAAAGTCGCACCAGCACTCGCCGCAGGCTGTACAGTCGTCATCAAACCCGCCGAAGCGACCCCGCTCTCCGCTCTGGCCATGGCCGTGCTGGCAGAACAGGCCGGCATACCGGCAGGAGTATTGAACATCGTTACCGCAGCAGATCCTGCCCTGGTCGGCGGCGCCCTTACCGAAAGCCCACTGGTGCGCAAGATTTCGTTCACCGGTTCAACCCGCGTAGGAAAAATACTGATGGCACAAAGTGCTGGTACGCTCAAGCGCCTGTCGCTGGAGCTGGGCGGCAATGCCCCTTTTATTGTTTTCGAAGATGCCGACCTGGACGCTGCCGTAGAAGGGGCCATCGCTTCAAAGTACCGGAATGCCGGGCAGACTTGTGTCTGCGCCAACCGTTTTTTCGTACATGAAAAGGTCGCACATACTTTTGCCCATCAGCTCGCAGCAGCGGCCAGGGCACTGAATGTAGGGGAAGGCAATACCCCGGGGATACATATCGGCCCGCTCATCAATACCGCAGCACGCGATAAAGTGGAGCGCCTCCTCAGCGATGCCGTCGCGAAAGGCGCACAAACACTTTGCGGGGGCAAACGCCACCCGCTGGGCGGTACTTTTTTCGAACCCACCGTCCTGCTCGGCGCAAATATGGAAATGGCCCTTGCCCGGGAGGAGATTTTTGGCCCCGTCGCCCCCATATTCACCTTTACCAGCGATGAAGCAGTGGTCCAAATGGCCAACGATACCGAATATGGGCTTGCCGCATATTTCTACAGCAACGATGTAGGCAGGATATTCCGCGTCGCAGAAGCGATGGAGTACGGGATCATCGGAATCAATACCGGCCTCATCTCCACGGTAGTCGCCCCTTTTGGAGGCATGAAAGCAAGCGGCTTTGGCCGCGAAGGGTCAAAATACGGCATGGATGAGTTTCTAGAGAAAAAATACCTGTGCCTAAAAGTGTGAGCGGTGCTCCTGCTGCCGTCGCAGATATTTTTCCCTGATCACCTCCTGGACGGGCCGGTGTTCGATCTTGCTATCCAGCCAGGAAAGGATGTCCAGATAAAGAAATGGACGCTGTTCGTAGGGATCCTGCGCGATTTTTTCCAGTTTCTGCTTCAGCGCGATGAAAGCGGCCGACAGGTCGCGGGGGTGTATCCGCGTGAGCCGGCGCAAAAATTTAAAAATTTCCCTGAGCGCCATCCCCAGGTCTTCTTTTTTTGCCAAAAAGCGATAAACCGATTTAACCTGATACTCCAGGAGCTGGGCATTTCCGAGCTCATAATGCGCAATCAGACTCAGTAAGCGCGCAAAAACCTGAATATCGGCGCGATAATCCGGGTCTTTCTCATTGATGATATAATTCAGGTAAGTAATGGCACTGCTGCTGTCTCCACTCCCAAAATACAAGCTGGCGATACGGTAATAAAAGACCATTTCGCGGTGGCTGTCCCAGCTGTAACGGTCTTCTTCCATAATCGCCAGCAACTCCGGCACAAGGTCCAGCCCTTCCGTGAAAGTACCCTCCAGAAAATGCTTTTTGATGAGGTGGATATATTTGTACAGGTAAAACAGACTTTCGTTATTCTTATTCGCCAATAGGTCCGGGTATCGGGCAGGCAGGCCCAAAAGCTCATCGAGGGCCTGGTTGAATTTTGGAGCGTGCAGGAGGTTGAACAGGGAATTGAGCAGATTGTGCAGCCCCTTCAGATACAAAGGCATGTTAATCTCTGCCATGTAGGGATTGTCCCGGAAAAGGTCCACCCATCGCTGGGCGTAACGGTAACAGAAGCCGAAATCCTGCGTGATGTGGTAAAACCAGAAATGTGCCTGGCAGAAATAAATTTTACCCATAAAATCCAACTCCTGCCAGGGGATTTTCGGCATATTAGCCGTAAAAAATTCTTTCACAAAAAAGAAATCCTTCTCGTTGCGCGTGAAGCCAACTTTTAGGTACAGCCCGTAGAGCTGAAGGGAGAGGTTGGAAAAGAGGTTCATCTGCTGCATCGCAAGGCCGAGTTCCAGGGTTTCGTCGGTGAGCGCTTCTGCCCTGCCCTCGATGCTACGGGTGATATATTGCCCTTCGATATGTTTTTCGAATTCGAGTACTTCCATCTGAAGCGGATGGTACCCGGCCGCCTTGCTGCGTTCCTTGGCCTTGGCGAGGATATCGAGGCTCTGCCGGTACAGGCCTTTGTTGTAGAGCACCCGCGCATAGTCCACCATCTCGCGGATCTGAATATCGGGCACCTCCCTTGCACTTAGAAGCCGCAGGCTGGTGAGCAGTTGTTTATATAGATGCGCCTTCAAATTGGACATCTGCTGCTTCTTGATTTCGGGCAACCTCCGCAGAATACTCTCTTCATCGTACTCCCCCCGTTTTTCCAGAAAATCAAACAACTGGAGGAAAAGGATATCCTCCGAAGATTGGTTCCGTTTGACAAACAGCCTGAAATGCCGCTTTTCCGCACGTGTCAGGGAGTTGATCAATTGTACGAGATCGTCTGTTTTCTGTTTAGGCATTGTAAATTTTAGTTAAACAAACATTTGATTTACATATAGTTAATTAAATTTTACCCAAATATTGATTTGGACAAAACCCATCAAATTAGTGCCTCGTGGAGCCCGTTCGGCTTTTATCTTTACAAGAGCATTTATCCCGGGAGGCTTCAGCGCCGTATTATCCCCATTTCGTTAGGCAGAAAGGGCTCAGGGATTATCTTCGTATCCTTTTGGTTAACAAGCGTTTAAGAATCTTCAAATTAAAATACCCATAATACTGTATGCGGCCGCCATACCTTGGGCCGCCCTGGTTTTCCGGCAGGCACGCGGGGTGCAACGTCACCTGTCCGATGGTGCACGGGCTGTAAAACTACAAAATTGCAAACAATGAGCGAAAACCGCATCTTTATCTTTGACACCACCCTGCGCGACGGCGAGCAGGTACCTGGCTGTAAATTAAATATGGACCAGAAGATCGAAATTGCCCATCAACTGGAGGCCCTCGGCGTAGATGTCATAGAAGCAGGGTTCCCTATCTCCAGCCCGGGTGATTTCCAATCTGTAGAAGCCATTTGCAAAGCGATCCGGGAGCCGGTAATCTGTGGCTTGTCCCGCGCAGTAGAAAAAGATATCAAGGTCGCGGCAGAAGCGCTCCGTTATGCGAAAAGGCCGCGCATCCATACGGGGATCGGCACTTCGGATTCCCACATCCTCCATAAATTCAAAAGTAACCGCGAAGAAATCATTGAGCGGGCCGTCGCGGCGGTCAAATATGCCAGGTCGTTCGTGGAAGATGTCGAATTCTATGCCGAGGATGCAGGGCGTACAGACAATGCCTACCTGGCGCGCGTGATCGAAGCCGTACTCAAAGCAGGGGCCACCGTCCTCAATATCCCGGATACCACCGGCTACTGCCTTCCGGAAGAATACGGTGCAAAAATCCGCTACCTCGTAGAAAACGTCAACGGTATTCATAAGGCAACCATTTCTACCCATTGCCACAACGACCTGGGCCTTGCTACAGCGAATTCTATCGCCGGTGCTCAAAACGGGGCGCGTCAGATCGAATGCACCATTAATGGCATCGGGGAAAGGGCCGGTAACACCTCGCTCGAAGAGGTCGTAATGATTATGCGCCAGCACCCTTACCTCAACCTCCAGACCAATATCAAAACCCAGATGCTCTACCCTTTGAGCCAGTTGGTGAGCGAGCGGATGGGCGTCTTCGTCCAGCCCAACAAAGCGATCGTCGGTGCAAATGCTTTTGCCCACTCTTCCGGTATCCATCAGGATGGGGTGATCAAAGAGCGCGAAACCTACGAAATCATCAACCCCCTCGACGTGGGTGTTGACCACTCCAAAATCGTCCTCACCGCCCGTAGCGGAAGGGCAGCCATTGCCTACCGCTATAAAGAAATGGGGATAAACCTCACCAAGGATGAACTCGACGAGGTGTATAAGCGTTTCCTGGAAGTTGCCGATCGCATAAAAGAGGTGGGCGATAAGGACTTAATCGAAATTTACCAAGCGGTGCAAGCCGCTACTTCTCACTCAGCCGCCTGATATCCATGGGAAAAACAATCTTTGACAAAATTTGGGATGCGCACGTCGTAGCGCCCGTAGAAGGGGGTATGGACGTCATTTACATAGACCGGCACTTCATCCACGAAGTCACCAGCCCTCAGGCATTCGATGGGCTGCGCAACAGAAATATCGGCGTATTCAGAAAACAACAGACGATCGCCACTGCCGACCACAATGTACCAACCAAAGATCAGGATAAGCCGATACAGGAGCCGCTCTCGAGGTTCCAGGTAGAAAAACTGGTGGAAAATTGCCAGGATTTCGATATCGCGCTCTACGGCCTGGGACATCAATATCAGGGTATCGTGCACGTAATCGGGCCGGAGCTCGGTATCACCCGCCCGGGCATGACGATCGTATGCGGCGACAGCCACACCTCTACCCACGGGGCTTTCGGGTGCATAGCTTTCGGTATCGGCACCAGTCAGGTCGAACAGGTGCTCGCCAGCCAGTGCCTCATCCAGTCCCGCCCCAAGCGTATGCGTATCACCGTTGACGGCCAGCTCCAGCCAGGCGTATTTGCCAAAGACATCATCCTCTACATTATCGCTAAACTGAGCGCAGCCGGCGGCACCGGATATTTCGTAGAATACGCCGGGTCGGCTATACGCGCACTGTCTATGGAGAGCCGCATGACCATCTGCAACATGAGTATCGAAATGGGTGCGCGCGGTGGTCTTGTGGCACCCGACGAAACGACTTTTTCCTACATCAAAGGGCGAAAATTTGCTCCGCAGGGGGCGCAATGGGACGCAGCCCTCGCTTATTGGCAGACCCTTTTTTCAGATCCCGATGCCATATTTGACAAAACCTACCATTTTAATGCCGAAGATATCGAACCCATGGTCACTTTCGGCACAAACCCGGGCATGGGTATAAAAATCTCCGAACCGATCCCTGGCGCTGCCGGCGAAAATACCCAATCGTTCGACAAATCACTGGAATATATGGGCCTTCGGCCCGGCGAACATCTGCTTGGAAAAACAATCCAGCACGTCTTTATCGGTAGTTGCACCAATTCGCGTATCGAAGACCTCCGACTGGTCGCAGCGTATGTAAAAGGCCGCAGTAAAGCAGCGCATGTGCAGGCAATGGTCGTGCCAGGCTCCCAGCAGGTCGCCGCACAGGCAAAGTCAGAAGGAATTGACCGTATCCTCCAGGAGGCCGGATTCGATTTCCGGGAGCCGGGCTGTTCTGCATGCCTGGGCATGAACGAAGACAAAATCCCTGCCGGAGAATATTGTGTGAGTACGTCCAACCGCAACTTTGAGGGACGGCAGGGGCCCGGTGCACGGACCATCCTCGCAAGTCCACTGATGGCCGCCGCAGCTGCGATTGCCGGAAAGATCGTGGACGTAAGACAGGAACCGGTTTCCTGACCCCATTCAGCAACATAAATACCACGAAAATCATGGAGCCATTCAAAACCCTCCTTTCCACCGCAGTACCCCTCCCGATCGAGGATGTAGATACAGACCAGATTATCCCCGCCCGCTTCCTCAAAGCGACTACCCGGGAAGGCTTTGGGCAGAATCTCTTCCGCGACTGGCGCTTCGGCAACGATGGTACCCCGAAAGCAGACTTTGTGCTGAATAACCCCTTGTATTCCGGGAATATCCTCGTAGCCGGAAGGAACTTTGGCTGCGGCTCAAGCCGCGAACATGCCGCCTGGGCGATCCACGATTATGGCTTCAAAGTCGTAGTTTCCAGCTTTTTCGCAGATATCTTCCGCGGCAACGCCCTCAATAACGGCCTGCTGCCCGTACAAGTAAGCGATGCGTTCCTGCATGAAATTTTTTCGGCTATCGAGCGCGATCCCGCCAGTGCATTACGGGTGGACTTGCAGTCGCAAAAAATAGAAATCGCGGGTAGTGGTGCTGCCGAAACCTTCCCGATAGATCCATACAAAAAAATATGCCTCCTAAATGGCTATGATGATATTGATTACCTCTTAAGCCTAAAGGAAACGATCGAAAAGTTCGAACAATCGCCGGACCGTGTAACCCTGGGTTTATGAAAAGGGACCTGGCACTAACAGACTGGTGGCGATGAAATCGGCATACTGAGGTTGTGCAAAAAGCCGCCAACGTTTCATTTAGCGGCGGCAGCCGCCAGATAATATTTTTTCGAAGGCTGTCTACCAAGTCCTTTGGCGGCTTACGCCGCAGGATATTTTTCAGAGCGCCGATTTTGTTGCTTTTGCTTTGCAAAATCAACAAAATCGGCGCTCTGAAAAATTTTATTCTGCCTCCGAAGGCGGCAGAATACTTATGAGGCAGCCTCTCACATGCTAACCCAGCGCAACAAGTTTTATAAAATATCAGAAATATGAAAAAGAACATCGCCGTACTGGCAGGTGACGGGATCGGCCCTGAAGTCACCCAGCAAGCGGTAAAAGTCCTGAATGCGATTGCAGAGCGTTACGAACACCACTTTTTTTATAAATCGGCAGAAGTCGGCGCCATCGCCATAGATAAAACCGGCGATCCCCTGCCCAAGACTACCCTGGATCTGTGCCTCAATGCCGATGCAGTGCTCTTTGGGGCAATTGGCCATCCAAAATACGATAATGATCCCTCGGCAAAAGTCAGGCCGGAACAAGGACTGCTCCGCCTGCGCAAAGGCCTGGGCCTGTTTGCCAATATCCGGCCCGTCGCCACTTACTCCAGCCTGCTCCACCTCTCCCCCTTGCGGCCAGAACGTGTGAAAGGCGCTGATTTTGTGATCTTCCGCGAGCTCACAGGCGGAATTTATTTTGGCGAAAAAGAACGCGGGGAAACAAGTGCTTCAGATTTGTGCGTGTACCACAAATTTGAAATCGAGCGCATCGCCCGCCTCGCTTTCGCCGCCGCAATGCGTCGCCGGAAAAAACTCACCCTGGTGGACAAAGCCAACGTCCTGGAGACTTCCAGGCTCTGGCGGGAAGTTGTCCAGCAAATGGCATCCGAATACCCGGAGGTAGCCGTAGATTATATGTTCGTGGATAATGCTGCCATGCAGATGATCCAATGGCCCACACAGTTCGATGTAGTACTCACCGAAAACATGTTCGGGGATATCCTCTCCGATGAAGCAAGCGTAATCGCAGGCTCTATGGGCCTTCTACCTTCTGCCTCCATCGGCGAAAATACAGCCCTGTTCGAGCCAATCCATGGTTCTTACCCCCAGGCCGCCGGGCAGGATATCGCCAACCCCATGGCTGCTATCCTCTCCGGAGCCATGATGCTCGAGCATTTTGGGCTGGGCGAAGAGGCGGAAACAATCCGAAAAACAGTGCGCTATGTCCTCGAAAAAGGTATGGGCACCGCCGAACTCGACCTGCAACATTCTTTCACCTGCTCTCAAACGGGAGACCTCATCGCTCATCTCATCTCCGATGGTACCGATCTCAAAATAGACCATCAGCAGATTTCCGAAAGGACCTCGACAATCATCTGATTCTATTACGGTGGACGGGGGACGGGGGACGGGAGAGACGGGAGACGGGAGACGGGAGACGGGAGACGGGAGACGGGGGACGGGAGACGGGGGACGGG
>JBEIGB010000028.1:0-38276 GCA_040382095.1 Lewinellaceae bacterium
AGGTCCGCTATCTCTATCTGATAGCGCGTCGCTTTCCTTTACCTTCTTCCTGCAGTGTCAATGAACTCTTTTTATCCCTCTTAAGTAACTCCACAAAGTATCTCAACTTAAATCAATACCCAGAAATTACTCCGATAATTCTATCCCTTGTTTCGGGATGGCAAACATAAGCGTTTTTATCTTCCAACCCTAACTTTTTTTCGCTTTTTTTTCCGCCACTCTAACCGTCCCCCTCAAAAGCGGATGCAAAAGTAATATCCCAATACCTCTATTTCCAAATTTTTTTGAATGTTTTTTAAAGAATTCTTTCTCTTGCTTGCCTTATTCTACCTAACAGGCTTGTTGATAATAGATTATCTCAAGTTGAAACAGCTATTTTCCCATACACACCTACTTAATCGGAACAAGTTTAAGAAAAAGATGGTGCACATAGCGATTGGGTGGGGAAGAAGTGGCCTCTATAAAGAGCAGGCAGACTACTCAAAAAAAATGGAAAAGGTCAACAACTCCATTTAACAAATTGGCTTATTTAGCATTTAGTAGTATTATCTGTTTGTATGAATACACGTATGCAGGAAAGCAAGTGCCCACGGCCTGCGCGAACGTATTTGCATCGGTATCCAGCCCTCAGTGTTCTATGGGCATTGCCCCTGGGAAAAATCCGGACAGGCAAAAGAAAAGCGGTACGACAGCCCGGAAGCGGATAAAAGCGAGAAGGGCTTTGGAATAAATAGTAATTTTGAGGTTCCGTTCAAAAATATCTTAATGCATTACCCGATGAAAAAACACAATTTTGGTGCAGGCCCCTCCATCCTGCCCGCAACAGTATTTGAGGAAGGCTCGAAAGCCATTAAAGAATTCGGATCCACAGGCCTTTCCATTCTGGAGATTTCGCACAGGAGCAAAGCATTCGAGCAAGTCGTTGAGGAAAGTAAGGCATTAGCCGCCGAGCTCTTTGGCCTGAGCAGTGACTACGAAGTACTATTCCTCACCGGAGGAGCCAGCACGCAGTTTTTCATGGTGCCGATGAACCTACTCGGAGCGGAGGAAAGTGCGGGGTATCTGGATACGGGCAGTTGGTCGTCAAAAGCTATCGCAGAAGCCAGGTTATTCGGATCGGTAGAGGTATTGGCATCCTCCAAAAGCACAAACTATTCTTATATCCCCAGGGATTTCGAAGTGCCTGCCCATTTGCAATACCTTCACCTGACGAGTAACAACACTATCTTCGGCACACAGTACCATTGGTGGCCGTCAACGGATGTGCCGCTGGTCGCAGATATGTCTTCGGATATCTTTAGCCGCCCTGTGGACGTTTCGCGGTTTGGGTTGATTTATGCAGGTGCACAAAAAAACATCGGCCCTGCCGGCGTGACACTGGTCATAGCCCGAAAAGACCTGATTTCAAAAGCAAAACGGCAGTTGCCCACGATGCTCAATTACAAGACCTTTGCAGATAACAACTCTTTGTATAATACGCCACCAGTATATGCCATTTACCTTTCCATGCTCACGATGCGCTGGATTAAGACCCTTGGGGGGCTACAAGCCATGGAAAGCATGAACCGGTCCAAGGCGGGGCTTTTTTATGCTGAACTTGACCGCAACCCTTTGTTCAAGGGGGTAGTAGGTGCTGTCGAAGACCGCTCGCTGATGAACGCCACCTTTAACACGGTTCAGCCGGAACTGGAAAAACGCTTCCTGGAGTTGTGCAATGAGGCCGGCATTATCGGCATAGAAGGCCACCGTTCAGCAGGCGGATTCAGGGCTTCGATGTATAATGCATTGCCAGAGGAGAGTGTCCGGGTACTTGTAGAAACAATGCGCGCATTTGAAAAACAGTTTGGATAGCCCCAGGAAATACGCCGAATGCCCAAAAAAACATTGCAACAGTTGGAAATCCTCGGCTCCCAGGTAGAGGTAATGGTAGTAGAGGAATACCGCAATTCTTACAGGGCATCTGTGGGCAAACAGAAATTAATTTTTCGGGTACCCCGGGGCCTGGGTCAGGAGCAACTGGCCCAGGCCTGGCGGTGGTTCATAGAATGGGCGGAACGCTTGTATCACGAGCAGCCCGCTGTTTTCAAACCGCTTGTCCTTTCCCAGTATAGTAGTGCGGATATATTGCAGGTAGGAAAAAAGCGCTATACCGTCAATATCTCCCTGGAGGAGCGCCTGACCTCGAGTGGGCGGTTGCTCCCTGGAAACGAAATCCAGTTGCGCATCGGAAGCGGGCTTGGGGAAATCGAGCGACATAAAGCGACGAAAACATTGTTGAGCCGGATTGTCGCACAGGATTTCCTACCTGAGATCACGCTGAAAGTGGGGGAAATCAACGCACAATTCATACGGAAGCCTGTCAGACAAGTGCGCCTGAGTTATCAGCATTCCAAGTGGGGAAGCTGTTCCAGTCACGGCAATATCAACCTCTCCACGCGCCTGTTATTTGCCCCGGACGAGGTGATTGACTATGTGATTTTACATGAATTGGCACATTTGGTAGAGATGAACCATTCCCCTAGATTTTGGGAGATTGTTCGTAAAGCAATGCCGGAATTCAGGGAGAGGGAGCGTTGGCTCAGGGAACATGGCCCGGGATGCGATTTCTGAGCATACCGCGGGTTGTTGGCAGGGTGAGAAATGACTGGCACTTCTATCACCCTGCCGACCCCTCGCGACGAGGCTGTTATTCTGCGACGACTTCGAAGCGCAACTTTGCAACGATATTCTTGTACAAATGTACATCTGCGACATAAGTGCCTACTTCTTTGACATCTTCGGGCACTTCGATTTTTTTGCGCTCAATATCCAGGTCGAATTGCTCTTTTATCACTGTGGCAAGCTGGACGTTGGTGACACTACCAAAAATCTTTCCGCTTGTACCTGCTTTAGCACCAATATTGATTGCTTTAGACTCCAGTTTTTCGCGAATTGCCTGGAACTCGGCGATTCGTTGATTTTCGAGCTCGAGTTCTTTTGATTTGAATTCTTCCAGGCGGGCCATATTGGCTCTATTCGCAATTTGGGCGAAGCCTTTGGGGATGAGGTAATTGCGTCCATACCCCGGCTTGACTTTTACCACGTCAAAGCGGTTGCCCAGCTTTTCGATATCTGTTAACAAAATAATTTGCATGGCTTTGAATTTTTCCGCTACGCGTGCGGAGGTTGAAAAAAAGCAGAGGGCATACTATTTGAGCAAGTCCGTGACGTAAGGCAGCAAGGCCAGCTGACGGGCTTTTTTGACTGCTTCCGATACTTTTCGCTGGTACTTGAGCGAATTACCGGTGATGCGGCGCGGAAGTATTTTACCCTGTTCGTTGACAAACTGGAGCAGGAAGTCCGCGTCTTTATAATCAATATAGCGGATACCAAAGCGGCGGAAGCGGCAATACTTAGACCGTTTCTGGCCGATTTTGGGATTACTCAGGAATTTTATTTCGTCTTTAGTTGGCATTTGAATTCGATTTTAAGATGAAAAAGGTTACTAAGCCTGATGGTCTGCAGGGGCTGCAGGAGCTGCAGGAGCAGAAGGAGCATTGTATCGTGGCCTTGAGCCCCGATCGTTAAAATCCCCTCTTTCGACTTTTTCTTTTTTCTTGATTTTTCCGATTAACCCGTTGCGTTTGTCGGCATTGTATTTAACGCCGTACTTGTCCAGTTTGACGGTCAGGAAGCGCATGATGCGTTCGTCCCGTCGCAGGGCGAGTTCAAACTCGGTGATGAGGTCGCCGGTGAGCGTTTCGAATTCAATACAAAAATAGACTCCGGAATTACGCCTGTTGATTGGATAAGCCATTTGTCGCAAGCCCATTTCATCAACATGTACGATATTGCAGCCTTTCTGGCGCAACAGGTCGGCATATGTCTGAGCCGTCGCTTTAATTTCTTCTGACGACAGCACGGAGTCAACGATGAAGGTCACTTCATAGTTTTTCATTGGATCAGACATTATTAATTGTTAAAAAATCAGGGCGCAAAGATAGCTTTTTTTTGTAAAAACTTTTATTTAAGCTCGAAATATAATAGGCTTATTTGTACGGGATTATCGTAGGCTAAAACGTGACGTTCCTGCCGTGCTGCGTGTCAAAGCGGTTTATCGTTAAAAAAACTTTTGAGGCAGCCCTGGCAGGTTTCACTTTTCGCGTACAGAAATCGTCATATCGGGATCATAATCGCCCTGAATAACAGGTGACTGCCGGTTGAGGGTATATTGTCTGACGTTCACATAGACGAAATCAAAAAGTTCTTTTACCGTCACGATCCCGTCGTAGTTGACATCCCCTTCGCCTTTCAGGCCCCGGATGAGAAAGTAGCTGAACACGCCCTGACGCAGACCCTTTGCCTCAAGGGAGGTTTCCTCTGATTTGGACGACATAATCAGTGCGGTACCGGGCTGTGCCTTCGCCAGGGTAGAGTAGTAATTTTGCAGGAGCGGCACTTTGCCGTCGCGGGCGGCGAACATGCCCCCGGAGTGGCAGGCATCGGCGATAAACAATTTTAATTTTGCAGGGCTTCTGCGCAGGATCATATTCACCTCTTCATGCCGGATTTGATTCCGGAGGCCATCGTAATCAATAGGAAGGAAAGTACCGGGAAGGCCATGGCCTGAAAAATACATCAAGACCAGGTCATCAGGACCTGCCTTGTAGAAAATTTCCTGCATAGCCCTGAGGATGGCATCGCGGGTCGCAGACTCATCTATGAGCAGTCTGATTTGGTCATCGGGCACCGCACCGCCTTCGGGTGCTTTAAGGAATGCATAGATACGGTAAGCATCATCATCCGTATAACTTAAGGGGGTCATGTGGCTGTAAGCGGCGATGCCGACGATGACTGCCCAGACTTTAACAGAAGGGTGCTCCTGGATCTTTTCTGCGACGGGCAAACTTTGGGGAGGCAGGCCCGGCTTAATAACTTCCTCGACAATACTTTGCATGAACACCCCTGCTTCCCAATCCCCGCTTACCCTGCGGCCATCCGGAAAGAAGATCGTACCCCTTCCCTGCAGCAGCCCTTCTTTTACCGTACCTTCAAAGCGTTCGCCATTTGCATAATAAATGACGCCCCGGCCTTCGGGCAATCCATTTTTGAAAGTCCCGGTATAACGGCTGCTATCCTGAAAGAGATAAGATCCAAACCCATTTTGACAATCTCCGCTTAGGCAGCGTGCGGCTACCTGTGGCTGAGGTATTGATCCCTGCTGCTCCTCCTCCCTGCTATTGCTCTTGGAGTTATACGTTTGTACCAGGGTGGACTCCAGGATGCTGCCTGACTTCCAGATACCATTGTGGATACGACCATCCGGATAGGTCAAACTCCCCTTCCCCTCCATGAGGTCGTTTTTCCAATTCCCCTTATATTCCGTACCATCGGCGAAATAACAGATTCCGCTACCATTTCTCCGGCCACTCACGAACTCGCCCGAGAAGATGTTGCCATTTTCATAAATATAGATACCCTGTCCGTTTACACAGTTTCCCGAGATACAGCCGACTGAGATCTGGTTAGTCCTTCCATTCGTCTGTAATACGAGGCCTGGATCTTCAGTAACCAGGCTGCCCTGGCGCCAATAGCCCTTTTTCACGTTCCCCGGCGAAAAGGTCCTGATCCCAGACCCTTCCTGACGGTCGCGCATCCAATACCCTTTGTAATTCCCCCCATCGGGATAGAAGCAGGTACCAAAGCCATCCCGAAGGCCGCTTTTAAACTCACCAATATACCTGGCACCGCTGGCATAGATCATCACCCCATTCCCGTTCACGCAATTCCCGCTCACGCACTGGGCATGGAGGACGGACAGAAAGGGCGAAAGCAACAGAAAAAACAGATAAATCCGAAACATGCGAAAATCATTTATGTGTCACATAATGTATAAAATGCAAACAGAAAATATAATAAGACATAACCGAATCATCACGGGCCGGAAACGGTTTTTTTCCACCCATACGGACTGGTCAGACCTGGTCTATTTATTTAATGCTTGCTTTTTTTGCAGTAAATCTGCAGTTTTTTTTTGGTCGCCGACAGTTGTCATTGGCGCCCTTTTTGAGGGGTCTTGGTTTGGTAGTAGTTCAACGTACGGCCCCGAAGGGCATACTGGAATCAAAAGCTCCGAGCAGCAGGGGAGTTTGAACACCAGCAGTATAGGCCCGGACTTTTTCAAAAAGGTATCCATGGATTTCCTTCACTGTGACCAGCCCGTCGGCATTCATATCTGCAAGGCCACTTGCCCCCTTTATGAGAAAATGGCTGTAAACCCCAGATCGAAGGCCGGCATCTTCCAATGAAAATTCCTCTCCCTTGGAGGACAGCAGTAACGCAAACCCACCGTTGCTATTAGTCAGGCCTGCATAATATTTTTCGAGGACCGCCATAACAGAGGAACGCTGGGCAAAAGCGCTACCAGCATGGCAGGCATCGGCAATCACGATTTTGTGTCTAGCCTTACTGGAAGCTATAACTTCCCGCACAAGTTGATGGGAAAGGGTATTATTATGCCCCTCGGCATCCACAGGCAGAAAGGCGCCCTCAATGCCGTGGCCGGAGAAATAGAAAATCAGCACATCATTTTCCCCTGCTGCATTTGCGGCATTACTTAGTGCTGCCAAAATAGATTTGCGGGAAGCCGCCTCATCAATCAGCAGATGTATCTGGCTGGCAGGGACGGCGCCCCCTTCCGGGCTTCTCAGAAAGATACTCATCTTGTAAGCATCATCATCGGTATAACGCAGTGCAGGATAGTGGGTATATTGTGCCACGCCCACCACCACTGCATGGACCTGAGGCGCCTGATAGAAAATTGTATCGGATGGAGGCTTGGGCAGGCAGGGACTCATGCGGTCAAATAACAACCGCATTGGCTTACCCGCTACCCAAACCGCGCCAAGTACCCTTCCGGAAGCATAGGACATGGTCCCTTTACCCTGTGGCTGATGGTTGAGCCATCCTCCTTCGTAGCGGTCACCGGTAGTATAGGCCACTTTGCCTTCCCCCTCCGGCAATCCATTATGAAACTGTCCAATATATGAAGTCCCGTTCTGATAGGTATATTTTCCGAGTCCGCTATTGCAGGGTACTATATTACAATTGCGGAGCACAACGGAATCCGGGGCAGGTTGTTTTGACGCTAAAGGTGTGACAGGCCGGTCGTTTTCCCAGTAACCCTTTTGCTCACGGCCATCGGGGAAAAACAGGGTGCCCTGGCCTGACCGCATTCCATCTTTCCACATCCCGGAATAGACGGTGCCGTCGGCATATTGCATGGTCCCGTCGCCGTTAAACATACCGGCAGCAAAAAAGCCGGTATAGCTCGACCCTGTGGCCAATCGCAATTCGCCGAAACCATGAGGGCGACTGGCCGCCCAATCCCCCTTATAAATATTCCCGTTCGCGTAAGTCATTACCCCTTTTCCTTCCATCTGGTTGTTCAGAAAAGCGCCCAGGTATTCATCGCCGCTCGCAAACGTGAACCGCCCTTGTCCTTCTCGGAATTGATTTTTCCAATGGCCACTATAACGATGGCCTTCCGGGAAATACATCGTACCGAGACCATGGGCCCGGCCGTTATGGAATTCACCAAAATACTTAGCCCCCGAGGGGAAAACGGCCTCTCCGTATCCGTATTTACAATCCCCTTTGAGGCAGGTTAACTGACTAAAACCCGCATTTGCAACGGCAAATACGGCCACTACGCTCAAGTTGAACTTCATTCCTGAAAGTTATTGGTGGAACAAGAAGAAAACTTACCCAGAAGTCCCGGTAAAGCGTAATGGTCTTATCATATTAACACCGCGTAAATATATGAATTAATTTCAACTATTAAACTGCATTCTATCAACCTTATTGCATCTATGCATTTTAAAAAAAAAGTATTTTTGCAAAAAAGACAGAAACAATGAAAAAAGTATTGGTAATCCTGGCCTTATCCACTCTGTGCATATACTGTAGCAGCCCCTCTGGTGCCTCCGGTAGCATTAGTGCCCCTTCCACCCAAAGCGATGGTAAATATTTTGGAGAAAAAATCAGTGAGACGGGTGCGATATCATATATGGCCCTGCTTCAGGTACTCGGTCAAACGGACTCTGTTGCCACGAAAGTAAAAGGTACCGTTACCTCGGTCTGCCAGGCAAAAGGTTGCTGGTTAAAACTCACGTCCGAGGGGGGCGACCACCCGGAAATGATGGTAAAATTCAAGGACTATGGTTTTTTTATGCCCAAGGACATAGCAGGCCGGCAGGTCGTCCTGCAGGGCATCGCCTACCGGGAAGTGACCTCTGTTGACGAATTGCGGCATTATGCAGAAGACGCAGGGAAAAGTGCCGAAGAAATCCAGAAAATCACTGCGCCAAAGGAAGAGCTCAAGTTTATGGCAGCGGGTGCGGTACTCCTGGATAAGTAAAGGGCACCGGGTTGGCGCAGATTATCGGGGCTGGTAATGCGTTTGTCTTTAATCCATAAACTCTGGATTAGAAAGGACGCCTGTATTGTGGTACAGAAATCGGAGAAAGTTCTTTGAAACCCGAAAAACGGGTGGAAAAGAGGGCAAGGGTTTACGGAGCCGACAGGAACGGATTCTGCAGCGTGTTTGCTGGAAGGAATGCGATCAGAGACGGATTTTCTTGAGTTTGTCCATTTCCCTTTTGTTGTCGCGTTCTTTGATCGCATCGCGTTTGTCGAAGGCTTTCTTGCCTTGTGCCAACGCGATTTCGAGCTTTACAAACCCTCTTTCATTAAAGTACATCCGATAGGGTACGACGGTCATCCCCTTTTCCGATACCCTCCGCTCGAGTTTGCGCAATTCCGTTCCACGGAGCAGGAGTTTGCGCGTCTGACGGGGCTCGTGGTTGGAATAGGTGCCGTTTTCATATTCGGCGATATAGAGGTTGCGGATATACAGGGCCCCTCCCTCAAAGGTACAATAAGCATCGCTGAGGTTGACATTACCTTTGCGGATAGACTTGATCTCGGTTCCTTTCAACATAAGGCCAGCCTCGAAAGTACTCACGAAGTGATATTCGAATCTTGCTTTCCGGTTGATAATCTCCGGTGTGTGGGTATTTTTTTTCTTTTCAGACATGGCGCTTGATTTTGGCTACAGGATGGCATAACCCAATTTTACCTCCAAAAGTTTCATTAGATCTGCAACGGAATGATTGCGGGCAGTTATCTCAACGCGTCTATTGAGTTAATGCTTTTATTTTTTCTTCGATCCGGTTCAGGTGGATACGTTTCTCGATGATGGTCGGTGGGGCTGAGCGCTCAGGGCAGTCCATAAGGGGGCAACGTTCGCAGGTGGTATGTACCTGGCGGTGGATGATTGCCGGGTCATTAAGGAAATTGACCTTTTCCCTAAGTTCTTCATTGACTTGCAGTCCGATGGTCACGCTCACATTTTGGGAAGGTCCGGGATATGCGGCCCGTGCGATCGTCAGGCAGAGGTAGGCATCTTCCGTGTTGAGGTAGTGGGAGACCTGGGCTTTTACCAGCATACTGGAGAATGCCTGGCTTTGCTGTAAATCCTGTAATTCCCGAAGCAGGGATAAAGACAACCAACGTCTGCAATAATGTTCATCGAGGCGGTTGCCGTGGGGATGGTGCCTTTGGTTTAGGTATAATTCCCGGTCGAGGGAATAAGTATCTGTGCTTGTATCGTGGACAAAGCGCAGGAAAAATAATTTTCTCATACCAAAGTACCGTGGCAGGATATTGGTCAGACGGTGGAAGTACATTTCCGGCGAAGCATCATAGCCGGACATAACCTGGAGAAAAGCTGCGCCATCCCATTTTGGCAGGCGGAAAAATGCCTCCATATCCCTGGTAATCGCTTTTAATGGGAAAAGTAAGGCCACGGAGAAGTAAATCGCTTTGGAATGGTTGAGGACTTCCTCGAACGTCCTTCCTTTGAGCAGGGAAGACGTCAGGGCGCGCTCCTGTATCTGGAGGTACTGGAAGGCCAGTTCTTTGCCATACTGAAATGATTGCTGCATGGGGGCGAGCCTTCCATTGAGCAGGAGTTCCTTTCGCTGGGGCACAAAAACCGACCGCAGATGGGCCAATTCAGGAAAAGGATCCAGGCCCTGCTCCCGGATAGAATATCCAAACCGTTTTTCCAGGAGTTGCTTCAGGAAAACCGGGGCAAGCGGGCGGGTATCGGGGATTTCGTACTGTCCGATAAAGCGTTCCACCTCCAATTCGAGGTCTTCAAAATAGTTGTGGTGCAGCTCGAGATAGGAACGCAAGGCAGCGAAATAAAAATGCTCTTCTTTAACAGCGTAGTTGCGTGCAAGCTCGAGGAGTGTAGCGATGAAAGCACCGACCCGTGCCGGGGCACTTGCGATCATTTCCACCACTTTAGCCAGGTCAATGCCAAAAAGGTCCAGTGGCAGTTCATTAAGGAAGTTGGAACGCAACAAATCAACGGCTGGTGCAAGCCCTTCGTCAAATTCGTCATCGAGTAAAACCTGGACCGATACGCCCAGGGCCTGGGCGAGAAGTGCGGTTTTTTCTTCTTTTGGAAATTTTTTACCCTTTTCGATCTCGTTCAGATAGGAAACCGACATCCCTGTCTTTTCTGAAAGCTCGGCAAAAGAAAGCTGTGCATGCTGCCGCAACTGACGCAGCTTAAGGCCAAACAATATCCGGCGATGTATCCTGTTGCTCATAGCAGACAAAGATAAAGGGATTTAGCGAAATTTCGCAAAAGTTGCCCGTTGTACTGGCACATCGCGTATGCGCAGGACCGATAGATGATAAAAATCATTTTTCCACGGTGTCCAATGTCAGTATGCGGATTATCGGAATGGGCTAATATTTGCTTGTGATTAGCTTAGTCAACCATAAAAATAAAATCTATGCGTACCCAGGTCCTGAAAAAGAAGAACGAAGTGCGGAAATCACCGGCATTTACGGTCAGGAATCTATTGGCAGCCCTGGAGTTGGGCAGTGCCGACGATGCCGTATTGCGCTATCTGGACTTCCTCACTGCCGCCGTGCCTGTAAAAAATATCCGTCTCCTCCACGTACTCCCGACCTTTGAACTATTTCAAAGTCCTGTCAACCGCGAAGCGGCTGCTGTCATGGGGCATTTAAAATTAAATAAAACCATTACGGCAGAAATGCAGAGAAGGATTGCCCTCCACCCGATGTCGCAGCACAGCGAAATTGCGTTCGACATCCGGGAGGGGAAGCCTTTGCATGCCCTGTTGGAGGAGGCTACGCATTTCCGTTCGGACTTGACGGTTATCGGGCAGCGTTCGGAAGCAAGCGATCACGGTATCCTTGCTGCAAACCTGGCACGGAAAGCGAAAGGCAATATCCTGATCGTACCCGAGCAAGCGCCTGCACAAATCAAGCACATTATTGTACCCGTGGATTTTTCCCCATATTCCGTAAAGGCGCTGAAACTGGCCATGAGCCTGCGCAAAACGATTAAAGACCCTGTACGGATTACCTGTATGAATGTCTTTGAATTGCCCAACCTCAATGTTTATCTTGTCGAAAAGATCGAGGATGTGCGCAGGATCGTCCGGGACGACCGCCTGGCCGCATTCCAACTGTTCCTTGGGCAATTTGCCGATAAAGACATAAAAGATATCCATACAGAAGTTGTAGAGCGGCAGTTTGGGGGAATAGCGGGCTACATCCATGAATTTGCCGAAAAAGTATCCGGTGACCTGATTATCATGGGGGCAAAAGGGCATTCTGAAGTTGAGCGCTTGCTGCTGGGGAGCGTCGCGGAACGCCTGATGGGGTTGGATTACAATATTCCTGTACTCCTGGTAAGATAAAGTCCCGGGGCAGTCTCTTGATCACGGGGGGGTGTAAATACTCGCGCCTATTTTGTTTATTTTGCCACCAAAAATCAACAAAATCGGCGCTTGAAGAAAATATTCTTGGCGGCACAAGCCGCCAAAGCACTTATGAGACAGCCTCATTTACAACTTGATCCTGATGCAACAATCCTATTGGCCACGTAAACAAGTTACCTGACCATAAGCCAACCGCTCCCGGGCATCCTTTTGTGCAGTGGTACAGGGTATTGGCGAAAGAATATTCAACCAGCGCAAAATTTTGTTATATTTTGGCCGTACAATGTAACGAATATTGCGTCCATGAAGAATAAAGTCAAGCGCCTGAAGGGGGGTAGATACAAACTCCAGATAGACGGGGACTTGCGGGGCGTACTGGCACACGCACTCGCGGCGG
The DNA here is from genome assembly GCA_040382095.1 of Lewinellaceae bacterium. Classification (GTDB taxonomy): domain Bacteria; phylum Bacteroidota; class Bacteroidia; order Chitinophagales; family Saprospiraceae; genus JADJPL01. The sequence continues at coordinate 12,205 of JBEIGB010000028.1, forward strand.
CGATTCATTTTGAGGGGGATGATATGGAAGACTATCTCTTTGCGCTGCTCTCGGAAACCCTCGAAGAAATCCAGACCCGGGAATACCCCCGGCTGCGCCGCAGTCAGATGCTCGCCATGATGCACAACACCCGCGAATATATTGACGAGCCTACACAGCTTTTCTTTATGGGCCTTTTACCGGATTGAGCTCAGTAATTGACAAAACGCACAAAACACCCGAGTGGAAGCTTTATGCCGCGGCGGTCTGATATGAACAGCTCCCCGCATTCCGGGGCGGGCACGTAAGGGAAGTGCAGGCGGATGAGATTTTGGGCGACCAGGGAAGAAAAGCCCATAGAATACAAATTGAGCAGAAAAATCCCGTTTTTTGGGTCGAGAATCTGCCTGCAATAGCCGAGGAGTTCGTTGAGTTGTTTTTCCAGGAGCCACTTCTCCCCTTCCGGCCCGCGGCCATACGCTGGTGGATCGAGCAGAATGGCATGGTATTTACGGCCACGTGCGGCTTCCTTTCGCACAAATTTCAAAGCATCCTCTACCACCCAGCGGATTCCGTCCAGTCCGCTGGATTCCATATTCTGCCTTGCCCAGGTGATGACCGGGCGCACGGCATCCACGTGTACGACATCTGCCCCTGCCGCTTTTGCTGCAAGCGAAGCAGCACCGGTATAGGCGAAAAGATTTAGTACAGCAGGCTTTGGGACCGGGCAAGCCCGCAATTGTGCATAAATGAAATTCCAATTTTCGGCCTGCTCTGGAAAAACACCCACATGCTTGAATGCTGTCATTCCCAGGCGAAAATTCAGCTGCATATCCTGGAATGCATATCGGATGAACCACTGCGCTTTTATCCCTGGCTTCAGCGACCAGTTGCCATCGTCGGCATATTCAGGCTGCCTGGCCTTGCGTTCAAAAACCGCATGGGCAAGACGGGACCATTCCTCGGATGGCATCGCAGGATCCCAGATCGCCTGGGGCTCGGGACGTTGCAGGAGGTAAGTACCAAACCGTTCCAGTTTTCTGAAGTTTCCACAGTCCACCAGTTCATAGTCCGGAAAAGGCGGTAATCCAAAAAGTTGAAGTGCTTCCAAAGTCTTCTTATTGCATTGAGACAAAGGTAAGCAGATTTTGTACCTTTAGGGCAAATCCTTTGAAACGTATGCCGCGAAGAATAACCAGCGTTCAGAACCCGCTGATCAAAAATGTAATGGCATTGACGGAAAAATCCAGGGAACGCAAGAAACAAGGGTTGTTTGTGGCCGAAGGCCTTCGGGAAGTCGGCCTGGCCTTAAAAAATGGTTTCCAGGCGGATTCCTTGTTCTTTGATGAGGACAAGACCTCACCCGAAGCATTGGATCAATTATTTGCAACGGGCGCCGAAGAACCACGGGATATCTATGCCGTCAGCACTGCGGTAATGGAAAAAATCGCTTTTCGTGCCAGTGTCCCCAACGTTGTGGCACTTCTACGCCGCCGGGACAGGCGCCTGAGCGAGCTTTCCCCCGCTCCTGCCCCACTGGTTTTGATCCTGGAGACGATTGAAAAGCCTGGCAACCTCGGGGCTATCCTACGGACTGCCGATGCGGCAGGTGTGGATGCGGTCATCGTTTGTGACCCTTTAGTAGATGAATATAACCCCAATGCGATCCGTTCCAGCCTTGGAGCAATTTTTTCCGTGCCCATAGTCACTACCGATGCCGAGCCGGCGCTGGCATGGCTACGCAGACAGGGCATTCGTATTTTTTCGACGTATCTGGGGGCCAGCACACCATATTATACCATTGACCTGAAAGGGCCATCTGCTTTTGTCCTTGGCAGTGAAGCCTACGGGATCTCGGATTTCTGGGTGCGGGAATCCAATCAAAATATCATCATCCCGATGCAGGGTCAGGTGGACTCCCTGAATGTTTCTGTTTCTGCTGCAATCGTCCTCTTCGAAGCTGTACGACAAAGGGCAGCCAATCCGAAACATCCTTCCTGAACGAAAAAGCTTGGAGCGATACGCTGGCTGCCCTCTATACAAGAAACTTGTTGCGATGGCATATCATGCGGAAGAAACTGCGCTTTATCGCGTGCACACCCCCTGAAAAGCCTTGGGGTGGACGAAAGACAGCTGATTTTCTGCTATGCAGCCTATCGCAACAAGTTTAACGGCACAATACTGATATATAATTCTTTGCCTTTGGCACCGGCTGTTATGCCTGGATCTTTGCCGTGGCATCATCCTTCAAGACCCTGCGGAGGATTTTCCCGACGTTGGTCTTAGGGAGCTGGTCAATGAATTCGACTACTTTTGGTACTTTATACCCCGTGAGGTTTTCCCGGCAGAAGGCGATCAGCTCTTCTTCGTTGAGGGAGGGGTCTTTTTTTACTACATAAACCTTTACAGCCTCCCCGGATTTGGAATCCGGAACGGAGACCGCTGCAGATTCCAATACTTTCGGATGCATCGCCAGTACCCCTTCGATTTCGTTGGGATAGACATTGAAACCCGAAACGAGGATCATATCCTTTTTTCTGTCAACGATGCGGAAAAAGCCATCGGGCTCCATCACGCCGATATCGCCGGTACTGAGCCAGCCGTCCTTCAGCGTACTGGCGGTAGCTTCTGGATTTTGATAATACCCTTTCATGACCTGTGGGCCTTTGATCTGGATTTCCCCGATCTCTCCGGGCGGGAGGATATTCCCTGATTCGTCCACGATACGTAAATCCGTAGAAGGGATCGGAATACCGATGGTTCCGAGGCGGCCTTTCCCATCGAGCGGGTTGATCGTGGATACCGCAGAAGTTTCTGTCATGCCGAAGCCTTCGGAAAGATCACAACCTGTCACCGCTTTCCAGCGTTCGGCAACAGCTACCTGTACGGCCGTACCCCCGCCCCCGGTAATTTTCAGTGCGCTGAAGTCAACGCTGGAGAATTCGGGGTGATTGAGCATGGCATTGAAGAGGGTATTGACCCCGGTGATGATATTCACCTTGTTCTGTTTCAGCGCTTTTACGATAGAGTCGATGTCCCTGCCGTTGATGATGAGGATATTCATCCCGCCCCGGTACATAAAGCATAGGGCGTTGACCGTGAAGGCGAAAATATGGTAAAGCGGGAGCGCACAAAGTACGACCGGCGCCTCGACATCATCGAGCATTTTCCCGCCCATGGCATTAAACTGCAGTACATTGGCGATGAGGTTGCGGTTGGTCAGCATTGCCCCTTTCGACAAGCCCGTGGTACCGCCGGTATATTGGAGCAGCACTACATCCTCCGACTGGGTCTTACGCGGGCTGTAGGGGTGGTTTTTTCCGATACTCAGGGCTTTGGAGAAAGTCACGGTATCCGAAAGTTGGTAAGGGGGTACCATTTTCTTCACATTGCGCACCACATAGTTGACGATATTGCCTTTAGGAAAGCCGAGCATTTCGCCGGCGCTTGCGAGGATCACGTGGCGGATATCGGTTTCACCGATAATTTTCTGGAGATTTTGTGCAAAATTCTCGGCAATGATAATCGCTTTCGCCCCTGAATCTTTAAATTGGTGGTGCATTTCCCTCGGAGTATACAGGGGGTTGGTATTTACAACTACCAGCCCGGCGCGGAGTGCTCCGAAGAGTGCAATCGGGTACTGCATCATATTCGGCATCATCAGTGCGATGCGGTCGCCGGTTTCGAGGCCGATTGAAGCGAAATAAGCGGCGAGGTTCCGGGTCATCTGATCCATCTGAGCATACGTAATTGTTTTGCCCATATAGGAATAAGCCGGCCTGCTATGGTATTTGCGGAATACCTCTTCGTACATATCTACCAAAGAAGGATAGATATCCGGATTAATTTCTGTAGGCGTGCCTTCGGGATAAGTGGCAACCCAGGGACGGTGTTCGCTCATGATAAATTGATTTTGCGACTAAAAGCAGCGGGAGACCGGCACTATGGCATATCAGGCATTACCTGTCCATACTGACCGAAGCAGCTATTCAGTTCTGTTTTTTATTAAATGATTATATTTTTTCATTTCAGCAAAACTAATACAAAAACGCTGCATTTGGGGGAAAGTTCGGAATAAATGTTTGGACGGAAATCCTCCGTTCTGTTGTCGGGACAAAGCAACCTTTTTGGTGAACGGCTGTTGACAGGTCATGAAAAACGGGCAAGAAAACATACATATAGCCGAGGCGTGGTTTGGGGAGCAATCCTGGAAACCTTTTGATTTCCAAAGGGCGGCCTGGGAGCATTATCTTGCCGGGCGGCATGGCCTGCTGAATGCGCCGACCGGCAGTGGTAAGACCTACGCCTTGCTGATCCCGGTCTTTTTGGAAGCATTGGGCAACGGAGGAAGCGATCCGGGCGTCCAGGCTATCTGGGTGACTCCGATACGTGCCCTGGCAAGGGAAATCCAGTTGGCTGCGCAGCGGGCCCTGGAAGGGCTTGGGCTTTCCTGGGAGGTGGCTGTGCGCACCGGCGATACTGCAAGTGCGGAACGTGCCCGCCAGAAGAAAAAAGCCCCCGGCCTGCTCATCACTACCCCGGAGAGCCTGCATCTGCTGCTGGCTTCCAAGGGCTATCCCGACTATTTCCGTCATTTGAAAGCCGTCATCTGCGACGAATGGCACGAATTGGTAGGTTCCAAACGCGGGGTACAGATGGAGCTTGCCTTGTCGAGGCTGAAAAGTATATGCCCTGTGATGAAAATATGGGGTGTTTCAGCAACCTTAGCAAACCTGGAAGAAGCCGTAGCAATACTACTTGGAGCAGACGTCGGGAAAAAAGGGTATGCGCTGGTAAAAGCTGGGGAAAAAAAAGCGGTCGAACTGGTTTCCCTGTTGCCGGATGCCATTGAAACGTATCCCTGGGCAGGCCATCTGGGGGTGCGTATGCTCCCCAAAGTCCTTCCCATCATCGAAAAAAGCCCGGCCACCCTGATTTTTACCAACACCCGTTCCCAATGTGAAATCTGGTACCGGGAATTGCTGGAAGCCGCCCCTGAACTCGCCGGCGCCCTGGCAATGCACCATGGATCGCTGAGCAGGGAAGTAAGGGATTGGGTGGAAAATGCGCTACACGAAGGCATACTCAAAGTGGTGGTTTGTACTTCCAGCCTGGACCTGGGCGTGGATTTCCGCCCGGTAGAGGCGGTGGTACAGGTAGGGAGCCCCAAGGGTGTCGGACGTTGTTTGCAGCGGGCCGGAAGGAGCGGCCACCGACCGGGCGCGGTAAGCCGCATTTACTTTGTACCCACCCACAGCCTCGAACTCATCGAAGGTGCTGCCCTCCGCAAAGCCATTGGCAGTGGGGCCATGGAAGCCCGCTTGCCGTATTTGCGCTCCATGGACGTACTCGTACAATACCTCGTCACGCTGGCCGTCTCGGAAGGGTTCCATGCCGACGAAATCTTCCGGGAGGTTAAAGATACTTATTCGTTTGCCTCCATCGGTGAGGAGGAATGGGCCTGGGCGCTACATTTCATCAGCGAAGGCGGGAGCTCATTGCATGCGTATCAGGAGTTCAGGAAAGTCAACGCCTCACAAGGATTTTATCAGGTGGACAGCCGGAAGGTCGCTATGCGGCACCGCCTGCAAATCGGGACGATCGCGAGCGATACGGGACTCCAGGTCAAATATGTGGGCGGGGGGTTCCTGGGTACCATAGAAGAGCGGTTTGCGGGGATGCTCGAACCCGGGGATGTTTTTTGGTTTGGCGGAAAGAGCCTCGAATTGGTGCGTATCAAAGATATGACCGTACAGGTACGCCGGAGTACCCAAAAGAACGGGAAGGTGCCCTCCTGGCTTGGGGGAAGGATGCCGTTATCGGCAGCACTTGGCGAACATCTGCGGGATAAGATTGACGAAGCGGCCCGAAACTGTATAGTTGACGAAGAGCTCCGCGCGCTATCGCCCCTTTTCGCCATCCAGCGCAACAGGTCGCGGATTCCCCTCAACAGCGAATTGCTCGTCGAATATTTCCGCAGCCGGGAGGGTTACCATCTCCTGGTATATCCCTTTGAGGGCCGTTTTGTACACGAGGGGATGAGCGCAATTCTGGCTTATCGCCTATCCAGGATACGGCCCTTGTCCTTTTCCATTGCAATGAACGATTATGGATTCGAGTTGCTCTCCGATACCGAAATTCCCATTGAAGAGGGCTTACGGCAGGGGTTGTTTTCCACCCGGGACCTTGGAGCCGATATTGAAGCGAGCATCAACGCCACAGAATTATCGAAACGCCGCTTTAGGGATATTGCAGGAATTGCAGGACTGGTATTCAGGGGGTTTCCGGGAAAGCATAAGAAGGAACGTCATTTACAGGCTTCGTCGCAGCTATTTTTTAGTGTCTTTCAGGAATATGAGCCGGAAAACCGCTTATTATTACAGGCATACGAAGAAGTGCGGACGTTCCAGTTGGAAGAAAGTCGTCTGCGTGCTGCCTTACAAAGGATTAGCCGGCAACAAATCATGCTGACCCGCCCGGAAAAGGCAACCCCGTTTGCATTCCCGATTATTGTGGACCGTCTCAGGGAACGTCTGAGCTCCGAGCAACTGGAGGACCGGATTCTGAAAATGAAACTTTATCTGGAAAAATAAACTTTTGAAAACCCGTTCAATACCCAAAAGTAAAACACCATGACGAGTAGCCTCGATGAAATTGCCCGGAAGACTATCGTATGTGATCAGACCCTCATCATGCACCCGATGTCGGGGCTATACTGGGAAGAGGCGCACACCCTACTCATTGCGGACGTACACCTGGGGAAGGTGACGCACTTCAGAAAAAACGGCGCTGCTGTACCGGATACCGCAGCAGGGGCCAATCTGGATCGTCTGATCGCTCTGCTGCTCAGTTTTTCCCCTGAACGCGTAATTTTCCTGGGTGATCTTTTCCACAGTGTACACAACCAGGAGTGGGAAGCCTTTACGGCCCTCATCGGGCGATTTCCCGATGTACAGTTCGAATTGATCCAGGGCAACCACGACATCCTTCCCAGGGAAATGTTTTTACAGGCTAAAATCCATTTGCACACGAGCCCCTTGTGTGCAGGGCCTTTTATTTTTTCACACGAGCCGTTATCCGACTGGCCTGAGGGCCACTATAATTTAGGCGGCCATATCCATCCTGCTGCCCGGCTATACGGACCCGGCAGGCAATATCTCAGGCTCCCCTGCTTTTATTTCGGTGTCAGGCAGGGCCTGCTGCCCGCGTTTGGAGTTTTTACCGGCCTTGGCGATATCCGCGCAAAAGCAGGGGATCGCGTTTTTGTCATCGCCGGGGAAAAAGTTATCCCTCTGCAATGACGGTTGCGTGAAACGTATTTCTTTTAAAAAAGCGCCGGTGTGAAAAGTATTTGGGGGTTGTGTAAAAGCCCCTGGCCGGCTCTTTAGCAGCTTACGCCGCCAAAGAAAATTTTTTGAAGAGGCTGTCTCGTGAGTATTCTGCCGCCTTCGGCGGAGAATCTTTTCAGCGCGGCGTTTCCATTGATTTTGCTTCGCAAAATCAATGGAAATGCCGCGCTGAAAAATATTCTTTGGCGGCGAATGCCACCAAAGGACTTGTGAGACGGCCTCTTTCAAAAAATTTCATTCTGTCGCCGAAGCCGCAAAAGTCTTTTTACACAACGGCGAAAGACTTTTGGGGCGGCTCAGTCCAGGCATCATTACCCTTTCCCCAATTGATACAAGTGCGCGACATGCGAAGCCACTGCCATTCGGGTCTTGGGAAATTCGATATAGCGGATGCCGTATTCATTACACAATTCCTTTATAATCTTGCTAATCGCAGGATAATGGATATGTGAGACCGTTGGAAAGAGGTGGTGTTCGATTTGGAAATTCAGGCCGCCGAGCAACCAGGTCATTACCCGGTTTTGGGTAGCGAAATTGGCCGTCGTCTGGAGCTGGTGGATGGCCCAATCTGCCTCGATCTGATTTTCGGGTTGTACCGCAACCGGGAACTGGGTGTCCTCCACTGTATGTGCCAACTGGAAAACCATACTCAGCACGAAGCCCGTCACCATTCCATAAAAAACAAAGCCGATCAGCCAGGGCAAAAATCCGATCGTATAGATTGGAAGCGCCACAAATAACCCGGCATGAAGGATTTTGAACCCCCAAAAAACAATATGCTCGCGGACGCTCATTGGCTTAAGCGGCATATTACCTACTTTTTTGGTGAAGTACTTCTCGTAATCCGTGAAGAAAATCCAATACAGATAAAGCAACGAGTAAGCAGCCCAAAAATAGATATGCTGGTAGCGATGGATTTTATAATGCTTCTGCGTCTCGCAGAGGCGCAGGAAAGGCCGTGCATCTATATCATCGTCCACGCCATCAATATTGGTGAAGGTATGGTGGACGACGTTATGCTTGGTTTTCCACATAAAGACATTGGCACCCAGAAAATTCAGGGAAAGTCCTGCAAGCTCGTTGACCCATTTCCGTCGGCTGAAGCTCCCGTGTGCGCCATCGTGCATAATATTAAAGCCTATAGCCGCCGTAAGCCCTCCGAGGACGATACACTCCAGTATGGCAATCCAGTACGCGGGGGTAAAAAATACCAGATGGACATAGACCAATATAAAGCTGATCCCGATAATAAGTGCTTTCGCAAATAGCTTATAGTTACCGGTTTTAGCAGTGCCGAGCTCTGTGAAATACGCATTGATACGCTGCCGCAGCTCGGCGTGAAAAGCAGTCGAGTGGGAAAGAAATTTTGGTGCGATCATACAAGAAGATAAAGAAAGTTAAAAAAAATGCAGTGCTTTATGCAAATACCGGTGCTGCAACGCGACAATCAGCCGATAGGACATACAACCTTCAGAACATGGGATCGAGCAGAATAGTTGCCAGGCGTGGCTCAGGGCAATGTGACAAAGGTAAGTATCTATTGATATATCCCCGGCCACAGTCCGGTCTTTAACAGAAAAAATACCGCCTGTCCGGCGGTCCAAAGCAAAAACCGATGCCTGCGGCTAAAATAATACAAAGTTTTTTTTTGTAGGTATTGCTTGATAAGGAATAGCACTTTATTTTTGTGCCACCTTTGAAAAAAGGCATAGCCGAAAGGCGGTCAGACCCATTGTGTAACGGTAGCACACCGGATTTTGGTTCCGTTTGTCAAGGTTCGAATCCTTGTGGGTCTACAAAATACCCAACTTTCTGAAAATCAGTTAGTTGGGTTTTTTTATTTTCAAAAATACCGGCCGTAGGATTTCTGCCTTTCAGATAGCCGGATAAAGACGAGCCCTCAAAAGACTGTGCACAAAGCGCAATATGGCCTCCCCGGCTCGCTTTCGGAACGTTTTGAAAGACTACATCCACCAGGCTGATCGTTTTGGATAGAGCGGTTCTAAACTTCTTGTGGGTAGAAAATCGTTCCGTTATGCTGTGGACGGAAAAAATCGCGTCCGAAAAGGGAGAGGAGTTGACGAAAGATGCGTTTTCCGGCGTCAGAGATTCCGTGTCCGGCTGCCTGACCAGTGGTTGGGGCAACAGGCTGAAACAAATCCCTTGTACTGTGGGGATCGTCGAGTGGTGAGGCGTGTAGGAATTTTGGCAATATAGTCGGTGTGAATGGCAATTTCTTCCGCCCAGGCACCAACTGCCCCGGCTTTCACTTTTATGATTGCATTTATTTTGAACCGAAAAATTTAAGTTGCTGCATGCGAGCGTTCCCTCAAATAAATGGATTGTCGTTTATAATCAGCCTGATTCTCTGGCTGTACACGGGGTCTCTCCATGCACAACAGAAGGGGCCTGGTAGCTGGAATATCCTGAACATCAGGTATAGCCTCAACAGCAAATGGAGTATTTTTGGTGAGGCGCAGTTGCGCTCGCTCCTGTTTTACCGGCACTTTCATTACTACGAATATAAAGGAGGGTTCAATTACCAGCTCCATCCTCAGATGCGCGTTGGGTTGGGCGTTGGTGATTATGATACCTATAAAGAAGGTGGGAACTTCGTGACGCCAAAAAACAACGATGAACTGCGTATATGGCCGCATATTTCTTTCAACCATACCCTCGGCAGCTTCCGGATTGAGCAGCGTTACCGGGCAGAATTTCGCTTTACCAAGCAGGGCTACCGCAACCGCTTTCGCTATCGCCTCGGGGTAGCCTATCCGTTCGGATCGGGGAGGAAAGGCTTCCAGCCCTATCAGATCAGTGTCGGCAACGAACTCTTCTTCACTAATCGCGAGCCTTATTTCGAGCGCAACAGGTTCAATATCACTTTCAGTTACCGGCAATCCACGACCCTTACTTTCCAGACGGGCTTCCTTCGCCAGTTTGATTACCGTATCAACGACGAAACCGGGCGAAGTTTTCTGCAACTTGGCCTGTTCTTCGAGCTTTATCCCACAGGCAACAAGCAGCGGCCTGGCCAAATTGATCTGAAAGATAACTAAGGTGCAGACATGCGTTCGTAGGCCACCCAATATCCGACCGGCTAAAGTGCATAGCCCACTTTCACAAAAAAATCGTATATTTAACTATTGCCCTGGGTAAAATAGATTCCAGATCGCCCCAACATAGGTTTACCGGTATATCTGCTGTAGTATTTCCAATAATACACCGCTAAGGAGGGATAATTCGGCAAAGCATCCATGCTTATGCCCCGGTAAGCCGCGGCTTGGATAGTACATAAGTATGTAGTTTTTTAAACTTTAACTTTTCACTTTCCCGTCTCGCCACTGCACAGCAGAACATCGTTGGCAGCCTGCTTCCTCAATCCTGAACACAAAGCAGCAACAAGGCCTGGAAGCCAAACAGTAGAAGCCCTGGCACCTCAGGTTAATGGGCCGTGGTAAAAAGGTTTGCCGGGATGGGAAGCAACCCTTCTGAAAAAAATCCGTCTATAAAAAAGATGATCACAGAATCCTTACCCATTTTTCACCAAACACATTTCAACATCATGAAAAAGCATTCACTCTTTGTGCTTTGGATCGCTTCGGCCATTTCGTCTTTTGCACAAGAACAGCAGACCCTGTTTGGCAGGAACGGTCTCGACATATCCGGCTTCTGGTATTCCAATACCAATAATTTTTCCCTGTACGAAGCCAACACCAAATATTTTTCCGGCGGGTCGGTCCTATTTGAGTTCAATCAGGACTTTTTCCTGGGTTGGGGTTGGGAGCGGATGCAGGGCGATGCCCCACTGCCGGATGGGGAGGAGCGTTTCGACCTCCGGCTCAGTGGCTTTAAAATGGCGTATGCACCTTTTTCCCATAAAGTCATCCACCCCCGGATTAGTATCCTCGGAAGCTCGGGTAGGCTGGACATCACAGACAGCCACAGGGAAAGAGTGTTTGCCCTGCAGCCCGCCGGTGGCCTTGAGCTCAATGTATTGAAATGGTTTCGCCTGGGCGGCGAGGTAGGCTACCGGTTTGTCGCCGATATTGATTATGCCGGCCTGAGCAGAGCGGAAGTATCCTCCCCATTCGCACAATTGCAGTTCAGGTTTGGCTTTTCCTGGTGAGCGCACCTAAGAAAGGTGCGGGCAGTCATAAATTTTCTGAAGCTATCTCAAGTGCGCCGGGGTTGTGTAAAAAGGCCGGAGACCTTTATTTGGCGACTGACGTCACCAAATAATATTTTGAAAAAGCACTGTTTTCACTGATTTTACTTCGTAAAATCAGTGAAAACAGTGCTTTTTCAAAATATTATTTCACCGCCGTAGGCGGCGAAATGCGAAATACTTTTTACACAACCTCATTAAAATTTTCTGAAACGCGTTTTCAACGATTTTGCTTCGCAGATCGTTGAAAACGTGGCTCTGAAAAAATATTATTTGGCGGCTTGCGCCGCCAAAGGACGTGCCGGAGGCTTTTTACACAACCCCGTTAAAATTTTCTGAAACGCCGATTCTGTTCATTTTGCTTCGCAAAATCAGTGAAAATGAGGCTCCAGGAAAATTTAATTTTGCCGCCTTCGCCGCCGGCAGGAAGAAGGATTTAATGGTTATGTCCTTCATGGCCGGGCATTTCGCTCCCGGCTTTTTCATTTTTGACATAATCCATTCCGCATTTCGGGCATTTCCCGGGTCCATCGCTACCGCTGCCCGGGCAATACATTGGGCAGATATAGGCAGAGGTATATTCGGGGCCGGTCTGCTCCTGTGCAGGGGTTTCCTGCTGGGCACCTGTGCCCTGGGATCCCCCGTGTTTGCCGCCACAGGCGGAAATCATCAGCGCAAGGCCGAGTACTAAGAAGAAGATGGAATTTTTCATGTTCTTTTGTTTAAAATAAATAACAAATTAATTTGTGGCGGGACGCTCGTACTTACAACAACCGTGAAGTTTGTCATAAACCTCATCGGGAGCACGGAACTCATCTGTATCGTGCCCAACAGCCGCAACTTTCTTTTTGATTTCCTGTAAAGTTACGTTTTTGCCGAGGTATTTCACGGCGAGTAGCGCCGTTTCCGAATTCCATTCGGCAGAAACGACACCGGGCATTTGCGTTAGTGCCGATTCGATCCGCCGTTCGCACATCCCGCAGTTGCCGTAAGCTTTAAATGAAGCTGTGACAGCACCTTTGGGCGATTTAGCGGGTTTATTCTGTGCTTTTTGAGCAAAGCAGGCACTGGCCGGGGCCAGTACAATGGCGAGAAAAATCAAAACCTTTTTCATCTTAAAATTTTGTTACATAAATTATTTATAAAGAGTCTTTTACAATTCCACAATGCAACATCTCATCGCCGAAATAAGGGTTTAAGACAGGTCGTTCGGCACTTACCCAATCGCCGCCCTGATTATTGAAGGCCATAGGGCAGTGCTGGACGTAAAGGGTCTGGCCGCCCGCACCCATCGTCCGGATACACTGGATCATTCTTTCGGACAAATAGAGGAATTGCTGCCGTTGCGCTTCGACATATTTTGCGGTCTCAACTGCCCTGGCTGTGGCCTTTAGCGGCCCGGCATTTTTTTGTACAAACTGCCGGAGGTCCCATGGCTGCTGCTGGTATTCAAGGCCGTTCAATGCTTCCAGAAATATACGGGCACTACGGCTGGCTGCTCCCCGGTCGGTAGCGACAAGCGCATCTTTCAGCGCCAGATACTCCCGGATAACTCGCCCCCATTGGTTTTTAAATGTCGGAGCCATAAGCTGGCGAAAGTCGGGCACGGATATTTTTTCGGTCATTGAGTTACTGACCATGCGGTGCATCATACTGGATTGGTTATTGAGCTGGGCAGCCGCGTCAATCACAAAAGCCCCTTCGACGACGACCTGCTCACCGGGTTCCAGGCCGGAGCGCACCTGATAACCCTCGTCAGATGCCTCCCCCAGCTCTACTTCGCGGAATTCAAAAGAAGGCACCGGGGCATCCGGCACTTTAACATATACGACGGAGCGTTTGCCCGTCCATAATACTGCTGTCCCGGGTACTGTCAAGCCTGCCTGATTTGAACCAGAAGTCCCCCGGAGTACAGCTTCCACCAGCATTTCGGGTTTAAAAAGCCCCTGGGCATTTTGCAGTTCGGCACGTACCGCTACCGTCCGGGAAGCTGCATTCAGTATGGGATCAATAAAGGTAACTGTTGCCGGAAATACCCTACCCGGTGCCGCAGGTGTCGATATTTCTACCCTTGAACCGATACGGACCATAGGCAGGTCGGCTTCATATGCTTCTAAAACCACCCAGACTTTTTGTAAATCCATTAGCTCCAATACTGGCATCCCTTCTTCCACATAATCTCCAACTGTAACTTTTTTGGCAATGACATATCCCGAGCGGTCGGCACGCAGAAGGCTTTCGCGCTGAATTTTTCCACTACCCTCCACTTCGCGGAGGAAATCCTCGGATATTTTCCATGCCCGGATCTTGTTCCTGGCAGCTTCTGCCAGTTCAGACCCCGTACCTTGAAGGCGGATGGCTTCCAGCAGCTCCCTCTGCGCATTGACCAGGGCCGGTGAATAAATCCTCGCCAGCGCCTGCCCCTTTTGTACCTTTTCACCGGTAAAGGTCACGAAAAGCGCTTCTATCCTGCCCGGCAAATGGGCGGCCTGAATAGCAGCCCTGCGTTCGTCTGCCTTTATCTTTCCGCTCAGGCGCAAAGACTTCCCGGACGAAGGGGCAGCAATGCCTACCTGCATTGTCTGGATATTTGAAAGCTGGACGGCCTCAGGAGTCATGGTAAGTACCCGGTCGTCCTGGCCAGTGCCGGTTTGTACAGGTGTAAGGTCCATTTCGCACAACGGGCAAATACCTGGTCCAGACTGCCGGATCTGTGGGTGCATCGCACAGGTATATTCTGTCCGTTCAGCATCAGCTACCTGGGCGTCTGCCACATCTGACCTTCCTTTAGCCTGCCTGGAGAGCAGATATCCTATGATCACGCCGGCAATAATTGCCGGCACTAAAAAAAAGACATGCACTTTTCGTCTGATCATATTTATTTTTATTTGCATATATCTTATCGTCAATCCCCTGCGATTATTCTGGTGCGTCTGTCCACCGTTCGAATGCTGCCACGGCGAGGTGGCTTTTGGTAATTGCCTGGACTTCCTGCAGTTTTACCGACAATAACTGTTCGTAGAGCCTGAGAATTTTATCCAGTCCTCCCTGATCGGTGGCCAGCGCTGTTTCTGCAAGGCGGATTGCCGATTCGACCAGGGGCATTTGTTCCCGGGCGGTTTGGTATTGAATCCGGGCGTCCTCCCAGAGTGCCTGCGCCTGCTCGAGGGACGCCAGCAGGGTATTTTCGGCTACCTTTTTCTGATTGGCAAGGGCTGCCTGGCGCAGGCGCTCCTCTTCCCCCCTGGAATAATAGGTTTGCCGAAAAATGGGAAGCCGGACCCCAACACGGGGCATGAGCATATCTCTGCCATCGGTTGTATGCGCCCCCTCTCCGGTATTCATCAGTACGTAATCCAGTCCTGCCTGAACAGAGGGCCTGCTGTCCAGGCGGTTGAGCAACTGTCTTTGCAGGGAAGCCGATGTTTCGTGATCTATCGCCAGTAAGCCCGGATAGCGCGCAGTGATCTCCTCCCGGACGGGTGTATCGGCAGCCATTGGAGCCAGGCCGGCGGGGGTTTCTGCTATAAAAACAGGCGTATCTGCTGCCCGATCCAGTATGCGGTTGATTGTGGCCTGGGGATTACGCCGGGCATTCTGTAGTTGTCGCAGTTGCTGCTCCAGCGCAAGGATACGCATTTTAACCTCCAGGACTTCGTCCATCGTTCCCCTTCCAAGTTCGAGATTGGACTGTGCCAAACGTTCCAGGGCCTTTAGCAGATCCAGGTTTTGGGCGATGAGTCCTGCACTCCGTCCAAGTTCGAACAACTGCCAGTAAGCCTCTTTGAGTTGAAAGCGCAGCTCGAGACGTTCGACCCGGACACCTTCCAAAGCGGTATTTGCCTCGGCAAGGGCAAGGGCTGCCTTACCCTCCCGGACGCCCTTCCATGGGATAGGCTGCATCAGCCCAAACGTAGCTGAAGGCATAAAAGACCTATTGGGAAAAGGGAAGGCGATAAAATCCAGGTTGAATTCCGGCTCGGGCCATTGTAAAGCCTGAGTTTCCCGCTGAAGTAAAGCTTGATATCCAAAATACCCCGCGCGCAAAGCGGGATTATCTTCCCCATTGATACCGTATAGCATGCTATCCAAAGGCTGTGCGTGAGGGCTGATCACCCCAAAATGTACGGCATATACGATAATCCATAACTTTTTCATCATACCTGTTGATTAAGCCGCGTTTTTCTATGCCAGCGGTACTCCTGCCAGATACAAAAAAGTACCGGCACAATAAATACCGAGATAATTTCAATTAATAGCCCCCCAAAAGCCGGGATTGCCATCGGGGCCATGATCTCGGCCCCTTTTCCCCTTGCAGTCAGGATGGGCAGATAGCCCAGCAGTGTTGTAGCTGTCACCATCATCGCCGGACGGATACGACGCTGGGCACCTTCGAGCACTGCCCGACGGATTTCCGGAATAGAATCCGGGGGCGAAGCTTTAAACCGTTCTTTCAGGAAAGTAGCCATCAGTACCCCATCGTCCGTTACGATCCCGAATAATGCGAGGAAGCCCACCCAGACGGCTACGCTGAGGTTTATGGGCTGCACCTGGAACAGATCGCGCAGGTTTTCGCCCCAAAATGGCATATCGAGAAACCAGGGCTGACCATACAGCCAAATCAGGATGAACCCGCCGGCAAATGCGACCAATACCCCGCTAAAGACCATACCGGAGATTACCAGCGATCGAAATTCAAGGTATTGGACCAAAAAAATAATCAATAGCGTTATCGGCAGTAAAATGGCCAGGCGTCTTGACGCCCTGATATGTTGTTCATAATTGCCGGCGAATCGGTAGCTGATTCCGGGTGGCACCGACAACTGTCCGGACGCGATCAGCCCTTCGATATGTTTTTTTGCATTTTCCACGGCATCCACCTCGGCAGCGTCCTCTACTTTATCGAAAAGGACGTAGCCTGTTAGAAACCCATCCTCGCTCCTGATCATCTGAGGCCCCTGTACATAGCGCAACTCTGCCAGGTCGCCGAGCGGTACCTGACCTTCGCTGTTTCGGGACGGTACGAATATCTGCTTCAGTGCCTCCGGGCCATTGCGCAATTCGCGCGGGTAACGCACCCGTACATTGTAGCGTTCCCTTCCCTCTACGGTCTGGGTAAGAATAGCCCCTCCAACGGCTGCCTGGATGTATTCCTGGACTTCCTGTACCGTCAGGCCATGCCTGGCGATGGCTTTACGGTCTATCACGAGTTCGAGATAGGGTTTGCCCTCAATGCGCTCTGCAAAAACCGCAGCACTTTTAACCCCCTCTACATTGCGGAGTGCTTTTTCGAGTTCCAGGCCGAATGCCTCGATGGTGGCCAGGTCCTGCCCTTTGACTTTAATACCCATAGGGGCCCGCATTCCTGTCTGGAGCATCACCAGACGGGTTTCAATTGGCTGAAGCTTTGGTGCGGAAGTCACCCCAGGTAGCTGGGTAGCTTTTGCGATCTCCTGCCAGATATCTTCGGGGCTACGGATATGCGACCTCCACTGCCGGAAATACTGCCCGCCCGGGTCGGGAACCAGGTTGCCCAGGCTATCCCGTACGTACCCCCCCTTTGCATCTGTCCTGAACCGCAATCGTTTGCCTTCTTCGTCGGTCATGTATTCCGATTTGTACAGGATCACATTTTCGTACATATTTATAGGTGCAGGATCCAGGGCACTTTCTGCCCTGCCCAATTTACCCACTACCAGCTCTACCTCCGGAATAGCACTGACCGCCATATCCAGCAGACGCAAGTTCCTGACATTCTCCTGGATACCCGAATGCGGCATAGAAGTTGGCATCAGCAGAAAAGAGCCCTCATCCAGCGAAGGCATGAACTCCCGGCCTACCTGACGAAATACAACATATCCACAGGCAATAATCCCCAGCGGGAGCACCAGGAACAAAAATTTGTACTCCAGTAAAATTCGAAGGACCCTCTGATAGATACGCACGATAAAATAAAGCATCCCCAGAATACTTCCCAATGCAACCACGACAAAAAAGAAATTTACCGCAAGGGCCTGGTCAACCCCAAGGGGCATCCACATCCGCGTAATAAGCAGGGCGATGATGCCTGCAAATACCAGATTTTTTGCCCATTTGACCCTCTCCAGCCCACTATCCCCCAACCATGGTACCACAGACGCTGCAACAAGCCCCGTAAGTGCAACAATCAGCAATACCATGCCAGTGAAGCTGTTGTTTTGTGTAAAAATCAGCCAACAGCCCGTAAACGCCAACAGTACATTACCCAATATCCGCCAAAAACGGCGGGGGCTACGAATCGAAAAAACCGTATGTGCCACTGCCGGCAGCGCAATCAGGGAAAGGAACATCGCCACCCCAAGGGAAAATGTTTTGGTGAATGCCAATGGACGGAAAAGCTTCCCCTCGGCACCTTCCAGTGCAAAAACGGGAAGGAAGCTGATAATCGTCGTAATGACTGCCACGACAATTGCCGTCCCGACTTCCAGTGATCCCTTGTAAACGGTGGTATAAAGGTCTTCCCCGACCGGACGGCGTTCCATCCGGTGGACGATACTCTCGGCCATGACGATGCCCACATCCACCATTGTACCAATGGCGATCGCGATACCAGCCAGTGCCACCACATTGGCGTCCACTCCCGTATGGCGCATCACGATGAAGGTCAGCAAAACCCCCAATGGCAAGAGGCCTGATACCGCCAGGGAGGCGCGCAGGTTAAACAGCAGGATGATCACAACAATGGTCGTGACCAGGATTTCCTGCGCAAGATTATTGTATAAAGTGCCAATTGTCTCCTTAATCAGTTGGGTACGGTCGTAAAAGGGGACAATCCTGACCCTGGAAACGGTCCCGTCCTCGAGTATTTTAGAAGGCAGCCCTGACTGGAGCTCTTCGATCTTTGCTTTTACATTTTCGATCACTTCCAGTGGGTTGGAGCCGAACCGTGCCACGACCACCCCGCCTACCGCTTCCGCACCGGATTTATCGAGTGCGCCCCGACGGTCTGCCGGGCCTAAATTCACTTTGGCAACATCTGCGATCCGGACAGGGATATTATTTTGTACCCGTACTACCGTCTGCCCGATATCATCAATATGCCTGATATACCCCAGACCCCGGACGTAGTATTCCACCAGGTTGATTTCCATTGTCTGGGCGCCGATATCAATATTGGTATTGCGCAGCGCCTCCATGACCTCTTTCAGGGAAATCCCGTAAGTACGCAAGGCTGCCGGATTGACATCCACCTGATATTCTTTCACAAAACCTCCAACGGAGGCGACTTCGGCAACCCCTTCTGCCGAGTTCAGGGCAAAACGCACCAGGTAATCCTGCAGCGAACGCAGTTCCTGCACATCCCACCCCCCTGCAGGCTGACCGGCATCGTCTCTGCCTTCCAGGGTGTACCAAAAAATTTGCCCAAGCCCTGTGGCATCCGGCCCAAGTGCAGGCTGGACCCCCTGCGGCAATAGCCCCGGCGGCAATGCGTTGAGCTTTTCAAGTATCCGCGAGCGGCTCCAGTAAAACTCGACATCGTCCTGAAAAACAACGTAAATATTGGAAAAGCCGAACATGGACGAGGAGCGGATACTCCTGACCCCGGGAAGCCCGAGTAAGGCAGCGGTGAGCGGGTAAGTGACCTGGTGCTCGACATCCTGCGGCGAACGGCCCGGCCATTCTGTGAATATAATCTGTTGGTTCTCTCCCAAATCGGGGATAGCGTCCACTGGCACGGGATCCCGGGGGAGCCAGGGAATATGGAAATCAAAGGGCGCAGAACTGAGCCCCCAAAACGCCAGCAAGGATAAAATAAGAAACGTAACAACCTTATTGTACAAAAAGAAGTGTATGATGTTTTTCAACATAATCGTTGCATGAGCACAGGCATTTGAAAATCACATCGCATAGATTATGACCGACGGGCAGTGCCAACACACAATCAAAGGCAGTACCGATGCGTAGAGTAGCATCGCCACAACACCGACAGGATTGCGCCTGCATCTTCCGACCTTTTGGGACACCGGAATAACAAACCACGGCTAACGGTCAACTGTATGGCCGCGGAAATCCATAACCTTAATTGCGAAACACCTGGAGCACTATGTGAAGGCCGTATTTGGGCGGCGGCAGGTCATTGGTCAGATCGGGCAAGCGTGGCAGATCAAAACTGAAATGTAGCAGGTATTCCGGCAAAAAATACCGGAATGAGGCCAGTGGCTCCGCTAAGACGGGTAATACATCGGGCTGCGGATACCATTGCGGCGAACCTGATTTTACAATCGCGCTGCGATTGTCACAGCATCCATCTTTTTCGAATGCCGACGGGACGTCGGCTTGATTTGCATGAAAAGGGCAAGGCGTTTTTTTCGAAGGCGTACGTCCTGTATCGTGGCAGCTTTCCGGCATAAAAAAGAGTGCCTGCGCGCGCAACTCCCCCCTGCAATAGTGTTTATTGAACACAATTCCAGTGGAACTTGCCATCACGAGTACTGCCAAAACAATATGGATGAACCTTGCCAAGAAAGACATTTTGCACAAAGATAGTACAATACCCTTTTTTATGCAAGTTTTACAGGGAGAACTAAAGGGTTGTGAGAAAATTCCGGGGCTATGCAAAAGCAGATTCCCCACCGAAAGCAAAGAAATTACTTTTACACAACCCCGCGCTGCGCCGCTTTTTACCCAAAAACGCCTTCCTGATGAGCATAGTTGATAAGGTCGTAGGTCGTCAGGATACCCAGCAGTTCACCCGACACCCCAACAACCGGGATGGCATGGAACAAATTTTCGCGAAAAAACCCTGCAGCTGCCTGCAAGGAATCTTCCGGCCCCAGCCTGGCCACCTGTCGCACCATCACCTCACCAACAAGCATCGAGTGCAGCAGCGCCTGGTTGTATTGCTCGCGTTTTGACCCACTGTCCAAGGCAAACCCCTGGATTACCCTCAGATAATCTTCCCGGCTGATTATCCCGACCAGCTTCCCGACAGCCACTACGGGAATGTGGTGGATATTGTGGTGGTCAAAAATCTCCCTGACTTTTTCCATCGTATCATCCGGCCGGACCGTAATGACCTCGGCGGTCATGATATCCTTTATTTTTATGCTTGTGCCCATCATAATAGGTTTGTTTTTTCGGCTTTACAAAAAGCGTAGATTTGACAGCTTTTTTGCAACGGGTCAGCAACGCGGAAAAATGAGCTCTTCCCGTATAAGAGAAATCTTCAACAGGGGCGTAATCTGCAGGTGTAGCATGAAAAAATAATATAAACAGGAAAGTGCCATTTAAACCACGATGATCTCGTCGCAATAACCTTCCGGGTACTTCACCTTTACGGAAGTTCCACTTCCTCTTCGGGGATTGGTGCCAGTGGGCCAAAGCCATACATCAACAGGTCGTGCGTAGTAACGATACCCAGCAAGGTATCTCCTTCGACGATAGGAAGGGCGTGAAACTTGTTGGCAAGAAAAATATCTGCAGCCAGGCCGATTGTATCTTCCGGATCCAGACTCAGGGGGCTCTTCGTCATAATATCTGCTGCGCTGGCCGATTGCAAGGCCTTTTGTATCCAGGTCGGACCTGTGGTACGGTGCGCAAGCTGTAATGTGAAGCGCAAAACATCTGTTTTACTAATCATTCCTGCCAACACCCCTGCATGTCCTACAACGGGGAGATGGTGAAAAGAATGCTTTTCGAAAATAGCATTAACTTCCTGCAGTGCAGTATCGGGAGTGACAGTCACGATATTCGTGCTCATAATATCCCGAACGGGTCGGTTGGAGTACATAGTCCTGATTTTTAAAGATTGAACAGATTGTCCATGCCAGTATTTCAAATCTACTAAACCTTCAGCAGCCAGGAAATGATATTCATCATCTTCCGAAGGGAAAATCTCCTTTGCGGGGCAGAATTCTTGCGAAAAAGGCACGCTGCATTTTTAGCTCCACCCCCTTATGGTCTTTAAGGCGTAAGGCGTACCGGGCAACACCAAAGCACCTTCGGATGCATAGCGCACAGCCGTGTCTGAATGCGCCAGCCAGATTCAACGATTTTAATGTTTCACGCGGTGAGGGAGTTAATTCTGGAGTTACAGAAACGTACAATGGCTTGTTGCAGTGGGATTACCGGGGGGCTAAAAATGGCGCTTTTCCCGTTATGCAGAACCTTCGCCACAACTCTGACCAAAAGCGAAAAGAATTTTTAAACACGCCCTGCCCTGCAATAAGTCTTTTGGAGATCAGTCTTCCTCATGAAAAACGATTAGCGGTACTGAGGTAATAAATGCCATTTCCCTGGTCAGTTTTTTATGAAAAATATCTTCCAGGAAGCTGCGGTGATAGGTACCCATGGCGATTAATCCCGGGTGGGTTTCATTTGCATGACGTGCGATTCCCTCCAGGACATCGGAGTGGTGTGATTTGTACATTTTCATCTTAATCCCGTCCAGATCAAGAATATTACTACCTGAGGCAGCGGCTGGCCCGTTGGGGTTTGGGCTGCGCGAAGTAGAAACATGTAACAGATGTACCATTGCATCGAAGGCAGCAGCAAACCCTACGACTTTTTCCAAAATTGCTTCCCCTTGCCGCTGATAATCGCAGGCATAGAGCATTTGGTCAATCGGTTTAAAACGGGAATGGCGGGGTACCAGGATAACCGGGCAGGATGCTTTACGGGCCACCTCTGTCGAGATACTACCCAGCCACCGCTCCAACAGTTTCGCCTCGCCGGTAGTGCCCATGACAATAAGGTCTGTATCTTTCCGTCTGGAGAGCGCACAAAGTTCGTCTGCAACGAAACCATTAATCATCTCAGGCTGCACCTGCGTGGCAGGTTTATTGCGGGGCCCTGCTACCAAAACCTTTTCTGAATGACTGAGGGATTCCAGTAATTCCTGTTTATAATGCAGCTCTTCGGAAACGCCGTTCATCAACCTTGCCCCGCTCATATCTGATTTTGGCTGATAGACGTGGACGAGGCGGACGTTGGCCCCGAGGAAACCTGCTAAATCCAGTGCGTAGCGATAAGCATTATTTGCCGTTTCTGAAAAATCCGTAGGGACAATAATATTGCGGATATTTACCTTCTGCCCCGGCATTTTGAGCAGCGCAAACAATAGCAGGCGGAGTTCTTCCACTGTGGGCACTACTTTTTGAATAACTACCTGCCCATTGACGATTAACGCCGGGATACCAGAGACGCCGGATTCGAGCAAGCGGTCGATTTCCCTGACCTCCTCCACGGGGATATCCAGCCCAAGCTGCCAAAGGGCCTGCAGCAGATTAGCCTTGAGCTGTCTGTCCATAGACGCACCTATTCCCAGCAACTCGAGCTTATGGACTTTGACCGGATTATCCTTTTCCTCCATGTTTTGGAGCAATTTTACGCCCTGCTTACTTCTGCATTTCCTGTACAAGCATACGCATGAAGGGCTGATAGTTGAATTTTACCACAATATCCAGCCTTTGGGTTGTTGTGCAGATGATTTTTATCATCCCTTTACCATGACTTTTAAAAAAAACACTTAACTTAGACGGAATCTTATACTCCTTTAAAACCAGACCAAATTCAAACCTTTTGGATACCCACAAACCAGTTGTATATAAATCGGATACCCAATTACGGCTCGATGCCGTCTTTGATACCGCTACGGATGGTATTATCATTATTGACGAAACAGGGTTGATGGAACTCGTCAACACATCTGCCGCCAACCTGTTTGGTTATGCCATTGAAGAACTTATCGGCAAAAACGTAAGTACCCTGATGCCTTCCCCGCACCGGGGGCTGCACAACGGGTACCTGGACAATTACCTGCGCACGGGGGAACGAAAAATCATCGGTATCGGCAGGGAAGTACACGGGATGCGCAAAGATGGGATCCTTTTTCCCTTCCGACTGAGTATCAGCGAGGTCATCCTGAAGGACAGGCGCATATTTACCGGTATCATCCACGACCTGACCGAGCAAAAACACTTTGAACAAGCCCTTAACGAAGAGAAGGAAAGGGCCCAGAATTACCTGGACATCGCGAATACCCTGATCGTGGTCGTCAATCCAGAGGAGCAAATCGAATTGATCAATGAAAAAGGCTGTGAGATGCTGGGGTATTCAGAACAGCAGCTCAACGATAAAAACTGGTTCGACCTCTGCCTTGAACCGGAGACACGCGATAAATATCGCAGCTTATTCCGAAATGTGATGGAAGAGCGGCACGAAGTCCCGGAATATATCGAAAACATCATCATCGTCAATGGGGGCCATAAAAGGCTGATCGCATTCCGAAATTCGCTCCTCAGGGACAAAACCGGAAAGCCCGTTGCCATCATCAGTTCCGGGGTAGATATTACTGAACAACGGGCTGCAGAAGAACGCATCAAGCAACTCAACGCAGAATTGGAGCAGCGCGTCGAACAGCGCACCGAGGAACTGGCCTCTGCTGTAAACCAACTGCTCAACATCAATAAAAAACTGGAAACGGAAATACAGGAACGCAAAGTAATCGAAGCCGCTCTTCGTCAAAGCGAGCAAGAACTCCGTGGCCTTTACGAAAAAGAAAAAGAACTCAGCGATCTGAAATCCCGTTTCGTGGCAATGGCCTCCCATGAATTCCGGACCCCCCTCAGCACAATCCTCTCTTCTGCCGACCTCCTCGATGCCTATAACAGCACCGAACAACACGAAAAACGCCTGAAGCATTCCGCGCGTATCAAATCGGCCGTCAGTAACCTGACCAGTATCCTCAACGATTTCCTCTCGCTCAGCAGGCTGGAAGAAGGGAAAATTCAATGCCAACTCGTAGCGTGCGATCTTAGTGATTTTTGCCAGGAAATACTCGATGAAGTCGGCCCCCTCCTCAAACCCGGCCAAACACTGGACTACAATCCGCCGCAGAACAATACGATCATCTGGATAGACAAGAAAATCCTCAAAAATATCCTCTACAACCTGTTGTCCAATGCGATTAAGTACTCTGCAGAAGGGCAGGCCATCGAATGCCGTATGTCCATTACCGAACAGGAATTACGCATATCCATCCGCGATTATGGTATCGGCATCCCCGAAGAAGAACAACAACACTTGTTCACCCGCTTCTTCCGTGCGCACAACGTAGAAAATATCCAGGGGACTGGCTTAGGATTGAACATCGTAAAGCGTTACCTCGATTTACTGGACGGCAACATCTCCTTTGAAAGCGCCACTGGAAAGGGTTCGACATTCAGTATCGGGATTCCGCTCGGCGAGCGACCAGAAAATTAGCGCGAATCTTTAAAAAAACCTAAATTTAAACCCTGATCCGGCCCCTGAAGTAAAGCCTGATGTAAAAACGATTTTCAAAACAAATCACCCAAGGAAAATCCGGAAAATGAGCAAAAAGAAAATCCTGGTCATTGAAGATAACCTCGAAGTGAGGGAAAACCTGGCCGAAATCCTGGAACTTTCAGATTATCACGTTTGCCAGGCCCCCGACGGCACCGAAGGCCTAGAACTTGCCGCCCGCGAAAAACCAGATCTGATTATCTGTGATGTCATGATGCCAAAACTCGACGGCTTTGGTGTGCTGAATATCCTCAGCAAAAGAACCGATACTGCTTCTATCCCCTTCATTTTCCTCACGGCCAAAGCAGAACGCGCCGACTTCAGACGGGGCATGAACCTCGGGGCAGACGACTATATCACCAAGCCTTTTTATAAAGACGAACTCCTCGCCGTCGTCGAAACCCGCCTGCGCAAAAGCGATCAGATCAAAAAACATTTCGACCGCACCGAAAACGGGTTCAATTCTTTCATCAACGAGGTGCGCGGCTATGAGGAGCTCCAAAAGCTCTCTGAACAAAGAAAGACAAAAACCTTTAAAAAACGCGAACTGATCTATGAAGAAGGCGACTATCCCCGCTACCTGTACTTCGTAAAAACCGGCAAAGTCAAAATCTTCAAAACCAATGAAAACGGGAAAGAATATATCATTGACCTCCTGCGCGAAGGCGAATTCTTCGGATATGTGGACCTGATCAAGGATACCCCCTACACTGACTCCGCCGGGGTGCTTGAAGATGCAGAACTCAGCCTGGTGCCTAAAGAAGATTTTGCAGCCTTAATATATGGCAACCGCGACGTCTCTTCCCGTCTCATCAAAATGCTGGCCAATGATATCGCCGGAAAAGAAGAGCAATTACTCCACCTGGCATACAACTCCGTGCGCAAACGCGTAGCAGATGCCGTCATCTTCCTTAGCGAAAAAGAAGGGAAAAACGAAATCAATATCCTTCGCGATGACCTCGCCCGCATCGTCGGTACTGCTAAAGAAAGCGTTATCCGTATGCTGACAGAATTCAAAGTCGATGGTTATATTGATATCGTGGACAGTAAAATATTCATCAAAGACATGAAAAAACTAGCCAACCTGCCGGCATAAATGCTATACCGGCAGGTCATTTCCCTATAAAACGGTTACTTCTGCTTACCTTTCCATGGCAGGCCAAGCAGTGAAGTCATAAAAATCGCTCCACCTACGAGGGAAAGCCACCATTGATGCAAAAAACCCGCAATGATCACAATAATGACCATCAGATAAAAGCGGATAATCATGGTAC
>JBEIGB010000029.1:0-38146 GCA_040382095.1 Lewinellaceae bacterium
AAAACCCTCATTTATTTCCTAAAATTATTATTACAACTTCGTCTGCATACAAAAATTTACAAAGATTGCCTTTTTCATTTATTTTCCTACCCAAAATCAATTAAAACGGCATGCTGAGAAATACGCTTTGGCGGCTTGCGCCGCTAAAGGAATTTTACCGCCTTCGGCGGCGAAAGAAAGTTTGGTTCTATATGAAGGAACGCTGTTTTAACTGATTTTGCTTCGCG
This sequence comes from Lewinellaceae bacterium, assembly GCA_040382095.1. Taxonomy (GTDB): domain Bacteria; phylum Bacteroidota; class Bacteroidia; order Chitinophagales; family Saprospiraceae; genus JADJPL01. Next base: position 228 of record JBEIGB010000029.1, read on the forward strand.
AAATCAGTTAAAACAGCGTTCCTTCGAATATTATTTGGCGGTGTCAGCCGCTAAATAAAGACCTCCGGCCTTTTTATACAACCCCAGGATTTGTGAGGCAGCCGGTCTTTTTCTCAACCGCATATTATTTGCGCGTCAACTTGTACGTATAGTTACCCGGAATGCTCAGGATCAGCTCGATATCATAAGTACCTGCTGCGGGCACTTTGATGTTATCACCGCCATACTCCAGGGAAGCATTTGCCCCGGTATCGCCGAAATTGATCCCCCAGTCATCGTTAGCGCGGAATTTGATCTCGGCCTGGGTAAGCGCGATAGTAGCTTTCCAGGACTTAGACGCCGGGTCATAGCGCATATCTGTATCAGAACCCCAGCCACCCGGGGTCGCATCGCCGATAACGCCCCATGAAGTTTTGGTCAACGACCATACCTTAGCAGACAAGTCGGCATTGATACGGTAATAACCTGACGAGTTTGCCTTGAAGTTACTTCCCGGCGAAGCAATTTTTCCGGAAGAGCCATCGCCTTCATCGCCGAACACACTACTATTCCAGTTGGCCGCATTCGTGAGCTTGAACTCTGTGGTCGCATCCGGGAAATTAACGAAGCCTTCGTAATTATCGTTGCTCTTTACCGACACGATCCTGTCGGCTTTATCCGGTGCCCAGCCCTGATAACTTCCGGGCACATAAAGCGTTGGATAAACGATGATGACCAGATATGGCGTCACCCTTAGCCCTACGACGTTAGAAAACACCGTTGGTGCTTTGAGCAAATCCGATTTTATACGAACGTCCAGGTCTGTAGCAGTACCAGGAGCGACCCCCAGCTTAATTGCGATATCGTTCAATTCTGCTGTAGTGAACGATCTGCTGAGCGTGGGCATATTGATTTCCTGTGGCGCGGCAAAGTTGTTCCCCCTTCTGTCGAACTGCAACCGATGCGTAGAAGCCGCCGCAAAACCATAATCAGCAGCGCTTGCCGTTACGGTAAGCGCAGTATTCTTGGCGTTTGCTTCGGTCAGCGTCAGTGTTGTAGCAGAGAGGCCGAGGGAAGGCCCTGTAGTGATGGCGAGGATTGTTTTTTCCTCATCTTTATCGCAGGCAAAGACTGCCAGCGCCAGCACTGGTAAAAGCCATATTTTATTAAACCAGTTTTTCATGTTTAGAAAATTGAGGTTGTTGGTTAAAATTAATATCCGGTATTCTGCTTCAGCTTAGGATTTGCAATCAAATCCGCGCTTGGGATCGGGTAAAGTACCAGATGGTCGGGTACTGCCCTGCCATCTCTCACTCCTCCCTTAAAGGCCCAGAGGTAGTTAGAACCTGTAAAGCGGCCAAAGCGGATCAAGTCGGTACGGCGATGCCCTTCCCAGTACAGCTCCCTTGCGCGTTCGTCGAGGATAAAATCCACTGTGATTGCGCTGACGTTGCCGGTATTGGCTCCGTTGAAGGCACGGGTGCGCAATGCATTCACGTATTGCAGGGCAGTAGCCGAGCTCCCTCCGGAGCCACCGCGGAGTACAGCTTCAGCATACATCAGGTAAACATCTGCAAGGCGGAACATTGGAAAATCAGTATCCGTAAACTCCCCTCTTGGGTCAGATCCCTTCGCACCCGTTGAAGTCACGTTGCGGTATTTAGATACTGCATAGCCGTCCTGGAAAGTGAAAATATCTGAGATATCGAGTTTCTGTCCGTCCACATGGAACATGGCGCGGCGATCGGTTGCGCCCGTTATGTCCGAGAACAGGTTCACCATGCTCTTTGTCGTGCGCAAGCCCCACCATCCGCCGTTTACGCCAAATTCTGCGGGGTTCATTGTGCCGCCGACCGCTGCATGGATCAGGAAAGTCGTGCCGCCATAGTTCTGCGTGCGAAGGCCATCAAAAGCCACCGGGAAGATGATTTCCTTGGAGCGGTTGTTGTCGGCGAGGAACAAATTGCGGTAGCTGGATTCCAGTACATAACCTGCAGCAATAATCTTGTTGCACTGAGCGATGCACTCCGAAAATTTGGACTGGCCGATATACACCTGGGCGTTCAGGTATAACTTTGCCAATAAAGTCCATGCGGCAGCTTTATCGGCGCGGGCATACTCATTGCTCCTGGGTGCAGGCAAATCGGCATCAATTTCCTGAAGTTCTTTTTCCAAAAATGCAAAGAGGTCTGCACGGGAAATCTGACCGGGCAGGAAGGCACCGATAGGGTCGGCATCCGTTACAAATGGCACACTACCAAACAAATCCAGTGCATGATAGTAGCTAAGCGCGCGGAGAAAACGCGCTTCGGCGCGGTAGGTTTTGATATTTGCTGCATCGTTGCCCACAATCCCGCGTTCGCTGAGTTTTTCAGGAGAAGACTGGCGGATAAATTCGTTGCACAGGGAAATCTGATAGAAAATCCGGTTGTACATCGCAGCGATAAACTCATTGCCCGTCGTCCAGTCCATATCGTGGTAATCCGGCAGGGAGCCATCATTCCAGCCGATAACGGCTTCATCGGTAGGAAGTTCCTGCGCTTTCCAATACTGACGGAGGTATTGGGAAAAGCCTTCGTCCAGACCGTCAATATCAGGTTGGCCGGCAGGGCCTTGCTGACCTGAAGTAGCCAGACCAGCATAGAGCTTTGCCAAAAATGCCTTGTAGTTTGCCGCATCCTTATAGACAGAAGCAGCCGTCAGCCCTGAAACGGGAAAGGGCTCCCTGTTCAGATCATCCGTACACGCGCCCAACGCGAGCAGCGCAACAAGGACCCCTGCGGTTTTGAATGATTTGAGTATGGTGATTTTCATTATTGATAAATTTTAGAAGTTGAGATTAAGTCCGAAAGAAACGATGCGTGGGCGGGGGTAGAAGTTGTTGTCTATACCGCCGGGAATCTCAGGATCAAGACCTGTGTATTTTGTAACCACAAATACATTTTGAACCATGGCAGAGAGCTGAAGGTTCGCCTGATTATCCAAAATGCTGCCTACATTATATCCAAACGTCACGTTGTCCATACGGAGGAAGGAAGCGTTCTCAATATAATAGTCGGAGAAATACTGGTTGTTGCCGAAGCGGGTCGCGAGCAGATCAGGGGTAGCATTCCGCAGTACGTTGTTCAGGGTGAGGTTCCTGTAAACAGCGCGCTCTGCATCCACATTATTATATACGTAATTGCCGATGTTACTGCGCAAAACAAAGGACATGCTCAGGCGGTCAAAGGTAAACTGCGAGGAAAAGCCAAGGAATACCGTTGGGTCTGGGTTTTTGAACCGGTAGCGGTCATCCAGGGTACTGCGGCCGTCGTTGTTCTCATCCGCATAAAGTCCTTCGAGCGGCTCTCCATTACCATTATAGACCTGGCGATAGACGAAGAAGGCATTGCGTGGGAAACCCACGGAATGAATCTGGATATTGTTGCCGACACCACCTGCAATGCCGCCCGTCTCAATACCCAGGAAGGAGGGATCCTCTACAGCAGTAAGCTTGGTGATCTCGTTTTTGTTGAACGTGATGTTAAATCCGGCATTCCAGCCGAACTTGCGCTTGTCCGCAATCACGGTATTGAGGGTAACTTCAAGCCCACGGTTTTCAATGCTGCCGATATTGGTAAAAATCCGGTTCCGCAGGTTAGAACCTGCCGGCACGTTGATGACCGCGAGGAGGTCTTCCGTTTCCTTAAAATAGTAATCTACACTACCGCTGATGCGCCCATCCAGGAAGCCAAAGTCAAGACCCGCGTTATAGGTAACCGTTTCTTCCCATTTGATCCTCGAATCATACCCTTCTGGCCGGATCGTGTTGATAAACGCATCGCCAAACTGATACGCTGCGGTCGGCTGGCCGGGCGTGAAACGCGCAAGGTAGGGATAGTCGGAACCGATATCCTGCTGGCCGGTGACACCGTAGCCGAGTCGAAGTTTCAGATCGGAGAAGACGTCGAGGTCGCGGATAGCCCCTTCTTCTGAAATCCTCCAGGCGAAAGCTGCGGAGGGGAACAGACCCCAACGGGTGTCGGGGCTAAAGCGGGAGGAGCCATCCCTACGCAGCGTGAAAGTCAGAAGGTAGCGATCCATGAGTGAGTAATTGGCCCTTCCAAAGAAGGAGACCAGGGTGTTCTGCGTCTTGTACTTGATATTCGCAAACGTATCCCGCTTCGTTTCGGACAGATCCAGGTTGAACCCTTCGCTCACAAAATCCTGCCAGGAATATCCTGCCAATACATCGAAGCGGCTTTTGAGGCCCGGCAGTTCTTTGGCATAGTTCAGATAAAACTCCAGGAGTTGGTTCTTTTTATCCTGGGAATAATTGGCCGCCTGGCCACCTCTGAAAAAGGCCTGTGCGGCAGCGGCAGGTACAAATACCTTCCCGGTGCTGCTCGACTGGTCGAGGCCGAGGTTCAGGTTGGCACGCAGGTCGGGGAGGAAGTGGAAACGATAATCCAACTGGACATTACCGATAAAACGGTTGGCATCGCTGTTATCGTCGCGGTTCTCCAGCAGTGCGACCGGGTTGCGCGGTGCGAGGTTATTGGGCCTGCCCGTAGCGGGGTCGAGCCATTCGAAATAACCATCAAACTCGCTCAATGCCCCTTTGACTGGTTTGGTGGGGTCAAAAGTCACGGCAGAACCGATAGCCCCTTGATTGGCAAAGAAGCTCTTGGAATTAGTCGCTTTGAGGTTGACATCTATTTTGAGCTTATCGTCCAGCAATACTGGGGAAAAGCCCAGAGAAGCGGAAGCGCGGTCGAGTTGATCCCTTTTCAGTATCCCCGGCTGGTTAAGGTAGCCTGCGGAGGCCCTGAAGGGAATCCCTGCCGCCACACCGGTGATGCTAAGGTTATTATCCGTGGCCATCGCTGTGCGGTAGATTTCTTCCTGCCAGTCGGTGCTTACCGTACCAAGTAAAGCTTTTTGCTGTGCATTGCCCACCTCGTTTATGACTTTCTTAAACTCTTCGGCGCTGAGAACGTCAACGGTATTGACTTTTTGTGAGGAAGAGAACAGGGAGCTGAAATTCACATTCAGCTTACCATCGCGCGCCCCCTTTTTCGTCGTAATAATAATCACCCCGTTGGAAGCCCGGGAGCCGTAGATCGCTGTTGCCGAGGCATCTTTCAGGATATTGAACGATTCAATATCGTTGGGGTTGATAAAGCTCAGAGGGTTCGCCGCACCTGATATGCCGCCATTATCCAATGGTACGCCGTCAATGACGATCAGTGGGTCGTTGCTGGCATTGAGGGATGAGCCGCCCCGGATACGGATACGGCTGCCCGATCCCGGAGCACCGCCATTGGTCGTAATCTGTACCCCGGCAACCTTACCATTGACGAGTTGTTCGGGCGTGGCAATATTTCCCCGAATAAAATCTTTAGAGGTCACTGATGTAACAGCACCAGTCACATCGGTTTTTTTAGCTGTGCCATAACCGATTACGACTACTTCTTCGAGGGTTTCCCCCGGTGAAAGGCGCACGTCGATCACTGATGATGCACCAATCTCGATTTCCTGTGAGGTATAACCAGTATAAGAAAATTGCAAACGGGATACGCCGGCGGGAACGTTCAGTTGGTACTTCCCGTCCAGGTCCGTAACGGCACCTTCCCCCGTCCCCACTACCAGCACGTTGGCGCCAATAAGCGGTTCCCCGGAGGAAGCATCGGTTACCGTTCCGGAAATTTTGCGTTGTGCCCATATACTGGATACACCCATGAGCAAAATTCCAAAAACCAGGAGTGTTTTAGCATTCATAACTCTTTTTGAATTGGTGATTAAATAATTGTTAAAGATATACTTCAAATCTTGAATGATTAATTGAAACTATATTAAATTTCAGACTGGCCACAAAAATTTTCCTATTTTCCCCACCTGAATATAAGGCTTATTGCGATGGGCTTTGTGTAGTGCTGAAAAAGGGTTTTCCACGCTGCTGATTTGTCGCAAAAAACCCGCTAAGCATATTGACTTAAATCGGTACTTTTTTGTTCTCTGCTAAATACTGCTGTCATGTTCGATGTGATTACCCCCTGGGCCTTTGAAGCTTTGTCCGGAGCGGCCCTTTCCACACCCCCTGGCACTGCCTGAACAAACGATTATGGAAAATAACAGCGAACACTCCACCAGCCTCAATAAATATATCAGCGCTACAGGTATCTGCTCGCGACGGGAAGCCGACGCCTGGATAGCAGCAGGACGCTTAACAATCAATGGCGCAGTTGCCGTCAAAGGCAACCGCGTTTTTGACGGCGACCTGGTACTCCTGGATGGAAAACCCCTTAAAAATAAACCTAAAACCCTCTACATTGCTTTCAATAAACCCATCGGGATCGTTTGTACCACAGACCCAAAAGAACCTAAAAATATCATCCGCTTCATCAACCACCCCCAGCGCCTGTTTCCGGTGGGAAGGCTCGATAAAGACTCCCAGGGCCTCATCTTCCTCACCAACGACGGGGATATCGTCAATAAAATATTGCGCGCAGGCAACCGCCACGAAAAGGAATATATCGTCCAGGTCGCCCAGCCGGTCACTGCAGCATTCGTGAAACAGATGGCAGGAGGGCTTCCAATCCTCGGCACGATGACCCAAAAATGTCGTGTTGAACGGATTGACGATCACACCTTCAAAATCATCCTTACTCAAGGCCTCAACCGCCAGATCAGGCGGATGTGCGAATTGCTCGGATATGATGTCGTCCGCTTAAAAAGGGTGCGTATCATGCACATAGCGATCGGCAAACTACGTCCCGGCCAATGGCGTATCCTCACCCGCGAAGAAACCCAGACCCTCCAGGCATTGGTCGCCGAATCTTCAAAAACTGTGGATACACCGTCAAATCCCGCCTCTGCAAAACCTTTCCAAAAGAAAAAATAATGGCCTTGTTGTCGTGGCACGATCACCGGCTAAAAAAGTCCGTTTACATAGGCCTACTCTGCACAACTACCATTCACTATTTTTCTATTTTTACCCGTAAATGTTTTCAGATGAAAAAAATACTGCTTTTTGTCGCAATCACCCTTTTCTCCGTTCGCCTCAGTGCCTGGTGGGATGCCGGGCACATGGTAACTGCAATGATCGCATACCTCAACCTCGAGGAACCTGCCCGCAAACGCGTGGATGAACTCACCAAAACGCTTCAGCGCGATTACCCTTATGTCAATCACTTCATTGCCACAGGTCCCTGGCCCGACGATCTCAAAGCCGAAGGGGTGCGCGCTTATGATACCTGGCATTACACCAACATCCCCTACAACCCCGATGGCATAGCCCTGCCGGCCCAACCGGAGGTAGATATCCTCTGGGCTATCCGGGAATGCAATTTTATCCTGCGCAGCTCCCGGTCAAGGGATATTGACAAAGCCCGTTTTCTGGGATTCCTCGTGCATTTCGTCAGCGACCTGCATCAACCGCTCCACAGCACATCTGTTTACAGCAATGCGCTGCCAGGTGGCAACCGCGGCGGTAACGAATTCAAAATCAACAACCCGACCTGGAGTAACCTCCATGCTCTCTGGGACGATGGCTGCGGATATCTCAGCACCTACAACGATATCCGGCCATTTGGCAAACCCCGGGAACCACTCAACGATGACCAGATCAACCGGATAGGCGATCTCGCCAAAAAACTGATGCGGGAATTTCCGGAAAAAGAATTTAACAACGCCGAACAGTTGGATGCAGATTTCTGGGCGTTGGAAAGCCATAAACTTGCAATCGCTTACGGATACCGCGGCGTAAAAGGCAAGGATAACCGCGGCCGCGATCTCTTCCTCATGCCAGGGGACGAGCTCACCGAAAGCTACCTGCAAAACGGGCAGGACGTCGTTCGCCGACAGCTCACACTGAGCGGATATCGCCTCGCCCGTATCCTCAACGATGCTTTTGGCAATCGGAAGTAACCGGCGGTTTCCATACCCACAGGGTTAATGCACATCAGGACAATAGACTTGTTGCGACAGGATCATCCTGAGCTAAAAATGGCAGTTTCTCTCACCAGGCTGATCTGTCGCAATAAGTCCAATTCTTTTTTTCAATAATATTTACCGTATGAAAAAATCATTTTTGCTACTATGGCTTTGTGGAGCGCTGCCTTTCCTGCTGGACGCGCAGCCAATTGACACAAAATGGCTTAAAGGCGTGCAACCCCGAAATATCGGCCCTGCAGGTATGAGCGGACGTGTGACGGCCATTGACGTGGTATTGCGCAATACCGACATTATTTATGCGGGCACTGCCTCCGGTGGGGTTTGGAAATCAGAAAGCGGCGGTATACGCTGGGATCCTGTTTTTGAAGAACAGCCCGTCCAGTCTGTTGGCGCCGTTACAATCAACCAGAACAACCCCAGTGAAGTGTGGGTGGGTACTGGTGAAGGCAACCCCCGAAATTCGCTGAATACCGGTGCAGGAGTGTACCGCTCCCTGGATGCCGGGAAAACCTGGCAATACATGGGATTAAAAGAAACGAAAACCATCCACCGTATCCTTATCAGCCCGGAAGATCCCAATGTGGTCTATGTGGGCGCACAAGGCTCCCCCTTTGGCCCCAATCCCGAGCGGGGCGTGTTCCGCACCAAAGACGGAGGAAAAACCTGGGAAAAAATCCTGTATTCCAATGAGCGCTCCGGTGTTGCCGATATGGTCATGGATCCCTCCAATCCTAAAAAAATCATCGCCGCACTGTGGGAATATGGCCGCCAGCCCTGGAGATTCAACTCCGGTGGACCGGGTTCGGGGATTTATGTCACACACGATGGTGGCGATACCTGGGTCAAACGCAGCGCAAAAGATGGCCTTCCTGCCGGAGAACTCGGACGTGCCGGCCTCGCTATTGCCCGCTCAAAGCCCAATATCGTCTATGCCCTGCTAGAAGCAAAAGAAAATGGCCTCTATAAATCTACAGATGGCGGCCAAAAATGGACCCTGGTATCCAAAGGTGATGCCGTGAGCAACAGACCTTTCTACTACCATGAAATTTATGTGGATCCGAAAAACGAAAACCGGATTTACAACCTCTTCTCCCTCGTCACTAAAAGCGAAGACGGAGGAAAAACTTTCGAGACCCTCCTCCCCTACTCCGGTGTCCATCCCGACCACCACGCCTGGTGGATACACCCTGAAAATCCTGATTTCATGATTGACGGCAATGACGGAGGTCTGAATATCACCCGCGACGGCGGCATCAACTGGGTTTTTTCCGAGAATATCCCGGTCGGCCAATTTTACCATGTCAATTTCGATATGGATATCCCCTATAACGTCGGAGGGGGCCTGCAGGACAATGGCTCCTTCATCGGCCCAAGTAATGTCTGGCAGGAAGGAGGTATCCGCAATTATCACTGGCAGGAAGTTTATTTCGGCGATGGGTTCGACGTCGCTTTCCGCCCGGATAACAACCGCTATATTTATGCCATGTCGCAGGGTGGCAATCTCGGATATGTAGATACGAAGACCGGAAAATCTACTTTCATCAAGCCTACGCATCCCGATAACGTGGAATTGCGTTTCAACTGGAATGCGGCTTTTGCCCAGGATCCTTTCAATACCTGCGGAATCTACTACGGCAGCCAGTTTGTACATTACAGCAAAGACTGTGGTCAAACCTGGGAAATCATCTCTCCCGATCTGACCACCAACGACACCGCCCGGCAGCGCAAAGACACCGGTGGCCTGACGTACGACGTCACCTCCGCTGAAAACAATACCACGATCCTGGTCATTGCTCCAAGCCCTGCAGATGCCAAAGTCATCTGGGCCGGCACAGACGACGGGAACCTTCAGATTACCCGCGATGGCGGTAAAACATGGTCTAACCTGCTCAGCAGGCTCACAGGGGTCAAGCCCGGAAGCTGGATACCCTTTATCGAGGTCTCGGCAAAAAATCCCGCCGAGGCACTCGTGATCGTCAACGACTACCGCCGCAATGACTGGCGGCCAATGGCCTTTCATACAACTGATTACGGCCAGACTTTCCGCCAGATCGCGGATGAACAAAAAGTACAGGGCTATGCACTCTCCATCGCCCAGGATCCCGAAGCGCCCGGACATTTGTGGCTCGGTACGGATAATGGTCTCTATTTTACGATTGATGGCGGCGAAAACTGGAATAAATGGATGAACGGTTATCCTTCTGTACCTACCTACGACCTCAAAATACACCCACGCGATTTAGATCTTGTCATCGGAACGTTTGGCCGTGCGCTATGGATTTTTGACGACTTAAGGCCATTCAGGGAAATGGCAAAAACCAACGGGAAAGTGCTCGGGCAGCCGCTGCGCGTCTTCCCGGTACCCGATGCTTATCTCGCAGAATTCAAATCGTTCCAGGGCTACCACTTCCCTGCAATGGCCCAGTATGAAGGCAAAACCAAGGAACCTGGTGCCAATATCGCCGTTTGGAATAAACCGGATTCCTATACCGCAGCCAACCAGACCGCCGTCACGGCACCGGTAGCGCCCGCAACGAAAGGAAAAAAAGCTGCTGTTGCAGCCGCACCGGAAGCACCTGTCCAGGCACCTGCAAAAACAGCGCCTGCAAAGCGCCCGGAAAAGGCAATGGTGATCGTATTGAATGCGTCCGGAGATACCGTCCGCAATTTCAAGACCGCGCTCGACACGGGTTTAACCCGCATTTATTGGGGCCTGGAACGCAACGGTACGCCCGGGCTTTCCCGCCAGGAACCCCGCCCGGATGCCGACCCGCCCTCCGGGCCCAGCGTTTTGCCCGGCACCTACAAGATTATCATTGCATACGGCGCACATAAAGATTCTACTGTCGTCACCGTAAAAGCCGATCCACGCCTCCAGGTTTCCATGGCAGATTTACAAGCGCGGGAAGCTGTTTATAAGGATATGGAAAAAATCGTGAGGGCCGCTGCTGCCGGGGCCGACCGGCTCAGAGAAGCTTCTAAAGCGATCAAACGCGTAGATACCGCTATGGAAGCCGCAGCAGACAGTACCCGCCAGCAAATTGCCAAACTCGGTAAATCCATGCAGGACAGCATCGCAGCAATAGAAAAGCTTATCTGGGGAGAGGGGGGCTCAAAAGTAGCGCCGTATCCTGGTGTGCCCTTATCCCGCTCTATCGGCATGGTCATGCAATATATGCGCTCCCTCGATGGTACCGCCAACCAGGCCGTATCCCGTACAATGGATAGCGCGCGTCGGCATACTACTGAAGTACTGGCAAAAATCAACGCTTTCTTCGATAGCGATTTTACCGCATACCAAAAGAAAGTGGAGGCAGCGCAGGTTTCGTTGTTTAAGACCACAAAACCTGTTTCTATTCATTAGGCTTTTCGCTGAAATAATTGTGCAAGAAGCCGTTTTATACGCATGGGGTTGTGTAAAAACCCCTGCTCTTCATTTGGCGGCTTGCGCCGCCAACAATAATTTTGAATGGACATTGTTTTGCCTCATTTTGCAAAACAAAATGAGGTAAAACAATATCCATTCAAAACTTTCTTTCGCCACCTTCGGCGGCGAAATAGCGAAATACCGAAATACTTTTTACACAACGCCAGTCCTTTTATTTACCTGGACGAAACATTCTTTACCGCTTCTTTAATCAGATGGGTATCCTGCCGAAGGTCGAACAAACCGCCATTGACAATTACAAAATGTGTTTCGCCGCCTTTTTGCAGGAGGACAGAGGGATTTGCCCCTAACCGGATTGCACCGTTCTTTTCACCGGGAGGCACTACTTTAACGGGCAGTTTACTTAGTTCCAGCGTATTCCGCGAAACCCGGACGGGGAAGTCGGTAACACCGGATTTCAGGAGGGCAGGCAGATCGAGCGCTGTCAATTCCTGGATATTTTCAAGGACAGTAGCGTGTACTTTTCCGGGAACTGCACGGTATCCCTGGGCCAGCAGTTCGTCATAGCCATACATCGTAGAAAGGTCCCCGACTTCGGAGATGCTGCCCCGGTAATAGTACTGCCGGAAATTTTCGATAGGCGCCTCTTCCCTGCGGAAGGCGAGATCCACGATATAGGGTTTTCCGTTGCGTTCCATCTCCACTTCCCGGACGATCAGGTCGTGGAAGGCATTACTCAGATTAAACGGCAGCGCATCATACATCGAGAAATCGTACTGTTGGTGGATATTCTGTGCGATGCCTTCCAGTGCGGCCAGGATTACCACAAAGTTCAGACGGCGGAGTTCCTGCTTTTCAGGATCGCCTGGCAGGCCGCCCGACTCGATCAAGATCGCGCTCGTCCCCCATTTCTGGATATTATCACCGAAGGCCCTGGGTTCGAAAGTATCGTCGTAGCGCGCTACCTGCCCTGGGATATATCGCTGCAGGGTCCGGTTCATCATCCCGATTAAGCGCATTGCATTGCCCCGCACATCGTTGATCTCCTTTTCCTCGTTATAGGCTGGTGCAAGAAAAGAAATCCCTGCGGTTTTGGGGTTTGCCCCTGCTGCATAATACCTGCTCTGGTCGTGCAGATTGAACCCCCACACCGCCTGAAGGCTATCGCGCATGCGCTTGAGCAATTGTCCTTCCGGAGTGGCCAGGCGCAGAGCATCGCGGTTAATATCTATATCCTGCACATTGCGCCGCGTAAATCGCTCCGCGCCATCGGGATTCAACATGGGGATGAAATGCAGCGTCAGGTTTTTCAGGATTTGTTCGCGGAGCGGGTTCAACTCGTCGTTTCGCTGGAAAAAGTTAAAAATATCCAGCAGCGCCATCGTGGCGGTGGACTCATCACCGTGCATCTGCGACCAAAGCAGGACGGGTACCGGGCCATTTCCAATCCTTACATGGTAAATATTCCTGCCTTCCACGGATTTACCCGCAGGCCAGGCATAAAAAGGTGCCGGAAGACTTTTAATCAAAGGCTCTATTTCCTTGAGCTTAAATCTCCTGGTGACGATGCTGTTTTCTTTATATAAAGGATGATTCTTGTACAATAAATCCACATTCGGCGAAAGCACCGGAAGCTCCGGTGTTTGTGCACAAGAGATTTGAGATAAGGCCATTGCCCAGGAAAACAGGAGGAGTATTCGGTACATATTTCAATTTTGTTGTGAAAAAATCGGGATCCATCTGATCCATGCAACTGGCATAGTTCATTTTAGCAACCCCAAAATGTAAAATAAAAATGTATTTCGTAAAAAAATATGGTGCAAATACATCCAAAGCTACCAAATATATGTTTTGTAGCATTAAACCATTGAATACAATGTCCAGTATCCCCCCTGCAAACAGTACGATAATTGTCCATAAAGGGCCCCTACAGGTGCAAGAACACACCTTGCCGAACGGGCTCACGCTGTACATGAGCGTCAACAAAAACGAACCCCGGATTTTCACCAATATCGTCGTCAGGGCAGGTTCAAAACATGACCCTGCAGAAACTACCGGCCTGGCCCATTACATGGAGCACATGCTGTTTAAGGGAACCAGCAGGATCGGTGCGACCGACTGGGAGAAAGAGCGTGCATTACTCGAAAAAATCGCCCAATTATATGAAACACACCGTAAAACCCAGGATCCGGAAATCCGCATGGAACTATATGCGGAAATTGACCGACTCTCCACAGAAGCTGCAAAATATGTCGCACCGAACGAATATGACCGGCTCTCCGGTGTGTTGGGCGCAAAAGCCACCAATGCCTACACCTGGGTAGAGCAAACGGTTTATGTCAACGACATCCCTTCCAATGAGCTCGGGCGCTGGATGCTCCTGGAATCCGAGCGTTTTCGAATGATGGCCCTGCGTCTTTTCCACACGGAACTGGAAACGGTTTACGAAGAATTTAATATCAATCAGGACCGCGACTCCAGAAAAGTGGATTATGCCATGCGCGAAGCCCTTTTCCCCAAGCATCCATACGGCACACAGACGACCATGGGCACCCCCGAGCATCTGCGCAATCCCTCCATGGTCAATATCCAGCACTTTTTCCAAACTTATTACGTCCCCAACAATATGGCCATCATACTGGCCGGGGATTTTGATCCACAGGAGGCGATCGAACTGGCCGAGCAGTATTTCGGAGACTATGTAGCCAGGGATATCCCCCCTTTTCATTTCGAAGAACAACCTGCAATAAGTGGGCCAATGCGAAAGGATGTATATGGGAAAGAAGCCCCGTATCTGATGCTCACCTGGCGCCTCGACGGCAGCAGTACGGCTGACTTCTTCATGGGAACGATGCTGCAGCAACTCCTCTACAACCAACAGGCAGGCCTTTTTGACCTTTTCCTCAACCAGCAACAGGAAGTACTCGAATCCGAAGCCTGGTTCATGCCGCACGAAGATTATTCGGTGTTCGGCCTTTACGCCAAGCCCCGTGAAGGACAGGATCTTGAAACAGCCGAAGCCCTCCTCCTTCGTGAACTCAACAAGCTCAGGACAGGTGATTTTCCGGATTGGCTGCCGGAAGCTGTTGTCAACGATTTCAAGCTCGGCGAAATCAAAGCTGCAGAATCAAACGAGTCCCGGGTCAGTTGGATCACCAATGCCTTCGTCCTGGGGCTTGAATGGCCCGTAATGGCGATGCGTTCCAAACGCCTCAAAGAAATCCAACGCGACGATATCATTCAATTTGCTACACAACGCTTGCGCGACGACAACTTCGTAGCCATCTACAAACACCAAGGTGAAGACCCAGGTGTCATTAAAGTAGAAAAACCGCCAATAACCCCCATAGTACTGCAACGCGATGCCGTTTCTGCGTTCGCCCAGCATTTCTTTAAATTAGAAACACCCGCTCTCACTGCAGCATTCGTGGATTTCGATACTGCTATCCAGCACCGTCGGCTCGCTCCGGGAATCCTGCTGGAATATGTCCACAACCCTAACAACCACCTGTTTCGTATAGACTTTATCTTCGATTTTGGAAAAAATCACGACCGCCTGCTCGCACTTGCTTTCCAATACCTTCCCTACCTGGGTGCAGGTAAATTTTCCCTGCAGGACCTGCAAATACAGTTCTTCCGCCTTGGCCTGCACTTCGAAGTCCGCTGCGAGGAAGAGCGGTCTTACATCACCCTTCAGGGCCTGGAAGATTCCTTCGAAAAAGGGCTGGAACTCGTAGCGTTCATCCTGGACAACGTCCAGCCCGACGAGGAAGTACTGGATAATCTCGTAGAGGATATCCTGCTGCAGCGGGAAAATGCCAAGAGCAACCGGAGTTTTATCCTTCGCAACGCGATGTCCACTTATGCCCGGTATGGAAATGACTCTCCCTTCTACAACCGTTTAAGCGCAGAAGAACTTCGCGCCGTCACTGCCGCACAGCTTACCAACGCAATCCGGGATTTAAAATCTTTTGAACATACCATTTATTATTTTGGGCAGCAGCCCCTCGCCAATGTCGTAAGGATCGTAGAAAAAACCCATCGCGTACCCGCAACCTTGAAACCGGCACCTGCCGCACGTTCCTTCAAAGAACTGGATACGTTGGAAGATAAGGTCTTATTTGTTGATTTCCCTATCGTACAAACCGACGTCCTGCTGGTTTCGAAGGGTACGCCTTATTTTAACCTGGAGGAATTCCTGATGCGCGATCTGTATAACGATTATTTTGGCTACGGGCTTTCGTCAATCGTCTTCCAGGAAATACGGGAAGCAAAAGCACTCGCCTATTCGACATACGCCTATTATGGCTCGCCCAAACGCACCGACCAGGCACACTATTTGCAAGCTTATGTAGGTACCCAGCCGGATAAGCTTCGGGATG
Source organism: Lewinellaceae bacterium (assembly GCA_040382095.1). Taxonomy (GTDB): domain Bacteria; phylum Bacteroidota; class Bacteroidia; order Chitinophagales; family Saprospiraceae; genus JADJPL01. The sequence continues at coordinate 15,912 of JBEIGB010000029.1, forward strand.
CTATCCCCGCAATGCTCGGCATTTTGCGCGATATGCCTGTAGCTTATTCCCAGATCGAACAGGCGAAAACCGCCATTCTAAAGCGTATTGAGACGGAGCGTATGCTGCCTGCCAATATTTACTGGACAGCACAAAGCAACCGGGATATTGGTCACCCCCACGACCTGCGCAAAGACCTCTACCAGACCATGCAAGAGTTACAGCCTGCTGATTTAACTGCTTTTCAGCAATGTTATGTCAAACCGCGTAAATATACTTTCCTCGTGCTCGGCAACCGCAAAGATATGGATTTGGGCTACCTCGCTGATTTCGGGCCTGTAGAAGAACACCCGCTCGAAGAAATTTTTGGGTACTAACCCGCAAGGAGCATGTCCTGGGATCTGTTGCTCGGCCATCGTCCAAGTCCATTGGAAGCACTGCGCGATCCAATACTCGATGACCTGGGGCTCCGTGTATTCGTCAAACGCGACGATTTACTCGCTATCCCTGCTTTAGACGAGCGCTTCCCTGCATTCAGCGGGAACAAATGGCGTAAGCTGAAGTATAACCTCCTGGAAGCCAGGAGCCTCGGATATGAAGGATTGCTCAGTTACGGCGGGGCCTACTCCAACCACATCGCTGCCGTGGCTGCGGCAGGAAGAATCTTTGGTTTCAAAACGATTGGGATTATCCGTGGCGGCCCCTACCCGACCCTTAACCCAACCCTCGACTTTGCTCATCGCTGTGGTATGCAACTGCGTTATCTGGAACCTGCTGCATTCAAAATGCTCCGCAATGCCGGGTGGCAGGATAGTACCCTGGATGTCCCCTGCAGCTATCTGACGCTCCCGGAAGGTGGTTCCAATGACCGGGCGCTCCAAGGCTGCGCCGAGCTTGGCCTTGAAATCCTCAGCCAAACCCCCGCCGATTACTATTGTATTTCCTGTGGTACCGGTGGCACCATCGCCGGGCTGTGCACCAGTCTTGGGGATACTCCGGTCATCATGGGTTTCCCCGCCCTCAGAAACGGAGGCTTCCTCCTCGGGGACATAAAGGATTGGATCGAAAAAAATAATCCGGCCGCTCAAAGAAATCTCCGGCTCGAAACAGCTTACGCTTTCGCAGGGTATGGACGATGGGACAACCGCCTGCTGGAATTCATGCACGACTTCCATCAACAACATGGTATTCTGCTCGATCAGGTCTATACCGGAAAAATGTTTTTCGGGGTATTTGACCTCATCCGCCAAGGACAGTTTCCCCGTGGAGCTACAATATGTATCATCCATACCGGAGGACTGCAAGGAAGAAACGGGCTGCCCTGACCACACAGCAGCCTGAGAAGAAATAAGATTTTGAAGACGCTGATATATATTCTGTGGTTGTGTAAAAAGGCCGGAGGCCTTCATTTGGCGCCGTAGGCGGCGGGCGGAATACTTTTACACCACCCCATATTTATGGGGCACCCTCTTTTAAAACATATTCTTTGGCGGCTTCACCGCCAAAGAATATGTTTTAAAAGAGGGTGCCCCTGGAAATCATCATCGCGTCGTATAGCTCCTCGAACTTGCGGGCAGCAGCCAGGTTCCGTATGCCACATCTTTCTGGCTTACCCCTTCGGCATGAAGCCAGACCCGGGTAGCGGCTGCCACATTCGTCGGGACATCCACGAAAGTAATCAGGGTATCCTGCTGGCGAAGTGTAGAATATGCTGGTTTATAGGCTTCCGTTTTAATCAAAGTACGAGTACCTGCGGTGCTGGTCGTACCCGTACTTTGATAAATCCGGATTTCCTTCATTGGGTCATTACACCAAAATTCCATCAGCATACGCACCCTGCCCCCTCTGATAAAAGAGGACGAATCCAGCGGATACATATAGATAGAAGGAACCCCTTTATCCGTATAAGTAACGTTTTTATCCAGCCACTCCTCCTGTTCGTAGCATGAAGCGGCGAGAAAAATCAAGGTGAGGAAGAAAAAAGGCTTTAATATTTTCATTGCTGATTTTCTTTTATTATTGAAAAAATCTTGTTGGGCAACCCCTATCGTTTGAAAATCCACATCGGCTCGTTAAGTGGTTTTTGGTTCTTTTGTGCCACCGCGCCATTCCGGTTGAATTCGTCCTGTGGGTAGAAAGCACGCTGTATCCATTTACCACCGAGTTCGGGATTTTGGTTACGGGGAAGATCCAGATCGCGGAATACGCTCTTGGAAAATTCCCAACGGCGCATATCGTTCCATACTTCCGGGCTGAGGAACATTGCCTTGTATTTTTCTCCCATGATTAAGTCGAGGGTAAGATTGGCAGCCCCGACATTTACGCGGGGGTCATTGACATACCTGGTACGGGCAGTATCCGCCACGCCGATTTTTTGCATATTTGCGTTGATACCGTTGAGATAAGCGGTATAGCCCGCGGCGGTAGTTCCCCTGGAGGTTGGCGTACCGCCATTTCTAAGAAACTCGGCCTCTGCCTTGATAAATTCCTGTTCGGCATAGGAGACCAGTACGATCGGTGCGATATTGCGCCCATGCCAGGTCGTGACGACCAGGTCCACATTGCCCCCGAGACCGGTACCATTTTCACGTCCGATCCAGGTTGTGGCACTTGCATTTCCGGTTGTTCTTCCGCCGATAATCGGCAGACGAGGGTCAAAGGGGCCGAAGGAAGTCCCGTTCATCGCATCCACAATTTGCTGGGAATGGGACACGGTGAAGTTGCCTGTAATAATAGCCTGGGCTACTGTGGTATTCCAGGGGTTGAGGTTACGGGTATTGTAATTAATCTGCCAGTCATCAGAATTACCGACCATGGCCGCAGTTGAGAGGGCTGCGAGGGCGTCATTAGCAGCTTTGGAGGGATTTTTCAAGGAGCCATGCATGGCGAAGCGGGCTTTTAGCACCCGGGCAGTGGCCCTCCAGCGGTTTCGCTGACTGGTCCGCGCAGCAGTTGTCGTACCGGCAAAAAAAGCCAGGTCATCGGCACCCGGGAGGATACCCTCCGTGCGTTCGATTTCGACAAGGGCTTCGTCGAGTAATTTATTCATTGTAGCATAGATGGATTCCTGAGAATCATACTCAGGCCGCAGGTTATTGATCTCAAATGCCTGTGAATAAGGGACTTGCTCCCAAATCGTAGTAGCCATCCCGAGGTGATAGGCGAGGATGATTTTTCCAACGGCGCTGTAATATGGTGCGAAACTATTCGGATCATTGGCCTTTGCGATCAGCGTCCTGAGGTTGGCCATAGCGGTAAGATAGGTCGTTGACCATGCCGCAGGGATACGTACCTCGTTGTGTGCGTCCACACCGCCACCTGCCACACTCGACATGTGCTGGACGATCTGTGAAACCGGAAAAGCATACTGAAAATTCGCCTGGCCAGAGGCTTCAATCGTTGTGGGCAGCAGACTTTGCAACGTAACCTGGCCTTCAGTCACCCTTGTCGGGTCGTTATTGATATCCAGATAATCGTTACAGGCCGTCAGCACCAGGACAATGGCCGGTACGAGGAAAAAGACGGATTTTATGATTGGTTTTTTCATTGTGGTATTCTTTTTAAGTTGGCCTTCGTAAAAAAAGGTACTTTTTAAAATGGCCTGGCGGCTTATTTAAACGTTGCGTTCAACCCAAAAGATACGTTGCGTACCGCCGGGATAGTCAAGCCTGCGAAACCAAATGCGTTACTTCCCGACCCATTTTGCATCGCTTCAGGGTCAAAACCGATATAGGGCGTATTTAACCAGAGGTTGTTTCCTACAGCACTCAATGCAAGACTTGCAAATGGGGTACGCGCCAGCGCTTTCTTCGGCAGGCTGTAAGACAGGTTGACGTTGCGCAAACGCACCCAGGAAGCATCCTGGAGGATTACTTCGGCGGCTGCGTTATATCGGACAGCCGACCGGTAGAGGTTGTCGCCGTCAATGGCCACTTCCTGGGTGTTGGGTGTGCCATCCAGGCGTACGCCCTTGAACACGACCAGTTCGTGCCGGCGTTCGGTACCTTTGATATTCCCGTTGCGGATAGAGTTGCGGATAGACATATCATACACATCGCCGCCCTGTTTCCATTCAAGCTGAGCGGACAGCGTAAAGCCTTTCCAGGAGAACGTATTGCCCAGCGCAAGGATAAAGTCGGGAATGGCATTTCCCGCAAGCTGCAGGCGCGACTGATCTACGATTGGGTAGCCGTCATTGCCGATGAGCAGTTGTCCGCTCGTACTATCCCGACGGAATTTATATCCATACAAGTCGCCGACTTTACCCCCGGGAACGAGCTGGTTCGCGATCCATGCCCCATCGAATACCAATACACGGTCGCTCCCCTCTGCGATAGATTCAACCGTACCCTGCATTTTGGTAAAATTGACGCGGACATCCCATTCAAAATCCTTTGCCCGCACCGGGACGACGTTGAGGGTCAATTCGATCCCTTTATTGTTAATCTCGCCGGAATTCGTCACAAAAGAAGCATAGCCCGTAGCATTGCTCACAGGCACCCGGAAGATCTGGTCAATCGTCGTTTGATCGAAGAGGGTCAGGTCAAACCCGAAGCGGTTTTTCAGGAAGCGCATTTCGAGCCCATACTCGAGGCCTCGTGTCCTTTCCGGCCGCAGATTGGGATCCCCGATCGTCACGCTCTGACGGAATCCGGCAATCACTGTGGCCGGGTCGCTACCGAAGGGGAATCGGGGGGCACTTTCAAAGTAGCGGCTCGTCAGATAGGGGCTGGTTCCTTTGCCGGTCTCGGCATAAGAAGCGCGCAATTTCCCATAGGTAAAGAATTCTGGTAATTGCAGGACTTCCGAGAAAATGACGCTTAAGCCCACCGATGGATAGAAAAAGGAATTATTGCCGATTGGTAGCGTAGAGGTCCAGTCGTTACGACCAGAGGCTTGTAAGAACAACACCCCTTTGTAATCGAGGTTGAGATCCGCAAATGCACCAACCAGGCGGCTCAGGGAGTAATCATAGAAAGGAAAGAAGTTACGCGTATTGGTAATATCATAGAATTGAGGGATTACCAGGCCCTCGCCGCGCACGCCGATATTTTCGAATTTATTGTCAAAGATGCTATTGCCCAGCAAGAGGCGGGCATTTAAGTCTTTGGAGATATTTTTCTGTACCGTTACGAGCAGGTTGGAACTGATTTGCCGGGACAGGTAGTTTTCATCCACGATAAAGCCACCGACCTGAGAGCCCACATCAGTAACATTGGGCATCACCCGTTTGCGCACATCCGAATATTGGTCAATACCCACCTGATAGCGTACGGAAAGCCAGTCGGTGAGGGTTGCATCTGCTGCTACCTGGCCAATGTAGCGGCCCACATTTGACGTATAAGGCGCAAATTCGGCCAGCCAACGCGGATTATCAATAACAGTGCCCGCATAAGACTTGATGGCCCCATTCGGAAATTTGTAGTCATTGACATCGAAAGTACCCGAATGATAAGACAGGGCGGACATGACCGATTTATCGCCGCCATTCGCCGATATGTTTTTTGAATTCGTATAAGAGAAAGACCCGGAGAGGTTCAGCCATTTCAATGCCTGGTAGCCGGAATTCAGGCGTACTGTCGTACGCTCGAAAGATGTCGTAGGAACGATACCCTCCTGCCGGAAATTGGAAGCAGAGACCAGATAGGTAAACCCTTTGCTACCCCCCGTGATGGAGAGGTTATTGGTCAGGCGGCTGCCCTGGGTAAAAAAGGCCCGGAAGTTATCAAAAGTGGGCTGCCCTGGCGCGAAAGGGGGGCCAAAATCCTGAAACCGCGTCGTACTTACACTGTTGTCGGCATTTACCCGGATCCTGCCGTTGATACCTTCCCGGTACTTAAGCTGTGGCTCCTGATATTTATTGACCTCATCCACCCCGTAGTTTGAGGAAAACTGGATTTTTGCCTTGCCTTCCTGCCCTTTCTTAGTCGTAATGACGATGGCGCCGTTCTGGGCAAGGGAGCCATACAAAGCCGTAGCTGCAGGGCCCTTCAGGATAGAGATATTCTCGATATCGTTGGGGTTGACATCTGCCAGACGGTTGGTGTTGGAAAATTGTTCGGAGCTGCCTGCCAGGGCATTCGTCCCCGCACTGGGCAGTACATTCCCGGTATTCGTCGCGTTGGACATAATAATGCCGTCAATAACGATGAGTGGCTGGTTATCGCTGCCCGGGTCGAGTGAGTTGATCCCCCGCAGGATGATACTTGTACCTGCACCGGGAGCGCCCGAAGAATTTTGGATCAGGGCACCTGCCACTTTTCCCTGCAAAGCACTTACGATATTTTGTTCGTTGGAACGCTCCAGCAGCTCGCTGCCGACGTCCTGTGCAGCATACACCAGGGCTTTCTTTTCCCGCTTAATCCCGAAAGCCGTAACGATTACCTCCCCGAGTTGCTTAACATCTTCGGCCAGTACAACATCCACGACATTGGCTGCACCTAAAGCAATTTCCTGGGTCAGATATCCGATAAAACTGACCACCAGGACCCCTTGCTGAGGTGCGGAAATACTGTAATTCCCATCCAGATCGGTACTCGTCCCGGTAGTCGTACCTTTAATCAGGACGTTAACGCCGACCAAAGGCTCCCCGGACTCGTCCGTGACCTTGCCCGTTACTGTGCGCTGGGCGATTGCCGAAACGGCGCCCCAGCAAAATAAGAGCAAGGTTAATGAAACTGATTTAAAGCTGCATTTCATCTAACAACAGATTTAGTGAGTGAAAAAAAATGGGCACACATTTTTTTGCAGTTGACCGCGTTGCAAAAATTGCAAAAAATTGCAAAAAGTTGCAAAAAAATTGCGATAAAATGCAAAAAATTGCGTGCCCAAATCGGTTTTACTCTAAACAGTTGCTATTTATGCGGTTATTGTTTTTGCAGCTCCATAGCAAAGCTTCCTAAGGTTTGGAATCGAACGTCGTTTCGTGGCTACAGGTTCACCCTCCCATAACGCACGCCATTTTCGTATTTAGCGATATAAGCACTTGGGAACCCCCTGCGCTTTACCTGGGCAAATGCCTGGCGTACCGAGGTTTCGTCCATGAAGTCGCCCACCAGTACGCGGGTAAGGTTTCTGGACAAGATGAATTCGGTCTGGATACTGCCAAGATCGGATAACTTGGAATAGCGGGAGTCTGCCGGATCGAAACGGCCAACGGCGGTGAGTTGGATTTTATAATATACCCCATAATATCGCGGTGCATTAGACCGGTATTCCAGGTTATCTATCTGCGAAGTCCCTTTCAGCGTATAGGTTTCACCTGGCACACCGATAGTGCCTGAATTTGGAGTACCCGGTATCGGTGAAAGGTCAGTGCCTGTAACGACAGGTTTAGGCCCGGGAGTAACTGGGGTCGGTTTTGTCTCAGGGGATGGTGTCAGCTTCCGGAGAAAAAGTGGCTGCCCGTAATTGACATTGCTCTGGTCCGAAGTGAAAAAAGTATAAGACCCCCCTTCATAGCCTTCGGCATTGACAGCCACGCGATACTGCCGCTGCGGCAGGAGTTCCAGGCGATAAGGCCCATCGGTGATAATCCGGTTGACCAGGATTGTTTCGGAGCCGTTATCCAGGATTTCGGACAGCACGACGTTGAAGCTGGTCAGCCGTTCGCCCAGATCCAGGTCAAAAACGTACCCTTCCAGGGGCAATGCCCGGAGCTTGAGGCGGATCTCAAAAATATCATCGTCCTGGGTAGTTGTTTTTTCCCCTGCAGAAATACGGTTGGAGCTCAGAAAAGCTACATTGCCATTTTCCCCTTTGACGAAGAAGAAATCATCCGCGCCGGAGTTATAAGGAAGGCCAACATTTACCGGGGTAGCCCAGTTTGTCAAATCCCCGCGGGCTTTTTGGATATCGAAACCGCCGATGGATACATGGCCGTTAGACGCGAAATAAAGGTTGCCCTCTGCCGAATCAAAATATGGGGACATTTCGTTTCCGAGCGTATTGATTGCCGGCCCCAGGTTTATCGGCTGGGAAAAATCCCCCGGTCTGTTGATATTGGTGGTGATGTACCAAAGATCGAGGCCTCCGCGGCCTCCCTGTCGGTTGGAAGCAAAATAGACAATTTCCACATCGCCGCGATGTACTACCCAGGGCTGCGTGGACGTAAAGCCCTTAACATTCACAAAATCGGGTAGCCGCCTGGGCGCAGACCAACGCACACCCTCCCGCTCGATCACAAAAATTTCACAGCGGGTACTCAGGTTGCCGAAGGTAGTGGAATTCTCACAGATCGTAAAATAGAACCGGTTGCCATCCGGAGAAAGCGACCCATTGCAATATTGGCCATTTTGAATAACGGGGAAGTTTTCCGGCGTCAGCCCCTTCGACCAACTACCGGCATTTTTTTCCGAACGATATATCCTTGCCTGGCCCCCCATGGTGGAAGAATAGTAAAGTACGCCCACTTCCGGGCAAAATGGCGCAAATTCATTGGATTCGGTATTGACTCCACCGCCGGGACGGGAAACCTCAACCTCCGGCGTCGGCTGCAGGGGCAGGGATTTCCCCAGTTCACAACCCTGGATTTCATCCGAAATAATATCTTCCATCGTCGCTTTGTTCTCACCGGCGTAGCCTTTCAAAAAATCCTGAAAAGCGCGGATCGCACGCTCGTACTGGCCATCCTGCTTCAGGCTGCGTGCATACTTTAGCCCCACCAGAGAGAACTCCTTGTTCAAATCCTTGATATTTTGGTAAGACTCCGCGGCTTTCCGGTAATTGCGCATCAGGTAGTACGATTCCCCTATTTTAAAAAGGAGTTCCTTTTTATCCCTTTTCGCATAGGCCTTTTCATATTCCTTTGCCGCTTTGGCATAGTCCCCTTTACTGAAAAATTCATCGGCCGTCTTGGCCATTTTCTGCCAGCTTTGTGCTTGGACAGAAACAGAAAAGGCCATTGCCAGGATCAGATAAACGATTCTTGTGGTCATGCGCATTTGAATTGATGTTTGTGATTTAAATTGGGTTGTTTAGAGCGTTGGCGATAAGATGTTCGATAATTACAGGATAAAAGCGGTGCTCGAGGGCCTGGACGCGCTTTGCCAGTTCCAGCGGGGAATCCCCCGGAAAAACCGGACAATGTGCCTGAAGGACAATTGCCCCTTCGTCATAATATTCGTTCACCCAATGGACCGTCATACCGCTTTCCTTTTCCTTTGCTGTGATCACCGCTTCATGGACGTGCATACCGTACATACCTTTCCCCCCGAATTTAGGCAGGAGTGCCGGATGGATATTCACCATCCTGCCTTGATACTTTTGGACAAGGTATGCCGGAATTTTCCACATAAAGCCTGCAAGGGCAATGAAATCGGTCGAATGAGCCTTTAACAGGGGTAGTACGATGTCCTCTCTGGAGAAACGCCCTTTATCCAGCACAACGGTATCCACACCGAACGAACGGGCAATCGCAAGTGCCGGCACTTCCGGCCTGCCTGACAACAGCAAAGACACGCGCGCCAAAGGATGGCCTTCGAAATATTCCAGAATCCTGCGTGCATTGGATCCCGTCCCCGATGCGAAAATTGCGATATGCTTCATCATCAGTTGAGTACACGATAGCGATCGGCATTAGAGCCGTCAATCCTCGACATTACGCGCACCGCCTGTTCTTTTTCCCTGGGCGTGCCCAACTTAAAAATCTCGATGACCTCCTGGCTTTTCGCATTGATAAACATAATAATTGCCACCGAATTAGGATAGCTCTGGTTGACCTTCAGGACATTTTCCAATGCGTCGGACATTATGGCCCTTCCTTTTTCCACATTCTGGTACATAATATCCAGTGCCAGGCGGTGGTAAGTATACATGGCCTCCCGCATTGGGCGTACCCTCGGGGAGAGAAGGTTCTCCGCAATCCAGAATCTGTTGCGGTTGAAATTACTGCCCGATGGCGCCCAACCCTGCCCTGCCACACTCTGGGGTATCGTATTGATAATTTCCTGGGCATTCAGAAAATAAGGCTCACCACCATATAAAGAAAACGAATCATAATCCAGGCCAAGTATAATAAAAGCGTAAAAAGAAAGCACGGAGGAAAGATTATTGTTGTAGCTGTTGCGGCTATAAATCAGTGGTTGGTATTGTTCGTAGGTGAACACCAGCTCGTTGTCAATATGGTTAAAGATTGCTGTTTCATAGCTTGTACCGAAGACTGGCCTGGAAGACTGCACAGACAGCTCGGCGCGGAAGCTGGTTGGGGAGAGCTCTTCCTGCAAGGTGAGCAGGATGTTGCACTGTATGCGCTCCTGGGGTTCGAAGACGTCTTCTGTCCATTTCGTATTGTTCATAAATTCTGCTATAGCCTGCTCCAGGGTTTCAAAAATCCTGGGATCGGCCGTCCGGAGCTTTTGGATATTGATTTTGACGCTGCAGTTGAGTTCCTGTGCGAAAGCAGTGCTACCGGCAAAAAGGAAAAAGATAAAGAGACAGGCACGTTGCATAAGCGATAAGTTATTATTTTCGACAGGGCAATCAGGCGGGAGGCAGGATAGACAATAGTATATCTATGATATCCTGTCCGACTGATGCCTTAGACTTTAATTCGAAATCCCTGCGCTTATTGTCTGGAAAGAACACAGATATTTTATTCGTATCCAGTAAAAACCCTGCACCGGGCTCTGTAAGCGCATTAAGTACGATGCAGTCGAAGTTTTTTCGGTACATTTTGTCAAGTGCATGTGCTTCTGCATTGTGGGTTTCGAGGGCGAAACCGATGATTCGTTGGTCAGGACGTTTAATTTTACCCAGGTCAGCAGCGATATCCGGGTTTTTCACTAATTCCAATTGAAGGTTTCCCTCGTCTTTCTTGATTTTTCGCCCGGCAATTTCTTTTGGACGGAAATCTGCCACGGCCGCGTTCAGAATGGCTGCATCACAAGCAGGGAAGAGTGCCATTGCCGCCGCATGCATCTCCCGTGCACTTTCTACCCGGGACACGCGGATTTTGGGGTCGGGTACCAGGGCGGATGGCCCCAGGACGAGTTCTACTGCTGCACCTTGCATCATCGCGGCGTGGGCAATCGCAAGGCCCATTTTCCCGGAAGACCGGTTGCCGATAAACCGTACGGGGTCTATTGGTTCGTATGTTGGTCCTGCGGTGACCAGGATGCGCTTACCAGACAGCGGCGGTCGGGAGGAGCGGAAATATGCTTCCAGGAAGCCCAGGATATCTTCCGGCTCTGCCATCCGGCCCGGCCCGCTCAGGCCACTGGCCAGCTCCCCGTGGCCGACAGGGATCAGGAAATTGCCATCTTCCTGTAACCTTTGTACGTTGCGCTGGGTAGCGGCATGGTTCCACATATCCACATCCATAGCAGGTGCCAGAAAAACAGGACAACGCCCGGAAAGATAACAAGCTGTGAGCATATTATCGCAGACACCGTGCGCCATTTTGGCCAGCGTATTCGCTGTGGCTGGTGCTACCAGCATTGCATCTGCCCACAAGGCTAACTCCACGTGGTTGTTCCATCCGCTTTCTGACGATAAATCGGAGAATACCGGCCGCTTCGATAGCGTTGAAAAGGTGAGTGGCGCTACAAACGCCGAGGCAGCAGACGTCATGATGACCTGCACGGATGCACCCGCCTTTATCAAAAGGCGTACCAATACTACGGATTTATAGGCCGCAATACTTCCGCTGACTCCCAGCAGGACCCGCTTATTTTCAAGTGGCGATGGCATAGCCGGGATAACGGCACTTAAATACTCTTGTTTGTCTTTGACTTGCGCTCTACGAAACGATAGACGATTTCCCCGTTGAGGTACTCTTCCATGGCAATCAGCACAGGATTCGGCAGACGCTCATAGAATTTGGAGATTTCGATCTGCTCCTTATTCTCGCTGATTTCTTCGATTGCTTCCGAGCTGGTAGCAAACTCTTCCAGTTTGTTGTGCAGTTCGCGGCGAATATCTACGTTTAGCTGCCGTGCCCTTTTGTTGATTACGGCCAGTGCTTCATAGATATTTCCGGTCTTGGAGGCCATCTCATCGAGGTTGCGTGCACGGACGTTGGGGTCCAGTCCCTGTACTTTGTTTTTGATATCAGACATCGTTCAATTGTTTTATTTTTTGTTGAATCTGTACCTGGGCAGCTTCCAGTTCTTTCCTGTAGTTGCTCTTTTGGTAGCGCTTCAGGAATTCGCCGCAGACTTTCAGGGCTTCTTCGTAACGCTCTCTTCGTCTTTCCAGGATACTGTTTTCTGCCCGAAGGAACGAGGAACGAAAGATCATATAGCGTACTTCTTCGTCATTGGATGTTTCCGGGAAGTCTTTGAGTAAATTTTCGAAAGTATTGACAGCAGACTGGTACTGTTGCACCTTGAAATATAATTTACCCTCTTCAAATGCTTTTTTCTCCAATTTGAGCCGCAGGTCGTCAATAATGCGGTTGCACTCAGCGACGCGCTCACTTTGCGGGTACAGTGCGACGAAATTTTCCATATCGTCGATTGCCTTCAGCGAGTAGCTTTGATCCAGGCGGAAAACCGGCGATAGCTGGTAGTGGGCGTATGCGGCCATAAAATCCGCTTCTTCCCTTTGCGGGCTCAGGGGATAGGTTTGGGAGAAAGTCTTGAAATGATAGTTTGCCATCATGAAATTTTCAAGATGGTAAAAGGTATAGGCATATTTAAAAAACAATTCTTCCCCTTCCTGCCGGCCCCGGTAACTGCTCATAATGAGCTCGAAAAGAAGCTGTGCTCTTTGGTATTCTTCCTGCTTATAGTAATCGAGCGATTTTTGGAAAAGCAGCTCCGGATCTCCGCTCGTGCGTATCTTTTCGAATTCGCTCTTACAAGCAGAAAGCGACAGGATTAGCGATATACTGATAACGATTCTGGACAAATGCTTTGCGGTTTTCATTAGGCTGCGAAAATACGGGTTTTAACAATATTGCACAAACATTATTTCATGGAGGGCATTTCTGTATAAAAGGTTGGTTATCCAATGTTTTATTATATTTGGACATTTGTGGGGCAGAACGATAGGATCCACCCCGAAAAGCCACCTTCGATCAATAAACGTGTTGCGATGGGCCAACGTGGCGTTAGAATAGTTTTTTAGCCCGCGCTGATTGGTTGCAACAAGTCAATTTTTCTCATAATCTCCTTTTTGGGGCGGGGTTTCATAAAAGTTATGTTGCTGCGCCCGGTAAAAATTTTACCTCGTCTTTTTGCACAACTCCATAAAATGCCGGGTTTCGACCAATTCAGGATTTATTACAACCATACCATCCATCCGGAACTGATGCGTATGGAGCGTTTGCGCATCAGGCTGCTGCGCCTTTTCCTGCTATCGGCTGCAGTGCTTTCCGTCATACTTTTCCTGGGGCTTCAGTCCGGTGAGCTCACCATTGTACTCGCCCTGGCCATACCTGTCGTTTTTTACCTTGGTTTCCTGGGTTTTAGAACGCGAAAATTTATCAAAACCTTTAAGCCGAGGGTAGTCAAGCTCATCCTGGACTTTATCAGCGAATCTCCCAATATAGGTGCGCTCGATTATTCACCGGAAGGTTACCTCCCCCGCGACCTTTTTTTCCAAAGTATGCTTTTCTCCGGGAACGCGCCCGTATATCTTGGGGAAGACCTCATCTACGGAAAGGTGGGGGAAATGGATTTCCAACTTTGCGAACTGCGCGTACAGGATTTTTCCCCGGTGGATAACCGCCTCATCCCTGTATTTGGGGGGATATTCCTGCATGCCGTATTTCCGGAAGAAACTTCTGGGCAGGTTTTGATTTGGCCCCGTAACCAAAGAAAGCACCTGATCCGCACTATCCGCGATTTTGTCCTGGAGGGTGGGCAAAATTCCGACCATGAAATCCTCAATCCTGCTTTCCGGGATGTGCTCATGACTTATGCCACCCGTACAACCCATGTAGCAGGTATTATGTCTGAACCGATGCAGGATGCCATCGTGCACTATCGCCAGATCAGCCAGAACGATATCTACCTATCCTTCATCGAACAAGACATTTATATTGCCATCACTGAACATAAAGACATCCTGGAACCATTCATCTTTCGCTCCAATGTGAGCTTCGAGCTCGTGCGCAGCTACTACCAGGACATCCGGTTCCTGCTCGAAATTATCGAAGACTTTGACCGTACTCATTAGGCTTGTTGCAGTAGGGTCATCGCAGCGGGAAAATGAGCTGTTGCTCGTACATACGATACCTTTTGGGGGTCGCGCGGGCCGGAGATACCTCCGCCGCATTGTTCCAATCGCAACAAGCCTGTTGAAAAAGGCAGCCCTGGTAAACCTTCCGTGCCTTTTATAAGTTTAGAGCTTATTCAAAAGATTGTTCCGGTATGCCACAGGATTTTGGGGCATAGCGTACCACGCAAACCTTTCTAATACTCATCCCATGCGATCAAAACATTTCTTCCTGTTGATTTTCTTTCTTTCCACATCCATTTACTGTGTAAAGCCTTACGCACAGGCGCCCCAGCCCCTCAACGAAGCCAGCCTTCTTTGGGAAGTCAGCGGGAATGGCCTGGTCGCCCCATCATTTGTTTTCGGAACTATCCACATGATCCCCCAGAAGGATTTCCTCCTCACAGATGCCACGAGGGCCGCCCTGGACCAGTCAAAAAAAGTGGTCTTTGAAATCAACCTTGAAAAAATGGACGATATCACGACCATGCTCCCCATGATTATGCAAGCATTCATGAAAAGGGACACTACCCTGCGGGATCTGCTCGAACCATCGGATTACGAAATCGTCAAACAGCATTTTCAGGAACTGGGGCTGCCGATGTTCCTGCTCGACCGCATCAAGCCGATGTTCCTTTCCGCACTTGACCCACAGGTCGTGATGGGTAAACAGGGTGAATCCACAACCTCCTATGAAATGGAGTTAATGGCCATTGCCAAAAAATCCGAAAAAACTATAGATGGGCTTGAAACTGCCGCTTTCCAGATGAGTATGTTCGACAGTATCCCTTACCGGATCCAGGCGAAAATGCTACTTGAATCTATACAGCAATCCAGTCTGCAAACCGAAGACGAAAAAGGTGCGTTCGATCAGATGATTGCAATATATAAAGCACAGGATATCGAAGCCATGCAGCAACTTATGCAAAGCGACGGTGAGTTGATGGCTTATGAAAACCTGCTGCTCTTCAACCGGAACAGGAATTGGATTCCAATAATGAAAGCGATGATACGCAAGGAACCGTGCTTTTTTGCCGTAGGTGCGGGACATTTAGGCGGAGCGAGCGGAATTTTACAACTTTTACGCGAAGAAGGTTTCAGGGTAAAAGCGGTAAAATAACATCCCTGTTCCTTTTCCCGGTCCCTTCCCCTGGCGGAGAAAACAGCTAAAACGGTCTGATCAGTCAGATAGGCTGGTTGGGACAAATCAGCACAACCGGGGCCTTTGCCTTACGAATGGCCTATGATATCCGGCGGTGCACTTCGAGTGCTTCGTTCACAGCGGCATCCAGCAGAGCGGAAAGGGAAATGCCAAACGCGGTTGCCTGTTGTGGCACGATACTTGCCTCGGACATTCCCGGGATTGTATTGGCTTCCAGGAAAAAGAAGGTATCGTCCACCAGGATGTAGTCGAAGCGACAAATGCCGCGACAGCCCAGAGCAGCATAGATACGCCGTGTTTGTTCCTGGCACTTCTGGGCAAGCCCGGGAGAGAGTTCTGCAGGTGTCACCTCTTTGCTTTGTTGTTCGTATTTCGCCTGGTAGTCAAAAAATTCGTTATAGGAAATAATTTCAGTAATCGGGAGCACGATGATTTGCCCGTCTTTACGAAAAACCCCATTAGAGAACTCCCGTCCGTTCAAAAATCCTTCTACCAGTACCTCATTGTCAAAGCCAAATGCTTTTTCGATAGCGGCGTCCAGGCCGTCGGCATTATTCACTTTGGAAACACCAAAGCTGCTACCATTTTTATTGGGCTTAACGAAAAGCGGCAGGCCCATTTCCAGTAGAGCGTCTTTATTGTAGGGTTGGCTGCGGTAAACGATCTGCGAGGGGGCCATCGGGACGCTGTGTGCATGAAGGAACCCTTTACAAGCCTGCTTATCGAAGGTCAGGGCGCTCACCAGCGGGTCGCAGCCCGTGTAGGGGATGCCCATCAATTCCAGATAGCCCTGCAGGCGGCCATCTTCGGCGGGGTGTCCGTGCAGGATGAGGTAAGCCAGATCGAAACACACACGTTCCCCATTGGTATCGGTCAGCGAGAAGTCGTTCAGATCAACAGGAAGGCCTGTGGACTGTTCTGAGAAGTGCGTTCCGTTTAGTTCGAGGACAAATTTCCGGTACTTTGAGCTATCCAGGTGATGTGCTACCGTAACGGCGCTTTTGAGCGAGACTGGCCGCTCTGCAACATTTCCGCCGGTAATTATAGCAATATTAAGTACATTACTGCTCATTGGCTGTTGCGGCTTTAGGGTCAGGCATCAACATTTGCGTATTTGGCATTGGCTTCAATAAAAGCCCTGCGGGGCGGCACCTCATCGCCCATGAGCATGGAGAAGATGCGGTCGGCCTCCATAGCATCTTCGATGGTCACCCTGCGCAGGATACGCGTTGAGGGGTCCATGGTGGTATCCCAGAGCTGTTCGGCGTTCATTTCACCGAGCCCTTTATAGCGTTGGATTTTCACCGAGTCGTCATTTTCCCCTCTTGAAAATTCCGAGGTTGCTGCCCGGCGTTCTTCTTCGTTCCAGCAGTAGCGTTCCTGCTTGCCTTTTTTGACCAGGTAGAGCGGTGGAGCTGCGATATAAATATAGCCTTGTTCTACCAGAGGTTTCATGTAGCGGAAAAAGAAAGTAAGGATTAGCGTTGTGATATGACTGCCATCCACATCCGCATCGGTCATAATGACGATTTTATGGTAGCGGAGTTTCTCGATTTTCAGGATACGCACACCGCCTTCCCCTTCTTCGATACTGACCCCCAGCGCGGTGAAGATATTTTTAATTTCTTCGTTTTCATAAATCTTATACTCCAGCGCTTTTTCCACATTGAGGATTTTACCGCGCAGGGGGAGGATTGCCTGGAAATTGCGGTCTCGTCCCTGTTTGGCCGTACCGCCTGCCGAATCACCCTCTACCAGAAAGATTTCACATTCGTGTGGATCGCGGCTGGAGCAGTCGGCCAGTTTACCTGGCAGTCCTCCACCGGTGAGCGCTGTTTTGCGCTGTACCAGCTCGCGGGCTTTACGTGCGGCATGGCGGGCAGCGGCTGCCACGGCCACTTTTTCCATGATCCGCCGGGCGGCTGTGGGATTTTCTTCCAGATAGCGCTTTAATACGTCCCCGACGACCTGTGATACTATACCAGTGACCTCTGAATTGCCCAGTTCGCCTTTTGTTTGACCTTTGAACTGTGGTTCGGGCACCTTAACCGAGATTATGGCGGTGAGTCCTTCCCGGAAATCTTCACCGGAAACCCCCTCTTTTATTTTTTTGAATATCCCGCTATCGTCTCCATATTGTTTGAACACCCGTGCCACTGCCATCCGGAAGCCCTTAACGTGAGTACCCCCTTCGCGGGTATTGATATTATTGACGTAAGAGTAGATATTTTCGAGGTAGGTAGAATTGTACTGCATCGCTACTTCGACTTCGATATCTTCCCTTTTGCTTGTGACGAAGATTGGCTGATCAATCAGCGGTTGCTTGGCGCCATCCAGGTAGCGTACAAATTCCAATAGCCCGCCTTCGGAAAAGAAGACTTCTGTCTTGCCGCTGCGTTCGTCCGAAAGCGTAAGGTGCAGACCCTTATTGAGGAAGGAGAGCTCGCGCAGGCGGGAGGCGAGCATCTCGTATTTATATTCCAGTGACTCAAAGATTAACGGATCGGGGCTAAAGGTAATCGAGGTACCGGTTTTATCCGACACACCGGCGACTTTAACATCGTAGCATGGTTTACCGCGTTCATATTCCTGCACGAACAGCTTCCCTTCGCGCTCGATCTCGGCACGCAGCGCGACCGAGAGGGCATTCACGCAGGATACACCGACCCCATGCAAGCCACCTGAAACTTTATAGGTATTTTTATCGAATTTGCCCCCTGCATGCAGGACGGTCAAGACCACTTCGAGTGCTGATTTCTGGAGCTTTTCGTGCATCCCGGTGGGTATCCCGCGCCCGTTATCTTTTACTGTGACGGAATTATCGGGGTGTACGATGACGTCTATATGTGTACAATAGCCGGCGAGATGTTCGTCAATGGAATTATCCACTACCTCCCAGACCAGGTGGTGCAGCCCTTTTGAATCGGTGCTGCCGATGTACATACCCGGGCGTTTGCGTACGGCTTCCAGGCCCTCGAGCGCCTGGATATTCTCCGCACCGTAATCCTGTGCTTGTTGCTGATGCTCTTTCACTGTATCCATGCTGCAAAAATACAAAAAAATCGCCTATTTATCTTACCTTTCACAGTCTAAAATCATTTGAACGGATGTACATCCTGATTGAGGGGCACGAACAGATCGGGCAAGCGGCGCAAAAGCTTTTGTCAAATGCCGGGGAAAGCCGCAAATTTGCTATTACAGGGCCAATGGGCGCGGGAAAAACCACTTTGGTGCAAGCATTGTGTACTATCATCGGCATACATGGCAAAGCGACAAGCCCTACATTTTCCATTGTCAACGAGTATGTGCGTTTAAATCCCGAAAGCGACCGGGAGGAGCCTGTTTTCCATCTGGACCTTTATCGCCTCAATTATCTTGAAGAAGCCCTGGATATCGGCATTGCCGAGTACCTCGACTCGCCGTATTATTGTTTTATCGAATGGCCGGAATTAATCCGGCCATTGCTCGGACCCGAAGTTTTTTGGATCAGACTGGAAATTAGCAGCGAATCCGCCCGAAAAATCGTAATTTTGTAGTAAAATCTTTAGGGCGCGACTATGGGCAAACAAAAAGAGGGTCCCGGCAATATCACAATCCCCCGGGCATTGCAGGAAGGACAGTGGCAGACGCAGTCCGAAACACTTGAACGGCATAGAAGGCCCGACAAGCTCTTCATCGGTATCCCAGTAGAATGTACTTTACAGGAGAACCGGGTACCGCTGGTCCCTGCCTCGGTGGCTACGCTTACGGCTCACGGGCATCGCGTACTTGTCGAAACAGGGGCCGGGGAAAATGCCCATTTTTCCGACCACGACTATTCCGAGGCCGGCGCCGAGATTGCCCAAAGTAAAGAAGAAGTGTTCAAGGCCGATGTACTCATCAAAGTAGCGCCCCCAACCCTGGACGAAATCGAGCTGATGCACCCCGACCAAATCCTTATTTCCCCCCTGCAATTGCCCGTTATATCGGCCGATTATATCCACAAGCTCCGCAAAAAAAGGGTTATCGCCCTGGCTATGGAATATATCAAGGACGAATCCGAGACCTTCCCAATCGTGCGTACCATGAGCGAGATGGCAGGCCTTAGCGCAATGCTAACGGCAGCAGAACTCTTGTCCAGCACCGGCGGCGGCAAAGGGATACTCCTGGGCGGAATCTCCGGCGTCCCCAGCGTGAAAGTAGTAATCCTCGGTGCAGGAATTGTTGCAGAATATGCTACCCGTGTCGCTTTGGGACTGGGCGCAGAGGTACGGGTGTTCGACAATAATATTTATAAACTGAAACGCTTGCAAAACCAGGTCGGCAGGCAATTATTTACCTCCGTACTCAATCCGTATTATCTCGAAGAAGAGCTCGTCAGTGCAGAAGTGGCCATAGGGGCCATCCATTCCAAAGCCGGCAGGACGCCCGTCATCGTCAGTGAAGATATGGTGTCCAGAATGAAACCAAGCTCCGTAATCATTGATGTAAGTATTGACCAGGGCGGCTGCTTTGCGACCTCAGAAGTTACATCGCTCAATAAACCCACCTTTATCAAGCACGGCGTCATCCATTTCTGCGTACCCAATATCGCATCGCGCATCCCCAGAACGGCCTCGGTCGCCGTAAGTAATATCCTCACGCCGATCTTACTGAGAGCAGGCAGTATCCAAAATATCGAACACCTGCTCTTCAACCATCCCGGCCTCAGACATGGGGTCTATACCTATAAAGGCTGCCTATGCAACGAATACCTGGGCGAACGCTTCGATATTAAAGCAACCAACCTGGACCTGCTGATCGCATCCAACCTTTAGTTAAAATTCACAAATAATTTTTTCAGGCCTGCTGGTATTAAAAAAAATTTTATATTTGCATGGCTTTGTAGGTTGCTTTTATAGCATCCATTGGCTTATCCATACTAATCTACTGCTGCTATTTCAGATTCTGCACAACCAACTGTGCAAGTATGGGCTTCTATTGTCTTGTACCTTCTTCCAAAAGAAAAACAGCGCCTTTATCAACCAACACTTGCGAAAAAAGACCGGAAACGCTTAGTCGTTCTGCCGTATTCAGCGCAACATAAAGGCCTGTTCTGAACAAGTCTTCTTTGTAGCGATAAAATAATTTATAAGCCAGATAAAATGAAAGATAACATCCCAACTACAAAATGCCAGGGTGTCTATTACCCAAAATACCACTTTGCACTCATCGCTTTTCTACTCCTAGTGCCCCTGCATGCCTTAGTTGCTCAACGCAACCTGAGCTTGTACAATCTAAATGCCGCCCCACAATCTTATTCCCTCAACCCTGGACGCTTACCCATGTCCAATGGATATTTGAGCATCCCCGCATTAGGCAACCTAAATGCCAGCTTCAGCAACAGCGGCTTTAACTACTCGGCACTCTTCCCGGCAGCAGATAGTACCGGCCAGGAAAACAGTATCAATTTTTTCGATAACGGGTTTCAGGCTTTTCTTTCGGAAATTGAAGCGGAAAACCGACTCCTGGCAGATATCAATGCCGGTTGGCTCGACTTCGGATTCCGCGCCGGCCGTAACTTCTTCAGCCTTTCCGCAAACGAAAACATTAGCCTCCAATTAGACTATCCGAAAGCTTTTTTCGATATGCTCAACGAAGTGGACCTCGGCGATACCCTTTCCGCCGGTGCCCTCTACGATCTGAGCAGCCTCGGCCTCAATATCCTCCATTACCGCTCTTATGCCCTGGGATTCACCCGCCAGATTTCTTCCCGCTTCTCCGCAGGGGCACGTATCAAAATGCTCGACGGCATAGGAACCATCTTCAGCGAAAATAGCGGCCTCCAATTCATCAATGATCCTCAAAACACCGCTCTGGAAATTAACGGCGGGCTCAATATATTCTCCTCGGGCCTCTCTACCTTGATTAACAATGGCAGTACGTACCTCAACAGGAGGAGCAATACCGGACTCGCCTTCGACATAGGGGCAAGCTTTACTACAGAAAAACTCGACTTGTCTGCAAGTATCCTCAATATCGGGAGCATCACCTGGAAAAACGATATTGCCTACGATGGGATTTCCAGTAGCAAATTCAAATTCCCTACAGACGATATTGACGCATTCGAAGCTGAATTTAACCGCTTTACCGATTCGATATCCCTGCAAAGAGATAGCCAGGCGGTTACTTCTTTCAAAACGACCCTGCCCGCCCTCGCCTACTTCAGCGCCAACTACTATGTAACGCCACAAACCTCTGTCAACTTCCTCCTCAACCCCCGCTATTACAATCAGGACGTGGACCTGGCCTTTTCTGTCGGCGTACAGACAAGAATCAAAAAAATCCTGCAGCTCGGGGTCAACTACGCTTCCTTTAATAAAAATATCTTCAATATCGGGGCCAGCGCAAGCCTTAACCTGGGGCCACTCCAAATTTTCGCCGCCACCGATAACCTCCCAGCAATCCTCAACTGGCAGAACGCCTCCAATGTCCACCTCAACGCCGGGCTCAGCCTGGCATTCAACGGCCGCTCCCGAAACGAACAACTCGCCCTATGGGAACCAGAAGAAAAAGAACAAACCCAGGAAGATGAAGCGTCCGAAACCATAGCCGCAATCCCAAAAGATGAGCAGCAAAACCCCGGGAATAAAAAAAATCGCCAGGATGAAGACCCCTCGCTAAAAGTGTCTAAACCAACTAAAAGCAATAAGACTGAGGATACCCCCCCAGCAAGTAATTTCGCCGCTGATGAATTCCTGGGCGAAGAATGGATGGACGAAGCCAATAATTCAAAAAAATCAAATCGCAGCAAAAGCAAAAAGCCGGTGAAGAACCCGGAACCCGTAGATGTCGCCGCCCGTGAAGACCAGGACCAGGGAAAAAAATCAGAAAAAAACGAGGCAAAAAAATCAAAAAACAATAAAGCCGATGACCCCGAAAACGATCCGGAACCCGTAGATGTCGCCGCCCGTGA
>JBEIGB010000030.1:0-38107 GCA_040382095.1 Lewinellaceae bacterium
CCTGCAAAAAAGGAAAATATGAAAAAATACCTCTTCCTGGCCATGGTGCTCCTGGCCGTCGCCCAGGCCAACGGCCAGGTGAAAAAATCCCCGGACCGCGCAGAAGGCGAGGGCCCTTTCCCTCAGCTCATCATCCGTGGCGTAACCCTCATCAACGGCAACGGGGCCCCGCCCATCGGACCCGTGGATATCGTCGTAGAAAATAATATCATCCGCCAGGTACGCACCGTTGGCTACCCCGGCGTGCCCATAGATCCTAAAAGCAGGCCACAACTGAAGCCCGGGGGCAAAGAACTCGATTGTAATGGTATGTACCTCCTGCCCGGTTTCGTGGATATGCACGGGCATATCGGCGGCCAGGCACAGGGAGCCGACGCAGAATACGTCTTCAAGCTCTGGATGGGGCATGGAATCACTACCATCCGCGACCCCTCGGCAGGTAACGGACTCGACTGGGTGCTGGAACATAAAACACGCGGCGCCAAAAATGAAATCACCGCCCCGCGTATTTTCGCCTACACGGCTTTTGGCTCACGGGCCAAAGAACCTATTACTACGCCCGAGCAGGCCCGCGAATGGGTACGGCAAAACCGCGACCGCGGTGCCGACGGGATCAAATTTTTTGGGGCACCGCCGGATATCATGACCGCCGCACTGGACGAAAACAAAAAACTTGGCCTGCGCTCCGCCTGTCACCATGCTCAAATGGATGTCGGGCGGTGGAATGTCCTCCAGTCTGCCCGTGCCGGACTCACCACCATGGAACATTGGTATGGCCTGCCCGAGGCACTCTTCCAGGACCGCACCGTGCAGGATTATCCGCCCGACTACAATTATCAAAATGAACAACACCGGTTCGAAAACGCCGGCAAGCTCTGGAAACAGGCCGCCCCACCCTACTCCAATCACTGGAATAACGTGATGAAAGAACTGCTGGACCTGGATTTTACCCTGGACCCGACGTTCAATATTTACGAGGCCAACCGCGACCTCATGCGCGCGCGAAGGGCAGAGTGGCACGAAGAATATACCCTTCCCTCCCTCTGGCGCTTCTACTGGCCCAGCCGTATCTCCCACGGCTCCTACTGGCACTCCTGGGGCACCGAACAAGAGGTGTCCTGGAAAGAAAATTACCGCCTCTGGATGGCCTTCGTCAATGAATTTAAAAACCGCGGTGGCCGCGTAACCGCCGGTTCAGACTCCGGGTTTATCTACCAACTCTACGGATTTGCCTATATCCGGGAGCTGGAAATGCTCCGCGAAGCCGGCTTCCATCCGCTCGAGGTCATCCGCTCCGCTACCCTCAATGGTGCCGAAGCGCTGGGCGTGGCCGATAAAATCGGCACCGTAGAGGTGGGCAAGCTCGCCGATATGGTCGTAGTGGATGCTAACCCCCTGCAAAACCTGCAGGTGCTGTATGGCACCGGCGCCGTCCAGCTCAACGAAAATAATGAAGTCGTGCGTACCGGCGGGGTAAAATATACCATCAAGGACGGCGTGGTGTTCGATGCAAAACAACTCCTCGCCGACGTTCGGAAAATGGTCGCAGACAGCAAGAAAAAAGAGGATTTCGAGATCGTTCAACCTG
The DNA here is from genome assembly GCA_040382095.1 of Lewinellaceae bacterium. Taxonomy (GTDB): domain Bacteria; phylum Bacteroidota; class Bacteroidia; order Chitinophagales; family Saprospiraceae; genus JADJPL01. The sequence continues at coordinate 1,589 of JBEIGB010000030.1, forward strand.
GTAATAAATGAAAAAATACCTTTTCCCGATTATCAGCGTCTTACTGGCCTGCCTGCTTGCCACCGGAGCGACTTCCCTGGCATTGAAAAACAGCGGTAAGGGAAAAATAACGATCGGCCCATGGCAAACCAACGCCGAGACCGGCAGCGGGAAGGCCGACACTTACCTGCGCGCCTGGGTAGCCCTCAATGCCCCCTGGGCGCTCAACAGCTCGGAGGTAATCTATTTTCTGGCTTTTGAAGATAGCGAAGGTCAAACGCTCGACTGCAACTGCGATTATAAAATCGAGGGCGCCGAACCCGACGCCCGCTGGTGGAGTATCGCCGCTTATGAAGACCTGCATTTTATCAACAATCCGATCAACCGCTATTCTCTGAACTCAAATACCGCGGAATTTACCAATAACTATACTTTCACAATCTACCTCACCCCCGAGGCAAAATACATGAACTGGCTCCCCAGTTGCCAGAAAGGGGGCCAATTGGCGCTTTGCCTCCGATGCTACGGCCCCTCCGATGCATTCCGCAATAACATCGCCGCTGCCGAACTCCCAACAATCACCAAAATCAATTGCCGATGAAAAAAATATTGTTTTGGGGGGCGTTGACCCTGGTGCTCGGCGCAGTCCTCCATTTCGGAGCAATGGTCGCAATCCCGCACCTGGTGACCAACCGTTTGCTGTCCAGCGTTTTCAGTACCTCCGGCAACTGGCGGTCAGAAAAGGTCAACCAGCTCTTCCACGCGTCAATACGCATGGCAGGAACGGATAAAGTCCCTATTGACAACCCGGATATCGCAACCTCCTTTGGCTTTTATGACGTTTCCGATCATCCCGTGCGTATTCATTGCGAAATCCCGACTACGGGCAACTATTGGTCGCTGTCGCTGTATGGCTGGAATACGGACAATTATTATGTCCTCAACAATAAACAGGTCAAAGGGACGAAAGCCGATCTTATCATTATCCGGAAAGGCCAGGAATATACGCCGCTGCCTGGGGAAATCGTCGTTACCTCACCGGGCAAAAAAGGGATTGTACTGGTCAGGATTATCGTTCGTGACCGGAATAACAGCGGCGAGATTGCGGCGGTCTCCGTAGTACAGAAAATGGCGTATATGAGACCCCTACTGTAGGAGGAGAGGGCCTTTATGCTGCCTCAGACGGCTTCCGGGAGGTGGGGCCGGTCAGGGGACCACGATCTTTTGCGCCTGCAGTTTACCTTTAACGCGTAAAGCGGCCTGATACACGCCTGCTGGCAGTCTGGAAGAGTCCCAATCGATCGTATGCTGGCCCGGCATAACCTTCAGGCCGGGGATGAGGGCTTCGACCAGGCGGCCCTGCATATCGTAGATTTCGAGGGTGACATCGGCAGCATTGGCAAGTGTAAATCCGATACGCAAAGGCCCCCGTACGGGGTTCGGTGCGATCGGATATAATTTATCCTCACTAAAATGGAACACCTCGGTTGCTCTTGTCGCGAGGCTGTCCATATTAAGATTTTCATCTCCAGGTTCATACGGGACAAAAGCGATGGGGAGAAAGTACATTTCATCCGTCGTCCCCTCGCCCCAGGTCACCTTTTTGGGCGGATTATTGGGGTTGAGCGGGTTATTGGTGGTATTGTCATAAGTGGCATAAGCGTGTATCTCGGTATTTTTGGGCAGGTATTTCATTTTTTTGAAATAATATGCCCCTTGCCAATTAAAATCCCAGTCGCGGATGTGGACCAGCGGTATCGTGTCCCTGGCAGGTGTAATTGCAAAAACACGCCAGTTTTTCCCCAGGAGATGGCTGTGCGGGGCAATTCCGACCAGACTGATGTCAATGGGCGTTTTATATACCCCATGGAATTCCTTCACGGTATTCGCGTTGATGACAAAGGGGCCGTTGCGCAGCGTGCCGGTCAGCATGGCAAAGGCATTGATGTAACGTTTTGCCGGCTTATCTGCGAAGAACAGGTTGAATGTAGAAGAATCGGGCTCATTGGTCGTAGTTGGTGCGTAATGTACCTGTACCACAAGGTCGCTGTTGGGGGGCAGTCTTACGGCCATACCATTGCTGAAGACGTGCGGTCTTGAGCCTGGGGCATACCCGGGGAGCTGCAGGCTTGCCAGGCTCACTTGTGCGAGGTTGATCAGGTTGCCGGGGGGGGCGTAGCCATAGTCCGGAGTCAATGCATCCAATACTGCTGCGATACCGGTCGTATCTGCCCAGATCAGCGCATGGTGGACGATTTTCCGGTTGCTGGGCCGCATCTCAAGGCTTACGAGGTCTCTGGATTCTTTAAGGCCGGTAGGGATTATAAAATACCTGTATTCGTCTTTATTATCTCCGATATGGATATGTTTTTTTGCAAATGAAAGGACCAGGTCCGGCTTACCGATCTGTGAACCTTCCGGGAATACCGGTGCAGCCGGCTCCCTGGCGATGTTACCCCGTGGCATCCCACCGTCCACCCAGGCTTTGATTGTTGCGACCTGCTGATCATTGAGATAATTCTCCCCTATATATTCGGCCCCAAATTTTTCATCGGGTTTCCAGGGCGGCATATAGCGTATCCCTGTCACGTACCGGATCATCTGCCCCCAACCGACAGCCTCCTGGTAGCTCGTCAGGGGAAATGGGCCGATCTCCCCTCTCCTATGGCAGGAGGTGCAGTGCTTATAGACAATCGGGGCAACATCCTCGGCCCAGGTAGGCGTCTGGGAGGAAGCCTCCGATTGCGACAGCATCCCGACACTGGTCAGCAGGAAAAAGTATAAATTCCGCATTTGGATTGAGTTTTCAGTCAATACTTTAATTCAGCAAACAGCCCACTGCAGTCGTACGGGCAACAGGTACGGGGATATTATTACGTATTGCATCCAGTGCATCCTTCAGCTCATGGAGGGTCACGACCCTACGGCGCTTGCCCACCCGTTCAAAAAGGTTATCTATCCTGCCCTGATAAAGCACCCTGCCCGCAGTTTCGTCAAACACGACAACTTCAGGGGTCACCGTCACCCCAAAGGCCCTGGCCCGTTGATCAGCCCCTTCGATTGAGCAGGTAAATGGCAGCCCGTACTTTTTTACGAATGCCTTCACGGAAGTATCCGCAGAGACTGGATTGGGAAAACCTCCCCAGAAGCCGATGCTATCGTTGGCATACTCGTTATACAACGATTGCATGACATCGGTGTAGGCCTGGGTAATCATGCAGTCTTCCAGCAAAAAAAAAACAGACGGTGAACGAATCTGAGGGCAGCAGCGGGGCCTGCCGGGCGCACAGCGGTCCGTAGGCCGGCAGGATGGTCAATGCTACCAAGAAAAACAGGGGTTGTATTTTCATTACCGGACGACTGTTTTTATCAGCATCCCGCCCGATACCGGGCTGGTGAGTTCCATTCCGTTGACAATCGCCAGTTCATTGAATCGTTGAGGGTCCACATTAAAATAGCGGAAGGCATCTGCCAGGGTACCGGAGACGGCGACTTCCCGGATTTTAATCCGCTCGGGCAGGACGTTGATTTTTGAATAATCCGTCAGGCCCCGGAAGCCCCGCATCGTATTTTGAAAAAGGAGGCGATAGGTGCCGAAATCCTGTGCGTACGACATGCCGTAGAAGCGATAGATATTATTTTGATGCTGGATCAGGTAAATCAGCAGGCGGATCGCGGTATTTTCCTCAGGTTTAGGAAGTTCGGCATTCATGACGATAGCATCCAGACCGTTCACCGTCAGTTCCCGGCGGTCAATCAGGCGAAGGGAGTCCTTTGTTATTGTTGCCTGGGCGGCGGAGGCGAGGTCTTTTTCCATAGCAAAATTAAACAGCAGCAATGCTTTTCCATCTGCCGGTGCGATTTGCACCGCTGTCGGCATATTCTCGACTTTCCATCCGGCAGGCAGGGGAAACTGGAAGCGGAGTTCGGGATGGTAGAACACATTATTTTCGACATATCCCTGCCGGGGATCTTCGCCATAGACGATCCCGTCAATCATGCGGAGGTATTCGTCGCGGTTTACGGCAAAAGCTGTACTGTTGGTCTTAGACTGCCACTCGTCCGCTAATTTTCCGACACTATTGTACCGGTCCACGGGGTCCGGGTGGGTGGAAAGGAAAGTTGGCAACCCGCCCTCATCGCCGCTGAGCCGCTTGATGGTTTGGAAGAAATCGGCCATTTTGTGCGCATCATAACCGATTTTGGTGGAATACTCCACGCCGAGCCGGTCGGACTCTGTTTCGTGTTCCCGGCTGAATTTGAGGAACAGGACGCCCAGAAGGTCTGAAGCCGTATCTGCAAATTGTGCAAAATCTTTGGAAATGACAATCCCCACGAGTAGTCCGAGCTGCCCAAGCATCTGCGTAGTTTGCTGGCGGGCACCGTGCCGCGCCGTAATATGCCCGATTTCGTGACCGAGCACCCCTGCAAACTCCGCCTCGTTGCTGAAATGTGCCAGGATGCCCCGGGTGAAATAGACGTACCCTCCCGGCACGGCGAAGGCATTTACTACCGGGGAGTCGAGTACCTTAAAACTATACTTGAGCTGCGGACGGTGGGAAATACCCGCCATCTGCCCCCCTTTCTCGCTGATGAACGCCTGCAGGCGCGCATCCTCGTAAAGCCCGAATGTCTCAACCACCTCCGGGTCGTATTGGAAGCCCATGGCGATCTCTGCCTCTTCGCTCATGAACATCAGTTCTTTTTTACCAGTTACGGGGTTCACCGCACAGGAAAGTACGGTCACGAGCAGCGTCAGGATTGCTGTCAGCCTGACGTAAAATGGGGAAAACACCTTTTTCATGAGGTTGATTTTTGATAAAAATACCAATATTTATTGGATATATGCAATAGGATGCCGGAATTTCCTTTTCGTCACTGCCTTCATTTTGCCGCCTTCAGCGGCAAAATAATATTTTCAGATGAAGCCGACTCACAAATCCCTTGGCGGTATTCGCTGCGAGCGAATATTTGGGGTTGTGTAAAAAGGCCGGAGGCCTTCATTTGGCGGCTGAGGTCGCCAAATAATATTTCGGGCGAACACTGTTTTCGATGATTTTGCGAAGTAAAATCATCGAAAACAGTATTCGCCCGAAACTTTCTTTTGCTGCCGGAGGCGGCAAAACACTCATCCTTTTTGCCATTTTCGGGTATTGACCAGCGGTTTAGGATAATTCCCGCCGATATGCACCCGGAGGGATTGTTGCTCCGAGAAAGAGAGCAGTTCAGGCTGGTGGACTTTTTCGGGCGGGAGGGGGGCGAGCTGGGGGATCCAGTGTTTGACATAGGTGCCATCGGGATCATAGCGCCGGGCCTGGGTAAGGATATTGAAATAGCGGTTTTCGCGGGGGTCGGACCCCACCCCTGCCACATAGTTCCAGTTGCCGTAGTTGCTGCAGGGGTCGTAATCGAGCAACATAGACTCGAAATATTCGGCCCCCATCTGCCAGTTCACGAACAGGTCTTTCGCGAGAAAGCTGGCCACATTCTGCCGGCCGCGGTTAGACATGAACCCTGTATGTTTTAATTCCAGCATATTGGCGTCAATGAAGGGGATACCCGTTTCTCCGTCAATCCAACGCTGCAAGCGGACGGGGTCGTCCTGCCAGCGTGGGTCGGCCTGGCCTTTGGGGCCGCCTTTCAGGAATATTTTATCGCCGTGCTTTTTGCCCATAAACCTGAAGAAGTCCCTCCACATCAATTCGAAGAAGAGCCAGTAGGTGGATTCGTTGCCGCCTCTGTCTGCCTCATAGCGTTTTAACTCCTTATAGATTTGTTTCGGGGAAAGGCAACCATTGGCCAGCCACGGGCTGAATTTAGAGCTGTAATCGCCGCCGAGCATCCCGTTCCGGCTATCCTTGTAAGATTTCACGAGGTTGCTTTCCCACAGGTAATACTGCAGGCGCTTCAGCCCTTCCGATTCGCCCCCTTTGAAACGCAGGGCTGCGCGGTTGTCTTCGCCGAAGGGCTCGTGGCCCAGATCCTCGACCGTCGGGACTTCGCCTGGCTCGAGGGTACAGGAGCGCTGGGCAAAGGGCTGGGTGGGCGCAGGCAGGGGATCCCTTACATGGACGAATTTTTCCAATTCTTTCCGGAATTGCGTGAATACATCCGGGGTATGCTGAACGGGGAAGGGAAGGTCGGCGGTGTGATACAACATTTTACCGCGTGAAAAGTGGACTTCCTGCCCCAGTGCCCAGATATTTTTTTCGAGGGCATCCTGTACTTCCACTTCCTCGCGGGTCCTTTCCCGGTTGCAGAATACCCAGCTCGCACCCGTTTCGCGCACGATCTGGGCGATGACCTCTTCCGGTTTACCTACGCGGACATACAGCTCCCCATTCAGGGCCTGCAGGGACATGCGCAGGTCATGGACACTTTCGATGATAAACTTTGTACGGAAGCTACCGGTTTTTCTGAACCCAAAGCGCGTGCGCCCCAGGAATACGCGCTCGTCGAATACAAAAACCGGATATACTTCAGTGGTGTGCCGGAGTGCTTCTGTGAGCGCCTCATTATCGTACAACCTAAGATCGTTCCGAAACCAAACTATCGCTTTGCGGTCCATAAATAAAGTACCGGTTTTTTTCTCTTGTAACCAGTATTTCTTTAACACGATATAGGTACATTGGTTTTTTGATCAGCAGTCTTTTACGCAAAATCATTACTTTTGTAAAAATTTGCGGTTAAAACGCGGAAAAACGCGACGACCGCAGCCAAAAAGCTTTACAATGAAAAAATGGATGTTCTTCCCGACGATGTTTTTTTCGATTTTATTAGGCGCACAGGACAAACCTGCCTACCGGCTTTTCCATGCCGACGGCAAGGAAGCCGAATATGGCGATTTGCTCAAAGCTGCGCAGAAGGCCGATGTTTTGTTTTTCGGAGAACAACACAACAACCCTGTCTGCCATTGGCTGCAACTGGAGGCGACGCGGGATTTGTTCGACCGGAAAAATGGTAAGCTAACCCTCGGAGCGGAGATGTTTGAGCGGGATGACCAGTTGCTGCTCGACGAATACCTCGCCGGGCAGATTTCCCAGAAAAATTTTGAAGAAGAGGCCAAATTGTGGAAAAATTACGCCACGGACTACAAACCCCTGGTAGAATTTGCCAAATCAAAGAAAATCGCATTTATCGGCACCAATATCCCCAGGCGCTATGCCAACCTGGTTTTTCGCAGCGGACTGGAGTCCCTGGGCCAGATATCGGATGCAGGGAAATCGCTCATCGCGCCGCTCCCGATCGAAGTGGATTTAAAACTCCCCGGCTACCAGCAGATGATGGAAATGATGGCCGGCCATGGCGGTGGCGGCGCAAATGAGAATTTCCCGAAATCGCAGGCTTCAAAAGATGCCACGATGGGATATTTCATCGCACAGCACCTGGAAAAAGGGAGGTTGTTCATCCATTTCAACGGTTCATATCACTCCGATGGTAAAGAGGGGACGGTATGGTACCTCAAAAAATATGCCCCAAGGGCGGAATTCGTTACCATCTCCAGTGTAGAACAGGAGAATATCACCAGCCTCTCGGCAGAAAATAAAAACAAGGGCGATTTCATCCTGGTCATCCCGACAGCGATGACCAAAACGTACTGATCATGCACCCTAAGAGATTCCGCTTGCAGGCAATAACGGTCTGGAAGGCTACCCTTTTGCTGTTCGCCATTACTGCGGGACTCTCCGGCTCCTGCGGAAAAAAGTCTTTCCGGCAGGGCGAAATCCTGTATGCGAATTTCTGCTCCAATTGCCACATGCCCGATGGCAGTGGGTTGGGCGGGAACATCCCGGCGCTTGTAGGTTCGGAATTGGTCGCAAAACAGCCCGGCGCAGTGGCCTGTGCGATCCGCTACGGGCTGGCGGGCAGCCCCGCCGTCAATGGGCAGGCCCCCGGGCAACCCATGCCGGCAATCCCGAAATTAAGCGATTTCGAAATCGCCAATATCATTAATTACATCAACCATAGCTGGGGAAACGATTTTGGTTATGTCCAAATCGGGGAAGTGAGGGATGCCCTGGAAAAATGTGTGAACGAAAAATAATCCGGCCACGTTATTTTAACGCTTAGATTCCCTGTTATTGAACGGGAATCACTACCTTTCGCAATATCGAAAAAATTATGCAGATGAAGCGACTCTTCCGGCTTTCCGTCTTACTGGCAATCGCCGTTTTGGGCCTCCCGGGCATATCGCCACTGGGTGCACAGTCTATCAAAATTTTTCCGGACGCCGACACGATATATGCCTGTTCCGATAGTACCCAGCTCCTGCTCGCTACGGGCGGTACCGGGTACCAGTGGTCTTCCCCGGATACCCTACTGGCTACCCCACAAAAGGATACAGTCAAAGTAAAAGGGCCCGGCGGCAGGGTGCTGCGGATCGTGCTGAGTGGAATAATAGGCGGGAAACGCCTCACGGATACGTCAACCGTCATTTTTACCCGCCCCACCCTGACCCTGACTTTGCCCGACACCCTGTCCGTATGCAGGGGTACACCGGTACGACTGAAAGCGAATACCAATACCCGTGGCTTTGGCCTCACCTGGCGCCCTGCCGATGGGCTAAGCTCCACGGACCGGGAGCTGGTGACCGCTACGCCATCTTTCACCACGACTTATACCGCTGTCCTTAACCTGACCGGCTGCGAAGTCCGGCAAACAGTCACGGTGACCATCGCCCCACCGAGGGTGGACCTTGCCCAGGCAGATACCGTAGAACACTGCCTCGGTTCAACGCTGAAGCTGTCGGCCACTACCAATACCGGTAGCGGCGCAGGACTGCGCTGGTCATCCGCCGATGGCAGCCTCCGGGACACCCTGAAGCTCAGCGTGGACGTGGCACCAAAAATCAATACGACGTATTATGCCACCTTCGTCAGCGGAGGGTGCCGGATCGTGGATTCTGTTTTTGTAAAAGTGGATTCCCTGCCAGCGCTCCGAATCGAATCCGATCCAAAAAAAGAGGTCTATTGCCAGGGGCAGGTCGTGACCCTCAAATCCGAAACCTTTGAACCTTTCCTTTTTCCCGGGATCAAACACAAATGGTTCCCCAGTAAAGGCTTCGAAACGCCAGACAGCCTCTGGAATATGGTCATTACCACCCAGGATACCACCCTGTATTTCCGGGAGACACGTATCGGCGGCTGTATTGATACCGCGGAGATCCTCATTCCGGTCATCAAACCTAAGGTCATCACGATAACGCCCGCCGATCCGGTGATATGCCCCGGGGAGAGCGTACAACTCCTGGCCACCTTCGAAGGTAAAGGCGATATCAAATGGAGCCCTGAACAAAATATATCCTGCCTGGAGTGTAAAAACCCCCGTGTCACCCCCATCAACTCAACGGCCTATACCATTACCGTTACAGAAGAGGGCTGCCCCACTTCCAAATCGGTCAATATCACTGTGCTGAGCGTCCCACAGACGCCCGTACCCATCAACCCGACAATCTGCCGGGGGGATTCGATCACCCTGTTCCTCGCCAATCCCGAGCCAGGGGTAAGCTACCGGTGGGTATCCCCGCAAATCCCCGCCCTCGATGCCCGGATCGCCCGTCTGAGGGTCGCACCCACGACCAATACGACCTATACCCTCACTGCACAGCGCGGCAATTGCCCTGCGGTCAGTGTAACGACCACCATCAACGTCATACAGCCTTCCGATGTGACTGTGCCTGCCGCACAGCGCCTCTGCCCGGGGCAGAATATCACCCTTACCGCTACGGGATCCGCAGCATCAGGGGTAAATCAAAGCTTTCTATGGACCTGGAACAACGGCCAGAGTTCCAGCGCAGGCCCCACCGTCACGGTCAATAACCTCCGCCAGACGACCGTATTCAATATGATTTATACCTGGGGGCAAAACTGTGGCACGATCACGAAATCCGTGGTCGTCACCGTTGACCAGGTGCCGGTCATCAACGGTTTCACTTACAACCCGCCGGAAGCGCCAGCGGAAGGCCTGCCGCTGGGGAATTCCATCACAGTAGGTGCAATTACCACGCCGCCTAATCCCAGTGGGGTCACCTATCTCTGGAAAGCAAACGGCGTGGATATCCCGGGCACCGGCAACAGCGTGACCCATAAGCCTACTAAAGACCCGACAACCTATACCCTGACCATCCGCACCACCAATGGTTGCGAGGTCACCTCGGTCACGCCGCCGATACGGGTAAAGCTGCCCGAATTTGACGTGCCCAACGCCTTCACTCCGGATGGCGACGGTACCAACGATTTTTTCAACGTCGTTTTCACAGGTAATGTGGATATCATTGAATTCCGGGTATGGAACCGCTGGGGCCAGCTCGTCTATAACAACGACGATAAAGCCAATGGCTGGAATGGCAAAATTGGTGGCAAAGAAGCTCCTTCAGAAGTATATGTCTATAATATCGTTTTGCGCTTCCCGGATGGGCAGGAATTTGTCCGGAGGGGCGATGTATCCCTGATCCGATGATACGCTAACCCCGTTATTCAGGATCTAAACCTCTTTTATTATGCGCCGTTTCGCTATATCCGACATCCACGGATGTCTGAGAACGTTTGAATCGCTGTTGGAGTGCTTGTCGTTGGAAAAAGAAGATCAGCTCTTCCTGCTCGGTGATTATATTGACCGCGGACCGGATTCCAAAGGGGTTATTGACTGCATTATCGCGCTCAGGGAGCGCGGGCACCAGGTATTTTGCCTGCGCGGCAACCACGAGCAGATGCTTTTAAATGCCATCGCAAACCCACGGCACCTCCCGGTTTTTTTGTCCAATGGCGGCGTAGAATCCCTGCTCAGCTTCGGCACCACAAATCCTCGCGATATCCCTGAATCCTACCTCCGCTTCATTAACGACCTTCCGCTATACCTGGAAATCCCCGATTACGTCCTCGTACATGCCGGGCTGAATTTCAATCTACAGGACCCCCTCCAGGGCGAAAATGAGATGATCTGGATCCGCAACTGGTATTCCAGCATTCAATACGAATGGCTCGGGCCCAGGCTGATCGTCCATGGCCACACTCCCATCGGGAAATCTGCCATCACCGCCATGGCGCGCCAATTGCCCCTGCGGCGCGTGCTCAATATTGATGCCGGCTGTGTCTATTCCTACGATACCAGCATGGGCGCCCTTTGTGCCTTCGACCTCGATACCGGGAAACTCTTTTTCCAGGACAATATTGAAGTGGCCTGAAAAACAAAAGCCCACCTTAACCTTTTTTAACCTTAAATCAATCCAACTTAACCGTCCGACAATTGTTAGGGCTTTACCTTTGCATCGAAAGATGGGAATGTGAATATTTTTCTTGGAGAGGTTGGCTCCCAAGTCCTTTGGAAGTATTTGACGCCAAAGAATATTGCTTTCGGAGCTTTTCACACAACCCCTTCAAAGTGCTAACAATCGTCGTAATTTTTTTAATAAAAGTATTTTATGAAATCAATTTTATCTACTGTGCCACTTCTGTTCCTGTTTGTGGCGACTGCGTTCGCCCAGAACAAATCGGCCAGTATTAAGGGTATAGTAAAAGATAACGAAAACAACCCACTGCCCATGGCCACGGTGATGCTACTCCAGGCCACTGATTCGGTGCTCACGACATTCGCGCTCACGGACGATAAAGGGGAGTTTGCCCTATCTAAAACCGGAAAAGGGGAATATATTCTGCAAATCTCCTTCCTGGGCTACCAGAATTTCCAGAAAGCGATCAGTATCAGTGGTGCGGAAGAAAGCATAGATGCGGGCAGTATCCGGCTCGAACAACAAAGTGAAGTACTTTCGGAGGTAGTCGTGGAAGGAGAAGCTAACCCACTCAATATCAGGAAAGATACGGTAGAATATAACGCCGTCGCATTCAAAACGCAGCCGAATGCCGTTGTGGAAGACCTCCTGAAACGCCTTCCCGGCGTAGAGGTAGAAGCCGACGGAACGGTAAAAGCCCAGGGGCAGAACGTCACACGTATCCTCGTGGACGGGAAAGAATTTTTTGGACGGGACCCCAAAATGGCTACCCGAAACCTTCCTGCAGATGCCATTGACAAAGTTCAGATTTTCGATAAACTCTCCGATCAGGCCGAATTCTCGGGGGTAGATGACGGTGACCGCGAGAAAACCATTAATATTTCCCTGCGCGCTGATCGAAGGAGGGGATATTTCGGGAATGCGACTGTGGCTGGCGGCCCCGCCCCCGATCTGCCCTCCAGTGAGCAGGGTCGCTTCGAAAGTAAGCTCTCCATCAACAGTTTCAGCAAAAACCAGCAGGTCTCCTTCATCGGTATGGGCAACAATACCAACCAGGAAGGCTTCACCATGGACGAGTATATCGGGTTCACCGGTGGTGGTGGTGGTGGAAGGGGCGGCTCCGGCGGCGGTAGTTCCATGATGCGGGTAATGAGCTTCGGCGGCGGCGGCGGCGGGTTCGGCGGCGGCAATAGCTCCGGAATCCCGATTTCCGGTGGCCCCAGCACCGGGTTTATCGAAACCTATGCCGGAGGCTTAAATTTCAACCGCAGTATTGGCGGAAAAACAGACCTGCAAAGCAGCTACTTTTTCTCCCTGGCCGACCGCAACTTCAACCGCATCAGCGCCCAGGAGACTTTCCTGAACAACAGCAGCTTTTTCACCAATAATACCAGCGACCAAACCACAATCACCGGTAGCCACTGCATCAACCTCACCCTGGAACATAAAATTGATTCCACCCAGAATATCCGTATCGTAGCAAGGGGGAGTTTCTCCAATACCGACTACTCCATGCTCAGCACCTCGGAAAGCCTCAACAACTTCCAGAAACTGACGAACGAAAGTAACCGCGACAACACCTCCGATGGCACAAACCTCAACCTCAACACCAACCTCCTCTACCGCAAGCGCTTCGGCAAGCGCGGCAGGAATTTCTCCGCTAACCTTACCCTCGCGGCAGGCAATGATGACTCCGATGGATTCAACAATTCCTTCAACGGCTTTTTCACCGGAATCCCACGAAGGGATACCCTGAACCAGAATTTCCTCCAAACCAATAACCGCTTTAATTACGGAGGCCGCTTTTCCTTTGTGGAACCTGCCGGCGGCAGCCACTTCCTCGAATTCGTCTATAACTACCAGCTCAACAATAACGATTTCAACCGGGAAGTGTACGATTATTTCGGTTTTATTGAGCCGGAACTCAACGTCGGGCTGACCAACCAATATGAAGTCGCGTTCAGTTACCACCAGGGCGGGCTCAACTGGCGCTTTGCCAATGAAAAATTAAATGCCTCTCTCGGCGCCAACTACCAGCAAAGCCTCCTTGATGGCACCCTGCTGCTCAGTGAGACCGTAATCCGCCGAGACTTCTCCGCCGTCCTGCCCAATTTCCGTATGCGCTGGCAGTTCAAGCCCTCCAAGTTCATCAACATGAACTACCGTACCAATATCCAGGAGCCCTCTATCCAGCAACTACAGCCGGTAGCCGACAATACCAACCCGCTCAGTATCTATGAAGGCAATCCCAACCTCAAGCCGGAATACTCCCATTCCGCATTTCTCAACATCGGCTCCTTCAATCAGTTTAACTTCACCAATATCTTTGGTTTTCTGAACTTTACCTACACCAAGGACCGCATCCGCAACGCTCAGACCATTGATAATAATTTTGTAACGACCACTAAACCGGTAAACGTAGATGACGACTACCGCCTCAATAGCAGTTTCTCTTTTGGTACCCGCATCCGCCCCATCAAGATGAATATCAATCTCGATCTGGGGTATAACTGGAGCCGCGGGGTTACTTTCATTGATACAAAATCGAACTGGACCATTAACAGCATTCCTAACGTAGGGCTCCGTCTGGAAAATTACCGCAAGGAACTCGTGGATTGGTCGCTCGGGGCGCGCCTGCGCTTTACACATACTACCTATTCCGTAGCCACTGAGCAAAACCGCGACTTCATTAACCACACCTATACAGCGAATGTCATGGTGCCCATAGTCAAAAACAGGTTCAACATCGGTACCAATATGAACTATGCCGTCTATACAGGAATCACGGATGACTTCAATACCGATATCCCGATCTGGAACGCATATGTGAACGTTTTTGTGATGAAAGACCAGAAAGGGCAACTGCGCCTGTCGGTATTTGACCTGCTCAACCGCAACCAGGGCATCAATATCGTCAATGATCTCAACTACACGCTCAACGAGCGCACGCTCTCGCTGGGACGCTATTTCACCCTTGGGTTTACCTACACCTTCCGCAATCTTGCCGGTGCAGGGGGTGGCGAACGCAACAACAGTGGAAGTAACTACCCCAGGTAAACTGCGGTGCAGGCAAAGGGCATCGCGAAGCAGCTGACGCGGGCATATTCAATGCAGTTGCTTTGCCGATGTGTGAAAACGCAATACTATGACATGGGAGGCATTATATCCGATGGAATACCATGCGCATCAGCGTGCCCGCTATGCGCGTATCGGGGCCGCATATACCCGGTATTTCGATTCTCCTCCGATGTGCTTTTTCAGCGTACCGGGCAGGGCGGAAATTGGCGGCAACCATACCGACCACAATCAGGGCAGGGTACTTGCCGGCAGTATCCACCTGGATGCCGTAGCTGCTGCCGGGAGTTCGGGTAACCCCTGGATCACTGTTTATTCTGAGGGTTATCCCGGCCCATACCGGGTAAACCTCGGGCAACCGGAAGCGGTGCCTGGCGAAGCTGGCAGCACCACAGCGCTGATCCGCGGAATCGCCGCCCGCTTCCGGGAGCTTGGATATTCCACCGGAGGCTTCAACGCCTGGATCCACAGCGAAGTGCTGCATGGCTCCGGCCTCAGTTCTTCCGCTTCTATTGAGGTCCTTATTGGCACAATTTTCAACCACCTCTATAATGGAGGTGCTATCCCCCCCGCGACGATTGCGCAGATTGGGCAGTATGCCGAGAATTCCTATTTTGGCAAGCCCTGTGGATTGATGGACCAGACCGCCTGCGCCATTGGCGGTATCGTCTATATAGATTTCGAAGACCCCATCCAGGCCTACATCCGGGAGGTAGCCTTCGATTTTGCCGCTACAGGTTACCGACTGGCAGTAGTCAACACAGGGGGTAACCATGCCGACCTCACCGCAGATTATGCAGCGGTGCCGGCAGAGATGAAGGCCATTGCCCGCGCACTAGGGCAGCCCTGGCTAAGAAAAATCACCTGGGAAGCACTGATGGAAAATCTACCCCTTTTGCGCCAACGCTGTGGCGACCGGGCCATCCTGCGCGCCATGCATTTCCTTGAAGAAAATCAACGCGTTGAGGCACAGGTCGCAGCGCTGGAATCAGGCGATTTCCGCGGGTTCCTTTCCCTGGTGCGCGAATCTGGTGCCTCCTCTTTCCGCTGGCTTCAAAACGGGTATCCGCCCGCTCAGCCCCGCGAGCAAGGCGTCTCCCTTGCCCTCGCCCTCAGCGAGCGTTTTATCGCGTCCATTGGCGAAGGCGCGTGCCGTGTCCATGGCGGAGGGTTCGCCGGTACCATCCTGACTTTTCTACCGGCAAACACCATTAAAAAATATACCCTGCTCATGGAAAATGTCTTTGGTGAAAACGCAGTGACTACCCTGCATATCCGCAATCAGGGTGCTGCAATTTCAAAAATCCATGGTTAACCGGACAATTACAAAATATGATCAGCCTAAAGATATTTATTCAATAAATTTTCGAACAGCTCCTGTTTACCGCTGACAGGAGTGGGCTCCCCATTTGCCCCGGCGATAGCGTAGAGTGCTTCCAGATCCAATTTTCCCAATTCAAAATCCCTCCCCGGCCCATCGTCGAAGGAGCGATAGCGGTCTTTGCGCATTTCGAGGTAGGGCGATTCGCGGAGGATGGCATCTGCGGCGAGCAGAGCGCGGGCGAAAGTATCCATACCGCCAATATGGGCATAGAACAAATCTGCGGGGTCGGTGGAGTTGCGCCGGATTTTGGCGTCAAAATTAATTCCTCCGCCCTGGAAACCGCCGGCACCAAGGATGACCAGCATGGCCTCTGTGAGTTCATAAGCATTCACCGGGAACTGATCGGTATCCCAGCCGTTCTGGTAGTCGCCCCGGTTTGCATCAATACTGCCCAGCATACCGGCGTTGGCGGCCACCTGTAGCTCGTGCTGGAACGTATGCAGGGCAAGCGTTGCATGGTTAACTTCGATGTTGAGTTTGAAGTCGTCCTGCAATCCAAATTCCCGAAGAAATCCGATGACGGTAGCAGCGTCAAAGTCGTACTGATGCTTGGAGGGTTCCATCGGCTTCGGTTCGATAAAAAAGGTACCGGTGAAGCCCTGGGCGCGGGCATAATCTTTGGCCATGTGGAGGAAGCGGGCCATGTGCTCCAGTTCCCGCTGCATATTGGTATTGAGCAGGGAGAGGTAGCCCTCCCGGCCGCCCCAGAAGACATAATTTTCGCCCCCCAGTTTGATTGTGGCATCGAGGGCGTTTTTGACCTGTGCTCCCGCCCAGGCCACGACATTGAAGTCGGGGTTGGTCGCAGCGCCGTTCATATAGCGGGGGTGGGTAAACAGCGATGCCGTACCCCAGAGGACTTTTACCCCGCTAGCCCGCTGCTTTTCCAGGGCATAATCGGTGATCTGCCCGAGCCGCAGTGCACTCTCCCCTATCGTAGCCCCTTCGGCCACCAGGTCAAAGTCGTGAAAGCAATAATATGGTATCCCCATCTTGGTAATAAACTCGAACCCCGCATCCATGCGCTGCCGTGCCTGTTCGATCGGATCGGATATAGCGGCCCAGGGAAAAATCCGGGTAGGTGCGCCAAAAGGGTCGCTGCCATTGCCGCAAAAAGAGTGCCACCAGGCGACGGCAAAGCGCAGGTGTTCTTTCATTGTTTTACCACCGATCATTCGGTTTTCGTCATACCAGCGAAAGGCCAGCGGGTTATCGCTCTCCCGTCCTTCAAAAAGGATCCGGCCGATACCCGGGAAGAATTCTTGATCCCCCAGTACAAGGCGGACAGGTGCAGGTGTTGGATTGGACATAATGTGGAATTTTATTCAACAGCAATTTAATCTTATTCATATCGCGCCGCCTGCAGCGACGTAATCAAGTTTTTCAGTGGGTTGTGTATTGGCGGCGTCAGTCGCCAAAGAAAGCCTCCGGCCTTTTTACACAACCCCATATATGTATATTACACCGTTTGCATGACGAACGCCAATGCCGCTTTCCATTGTTCAAATGCTGTATTTACGGCGGGAGGCCCTTCCGGCGCATACCGCGTGATCGCCTGGAGGGTATTCATTGCTTCGCCGAGGGAGGAAAATGCCCCGGCGCCGGCTGCGGCGGCGCGGGCGGCGCCATAAGCCCCGGTCGTATCAAAAACTTCAATCCGGCTGCCTGCGCAGTTGGCCAGGGTTTGGGAGAAAACCGCAGACTGGAAGAGGTTATCGTTACCGACCCGCAGGACGTCGGGCGTGATGCCCATATTTTGCATGATCTCCATACCGTAAGCCAGGGCAAAGGCGATACCTTCGAGCGCGGCGCGCGCGATATGCGCCTGGGTATGCCGATTAAACTGAAGCCCGCTGAAATGTGCGCCAGGCGCGCGGTTGGCCAGGATGCGTTCGGCGCCATTGCCGAAAGGCAGGATGCTCAGTCCATCACTTCCTGCCGGTACCGTGGCGGCCATCTGTTCCATTGCCCGGTAGCTCAGGTCGCTACCGGTAATCTGGCTGCGCACCCAGCTATAGAGGATGCCCGCCCCATTCAGACAAAGGAGTACACCGATACGCGGTGTAGCAGCTGTATGGTTGACATGCAGGAAACCATTGACCCGCGATTGCGGATCGAAGACCGGACGGTCGGATACGCCGTACACTACCCCTGAGGTGCCCCCGGTAGCCGCGACCTCGCCGGGATGGAGTACATTGAGGGACAGCGCATTATTTGGCTGATCGCCTGCGCGGTAGGTCAGGGGTATGCCCACGGGAAGGCCGGTTGCTTCAGAAGCTGCCGGGGTAATACGCCCCTGGACCTCAAAATTTCTGACCAGAGGGGGCAGAAGGGAAGGTTCGATCGCGTAATACGACATCAGCATTTCTGCAGGGGCGTCTGCGGAGAAATCCCAGAGTATCCCTTCCGACAATCCCCCGGGCGTCGTGGTCATTTCGCCCGTCAGTCGCATCGCCAGGTAATCGCCGGGCAACATACAGCGAAAACAATTGCGGTAAATACCGGGCTCATTTTCCTGAACCCAGCGCAGTTTTGAGGCAGTAAAATTGCCCGGGGAGTTGAGCAGATGGGTAAGACAGTGCGCTGCGCCGAGTGCAGAAAATGCATTATCGCCGATCTCCACCGCCCGGCTATCGCACCAGATAATCGCAGGGCGGAGGGTTTTCCCTGCGCTATCCACCATCACCAGTCCATGCATTTGATAGGAAATACCGACCCCGGCAATATCATCGGCTTTGATAGCGGTGGCTTGAAGGAGTTTTCGGGTGGCCAGGCACAGGTGCCGCCACCAAAGGTCGGGGTCTTGTTCCGCCCAGCCCGGGTTGGGGGCGTCCATGCCCATTTCCAAATCGGGGGATTGCACCACGGCCACCTGCAGACCGTTGGCAGCATTGATCAGCGCAGCCTTAACAGAAGAAGAACCCGCATCATAACCAATATAATACATACGATTGAGCAATTAAGCCATAAAGTTAATCGCTCCATTCGGTAAGGGCAAAAAAAAAGCCCTCATCGAGGGCCTCATGCAATAACAAATCATAATCTCATGAAAAAAAGACGACCTAATTCTTATAAAAACCTCCGTAAAGAGGCGCTAACTTCATTTAGAGGGCGAACGGTGCCCTGCCGACGTTACCACCGACAGGACTCGTTCCGCTTTTGTTTGATCATCCCGGCATTTTACAGGGATGATCGGATAGTGTTTCAAACGAATTTTGGAAAAGTGTTCTTAAGGGACTATAACGAGGTAGAAAACTTCTCTTTTTTGCGGGAGCATCTTTTTGTTCCCTTTGATGATGTAAAGATGCAACGGGAAATTCCAGAAGGCAAAGACTAATAATTTGATTTGTTGAAATTTTTTTTAAAAAATTTCTCATTAAACACTGTATTTCAATATATTAAAATTTATTTTGTTTATTTTATTTACTAAAAAGAGGATCGTCAAAGCATAAAATAATCCTTTTTATTTCGCACGATGCTTTTTTTTGGCCATAGCGCAGGGCTATAGGCCCCAAAAAAAGTCTTCGGATCGAGAGAAAAAGGCGCATATCCTCAGCGTGCGCTCCCCTACTGGCGAATCCTGCCGAACTGGTGGGATACACATTAAACGCGATAAGCGAAAATCTCTATAGAACCAAACATTCTGAGAACAGATTTAGGTATTTCATGCATCGCCCCGTTCCCCGTCTCAAGTTTATTTGCATTTTCTGCTTTATTATCCGGATATATGCAAATATTTTGGAAAAATTGGCAAATTTAGAGTTTGTACCCCGCCTAAATGGAATATAGTTTTGCACTGTTCATTATTTCGAAATATTATGTTGATGGGCATAAAGATTACCGACATTCATTTCAAAGATATCCGCTTTCCGACCTCGAGCCAGTTGGATGGGTCGGACGCGATGAACCCCGACCCGGATTACTCTGCAGCTTATGTAATTCTGGAAACCAATCATCCGGCTGGGCTGGAGGGTCATGGGTTAACTTTTACGATTGGAAGGGGCAACGAGGTTGTCGTGCGGGCCCTGGAGGCGATGAGCCATCTGGTACTTGGGCTGGACATGGAAGAATTAGCCGGTGATATGGCTGGTTTTTGGCGGCGCCTCACCAGCGACAGTCAGTTGCGCTGGCTTGGGCCGGAAAAAGGGGTCATTCACCTGGCAACGGCGGCAATAGTGAATGCGGTATGGGACCTCTACGCAAAAATCGAAGGCAAACCACTCTGGAGCCTATTGGCGGATATGTCGCCGGAGGAACTGGTGGCCTGCGTAGATTTCACCTATATTACAGACGCGATTACCCCGAAGGAAGCACTTGAAATATTGAAGCACCAGGAAGCGGGCAAAGCGGAACGGCGTGCCCATCTCCTGGAAAACGGCTATCCGGCCTATACGACCTCTGCCGGCTGGCTGGGGTACAGCGATGAAAAAATACGCCGCCTGAGCAGAGAAGCACTGGCAGAGGGCTTTACCCACCTCAAAATGAAAGTTGGGGCCAATCTGGAAGACGATATCCGCAGGGCAGGCATCCTACGGGAGGAAATCGGCCCCAAGCATAAGCTAATGATGGATGCCAATCAAAAATGGGATGTCCCTGAAGCTATCCGCTGGATGAAGGCCCTGGCCCCTTTCGACCCACACTGGATCGAAGAGCCTACCAGCCCCGACGATATCCTGGGCCACCGCACCATCCGGGAAGCCCTCGCGCCCATCGGGGTAGCCACCGGCGAGCATTGCCATAACCGGGTCATGTTCAAACAATTGCTACAGGCAGGGGCCATTGATTACTGCCAGATAGATAGCTGCCGGCTCGGGGGAGTCAACGAAAACCTGGCCGTATTGCTGATGGCAGCAAAATTTGGGGTGCCCGTTTGCCCGCACGCGGGCGGCGTGGGCTTATGCGAATATGTCCAGCACTTGTCCATGATAGACTATATCTCCATCAGCGGCAGCTTGCACAACAGGGTCATCGAATACGTGGATCATCTCCACGAACATTTTCTCGAACCAGTGGAGATTAGAAATGGATGTTATATGCCGCCGGAAGCGCCCGGCTATTCGATCACGATGCGCCCGGAATCACTCGGGGATTATGCTTATCCCGAAGGCAGGATATGGCAGGAAATGGAGGACAACCGGCAGGTAGGGGCCGGTCTTTCGAATAAGGATGGCCGGGTGTAAAATTCCGGGACTTAACCTGGATAAAGCCTCGGAATTTTTGGATGGACGACTTAATCACGCTTCGCTATGGATATTCGTATTGACGGCAAGATAGCGGTAATCACCGGTGGAGGCAGCGGGATCGGCGCAGCGATCTGCCGGGAATTTGCAAGAGCAGGGGCATACGTTTTTGTCCTTGACCTCAATGCTTCGGCAGCAGAAGGTGTCGCCGAAGCAATCCGTCAATCCGGCGGGCAGGCTTCAGGGCGAAAAGTGGACGTGACCATCCAGACAGAGGTAGTCGCTTTAATCAACGATATTGTACAGGAAACCGGCCGCCTGGATATCCTGGTAAATAACGCAGGCATCGCTCAGGTAGGCACCCTGGACCAAACCTCCGAAGCCGACTTCGACCGTATCTTTGAAGTCAATGTAAAAGGAGTATATAATGGTATGTATGCGGTGATTGGCCACATGCAGGCCCAGGGCGCCGGAGTAATCCTGAATATGGGCTCCATCGCATCTGTGGTCGGGCTGCCGGACCGCTTCGGCTATTCCATGAGCAAGGGAGCGGTGATGGCCATGACCTATACTGTGGCACGCGATTACCTGAAATACAACATCCGCTGCAACAGCCTTGCGCCTGCCAGGGTGCACACACCTTTTGTGGAGGGCTTCATTGCCAAAAACTATCCCGGCAGGGAAGCGGAAATATTCGAAAAACTGTCGCGCTCCCAACCCATCGGCAGGATGGGCACGCCAGAGGAAGTCGCCCAGCTGGCCTTGTTCCTCTGTTCGGATGCAGCGGGATTTATTACTGGCACTAACGTACCGATTGATGGCGGATTTATAAACCTGAATACCTGATGAAACTGATCCGATTTGGACTCCCGGGTGCTGAACAACCTGGGCTGATTGATGAAAATGGCGCATGGAGGGATGTCTCGGCTTTCGGCCAGGACTACGACGAAAACTTCTTCGCCCGGGATGGCCTACGGCGCCTGAAGGCATGGTGGGAGGAGAACGCATCGGCCTGCCCGGTACTCAGCGGAACCGAGCGCCTGGGCCCACCCGTTTGCCGTCCGTCAAAACTAATTTGCGTAGGGTTGAATTATGCCCTCCACGCCAAAGAGAGCGGAATGGAAATCCCTAAAGAACCTGTGCTTTTCTTTAAATCCACAACCGCGATCTGCGGCCCATTCGATGACCTGGTCATCCCCCCGGGAAGTGAAAAAACGGACTGGGAGGTCGAACTGGCGGTCGTTATTGGAAAGGAAGGAAGCTATGTACCACTGGAAACCGCTATGGACTGTGTTGCAGGCTATGTCCTGCACAACGATTACAGCGAGCGTGCCTATCAGTTGGAACGCGGGGGGCAATGGGTGAAAGGAAAAAGCTGCGACACTTTTGCACCGCTCGGCCCTTTCCTCGCTACGGCGGAGGAAATCCCCGACCCCCACAACCTGCGCCTATGGTTAAAATTGAACGGTATGACCATGCAGGACAGCAACACTTCGGACCTCGTATTTGGTATCCCCTTTCTGATCCACTATATCAGCCAGTTCATGCGCCTGTTGCCCGGCGATATCATCTCGACGGGAACCCCGTTCGGCGTAGGGCTCGGACTGAAGCCGCAGCGGTATATCCAGGCGGGGGACGAAATAGAACTCGGGATTGACCACCTGGGCATTTCCCGGCAGCGTGCAGTGGCGTGGGGCGAGCCAGGGTAATGGTTTGCACGGACAGAAAGCAGAAAGCATTAAAATAAATACAATCTTACCGTATGGCAAGAATAGATGCCCATCAACATTTCTGGAGATACGACCCCGTGGAATACGACTGGATCAATGGGGAGATGCGTGTACTTCAGCGGGACTTTCTGCCGCCTGATCTTGCACCGCTGCTTGCGGAGATGGGGATGGATGGTTGTATAGCAGTACAGGCCCGCCAATCAGAGGAGGAAACCCATTTTCTGCTCCAACTGGCAGCAGCTTATCCTTTTATCAAAGGGGTGGTCGGATGGCTCGACCTTAGCGCCCCCGATCTGGAAGAACGACTGGAGGCCTTCCGGTCTTTCAGCGCGCTAAAAGGTATCCGACACATCGTACAGGCCGAACCCGACCCGGATTTCCTGCTGCGACCGGATTTCCTTAAAGGCGTAAAAATGCTTGGAAAGGCAGGTCTGACTTATGATATCCTCGTGTACGAGCGGCAAATGCCCACTGTACTAAAGTTCCTGGAGCTTTGCCCGGACCAGCCGATGGTGTTGGACCATATCGGCAAGCCAGTGATTCAGGAAGGCCCTTCTGCTGCCTGGAAAGCAGGCATCAGGGGCATCGCATCGCATCCGGCAGTGTATTGTAAATTATCCGGCCTGGTTACAGAAGCAGATTGGTCCAACTGGTCGGCAGACGATTTCCTGCCTTTCCTGGATGTCGTCCTGGAGGCCTTCGGCCCCCAAAGGCTAATGATTGGCTCCGACTGGCCGGTCTGCCTGCTGGCAGCAGATCAATACCGCCTCGTACTGGACATTATCGGGCAGTTCTCGGAGGATTGGCCGGCAGAAGAACGCGCAGCACTCTGGGGAGATACTGCCACCAGATGCTATCGCCTGTAACAAAAAACGATGACCAGGAGACTGCCTCAAAAGTAAGGCTGTCGCAAAAGTCATTTAAGTGTGTAAAAAGCCCCTCTCCGATTATTTGGAGGTCGGGGTCTCATAAGTATGGGGTCCTTTGGCTGCGAATGCCGCCAAAGGAAAGCCCATGGGCTTTTACACAGCCCATCATAAGCATGCATTATAATTCGTATTACAAAACCCTCAAGCCAAAAAAACCAAAAATATGGAGCTCGGATTGAAAGATAAAGTCTTTCTCGTGACTGGCGGTGCCAGTGGCATTGGCGAGGGTATTTCGCGTGCCCTGGATGCAGAAGGGGCGATCCCCATCATTGTGGGGCGCAACCAGGAAAAGGCGGAGCGGCTGCTCGGGGAACTCCGGCAAGGCCATGCGATTACAGAAAGCCTCGGAAGTCCGGAAAGCTGCCGCCGGACTGTCGAGCGCGCATTGAAAATCGCAGGGCGCATAGATGGTCTGGTGAATAACGCCGGGGTAAATGACGGTGTCGGGCTGGAAAAAGGCAGCCCCGAGCGCTTCCTGGCCTCCCTGGAAACCAACCTGCACCATTACTATTTCCTCGCACATTATCTCCTCGAAGCACTGAAGGCAAGTAAAGGAAGTATCCTGAATATCAGCTCCAAAACTGCACTCACCGGACAGGGAGGGACCTCTGCCTATGCAGCGGCAAAAGGAGCCCAACTGGCCCTCACCCGCGAATGGGCCGTCGAGTTACTCCCTTACGGTATCCGGGTCAATGCGATTGTGCCTGCAGAGGTGATGACCCCCCTCTACCGTACCTGGCTGGACTCTTTTGCCGACCCGGAAGCAAAGCTCCAGTCTATCGTCAAGCACATCCCCTTAGGAAAACGCATGACGCTTTCTTCGGAAATCGCCGATATGGCACTTTTCCTGCTCTCTGACCGCGCTTCCCATGTAACAGGCCAACACCTGTTTGTGGACGGCGGATACGTTCACCTGGACCGTGCCCTTGCCGGCCTGAATACCGAATGATATGCAACGCTACTGTCTTGCCCTCGACCTGAAAGACGATCCTGAATTGATCGAAGCTTACGAAGCACACCACCGGAAGGTATGGCCGGAAATCCTGGCCGGCATCCGGGAAGCCGGCATTCTGGAAATGGAAATTTACCGTACTGGCAACCGCCTGTTTATGATCATGGAGACAAAAGATGGGTTCTCTTTTGAGGCTAAAGCGGAAAAAGACCGCCACGACCCAAACGTAGCCGATTGGGAAGCCCTCATGTGGAAGTACCAGCAAGCACTTCCCCATGCTGCCCCCGGTGAAAAATGGGTGCTGATGAATAAAATTTTTGACTTCCGTTCCACGGATCAGTAACGGGAAGGGGGCTTTTAAAAATTACCCGTAGAAATCTTTTTATGGAGATTGGATTATTCATACCCTGCTATGTTGATCAATTCTACCCGGCGGTAGGCGTGTCCACACTTTCCTTGTTGGAACGATTAGGTTGTAAAGTGACCTTTCCGCTCCAGCAGACCTGCTGTGGGCAGCCTATGGCCAATTCCGGATGTGAACAGGATGCCATTCCGGTGTACCACCATTTCGCAAAGACCTTCGCCGACTTCGATTATGTGGTCACGCCTTCCGGTAGCTGTGCCTATCACGTACGCAAACATTTCGACAAAGCGGAACAGACTGCGGCAGTCGTCAAAGTGCGCCAAACCACCCTGGAGCTAAGCGAATTCCTCCTGGACGTACTCGGCGCCAACGACTTTTCAGCATCTTTCTTCCCCTACCGGGTGGGGGTCCACCAGAGCTGCCACGGGCTGCGCGGGCTCAGGCTCGGACAGGCTTCGGAGCTACAGGGAAGGCAGCGGAACAATATTCAGGCTTTACTCCAGACGGTCAGGGGTATTGAGCTGATCAGCCTTAACCGCCAGGATGAGTGCTGTGGCTTCGGAGGCACTTTCGCAGTCACAGAAGCCAGCGTATCCGTCAAAATGGGCAAAGACCGCATCACCGACCATCTCGCCAATGGGGCCGAAGTGCTCACCGCCGGAGATATGTCCTGTCTGATGCACCTGGAAGGGATTATCCGCCGGCAGCACCTGCCCTTAAGGGTAGCGCATTATGCACAAATCCTGAACCCCTGAAACAATGACCCTGTACTGACCCCTTTCATGCCGGCAACCCGGCAGAGGGGCGCAATAACCCAATACTTTTTTCACTTTCGCGGTCATCCCGCAAAAGCTTTAAGATGAGCCAACACGCACAAAAAGCCGCAGCATTTATCCGGGACGAGGCCCGTACAGACTGGCACGATCAGGCACTCTGGTTTGTGCGCAGCAAGCGCGACAAAGCTGCCGCTACCCTACCCGAGTGGGAGCAGCTCCGGGCGCTGGCATCCGGGATCAAAGACCATGTACTTTCCAATCTGGACGTCCTGCTGGAAAAGTTTTCCGATCAGGCAAGCGCCAATGGGGTGAAGGTCCACTGGGCGTCCGATGCAAGCGAACACAACGCGATCGTCCTGAATATCCTGCAACAGCATAGGATCCGTAAGCTCGTGAAGAGCAAATCCATGCTGACGGAAGAATGCGGGTTAAACCCCTTCCTCGAAGCCCGGGGTGTGGAGGTCATTGATACGGATTTGGGGGAGCGCATAATCCAAATGCGCGAAGAGCCGCCCAGCCATATCGTTTTACCCGCCATCCATCTGAAAAAAGAGGAAGTGGGAGAGCTTTTTCACGAAAAACTTGGCACTCCGGAAGGGCTGAGCGATCCGACTGCCCTCACCGAGGCAGCCCGGCATCACCTGCGCACGTATTTTCTCGAAGGCGCCGCCGCCCTTACCGGGGTTAATTTTGGTATAGCTGAAACGGGCGGTGTCGTCGTGTGTACAAACGAAGGCAATGCAGATATGGGCGTACACGGTGCCCGGCTGCAAATCCATAGTATGGGGATCGAAAAAATCATCCCCGGAGCGACCGATCTGGGGGTGTTTATCCGTTTGCTGGCGCGAAGCGGTACTGGTCAGCCTTCAACAGTATATACCGCACATTACCACAGCCCAAGGCCGGGTACAGAAATGCACATCATCGTGGTGGACAATGGCCGGACAGAACAACTGGGACGCGAAGATTTCCGCAACTCCCTGAAGTGCATCCGCTGCGGGGCCTGCATGAATACCTGCCCGATCTACCGCAGAAGCGGGGGGCATAGCTACGATACGACTATTCCAGGTCCGATCGGCTCTATCCTCACGCCGGGCATAGACCTCAAAAAGCATGCGGACCTACCCTTCGCCTCTACGCTGTGTGGCTCCTGCTCGGATGTCTGTCCAGTCAAAATCAACATCCACGAGCAGTTGTACCGGTGGCGGCAGGTCATCGCAGAAGCCGGGCTGTTGCCCCCTTCCAAAAAAATGGGAATGAAAGCGGCAGCGGCCGTATTTGCCCGTCCTGACTGGTACCGCAACAGCGGGAGGATCGCACGTGCTGCCCTCCGTTTGCTGCCGGACTGGGCCGTATATAACCGGATGAACGAATGGGGAAAGGACAGGGAGCTACCAGAAGCCCCGGCACAGGGTTTCCGGGATTGGTACCTCAAAAATAAAAAGCCATGAGCCGCTCAAAAGACGAAATCATGGACCGCATCCGCCGCCGCAAACCCGCCCTGGTGGATCTACCGGATACCCGTGGCCTGAAAAGCCATATCGCAGATGCCGAGGCGGTCTTTAAAGCGACCCTGGAGCTGATCGGAGGCGACTGGGCCGATTTTACGTCCATCGGCAATCCGGAGAAATGGCTGGAAACCCGCTATGGAAATAGTGGCCATATCGTTTGCCTGGACAGCGACTATGGCCCCGGCACCCTGGAAATTGGCCCGGATACGCCTCTGGAAGTACTGAATACCATTGAAGTTGCCGTAATCCCCGGCAAACTGGGAGTAGCCGAAAATGGCGGGGTCTGGCTCGATGATGCCCTGCTGCCCCACCGGATCCTGCCGTTCATCGCCCAGCACCTGGTATTGACCCTTTCTGTCGCCCAGCTCGTGCCAGACCTGCACGAAGCTTACCGAAGGATATCGGTCGCGGAAACTGGCTTCGGAATCTTTATCGCCGGCCCTTCTAAAACTGCGGATATCGAACAATCCCTGGTTAAAGGGGCTCAAGGGCCGAGGACGGCAATGATCGTTTTGAAACCTGCTATACCCTGAAATAAATGTAACAACGGGACACCTGTGATTAATATATAACACTTTTTAAACAAACAAATTTTTGCTTCCCGGGCCTTAATTGCGCCTGACGGAACGGGGTTTTTATTGACTTTATATAATTTTTTTATACTGATTGATCACTTAAAATGCAGGAGTTATGAAAACGAGTCTTACAATTCTGCACAACTTTCTTACCGGGCCATGGCCGGGGAAAGTCTCTGCATTACTTATGGCCGCACTGTTTTCGCTTCCGATCACGCTCAGCGCGCAATCCACGCTCGGGGCGATCGAGGGCAAGGTCGTTGATGGTAAAGGCGAACCACTCATCGGGGTAAGTATCCTTGTGGTGGATCAAAATACCAACCTCAACCGAGGGGCGGTTTCTGATGATGATGGAAGTTACAAGGTACGGGCATTGCCCAATGGTACGTACAAATTGATCGCCTCTTATGTAGGATATCAATCCGTAGAGCAGCAGAACGTGGTGCTGCAGATTGGACAAATCCTTCGCCTGGATTTCACCCTCAATGAAGATGTACTTGGTTTGCAGGAAGTGTTGATCGTAGCAAATGCCGAAGCCGTCGAAATGCGTCAAACGTCTATTGCCACCCCCATTTCCAAACAGCAAATCGAGTACCTGCCGGTATTTTCCCGCAACATCCTTTCCCTTGGTCAGTTGGCGCCAGGTGCCCGCTCTTTTGATGGGAATGCTGCGGATTTCAACAGTGGGTCTTCAGCACCAGGGGTACAGTCGGCTACCGGAGCCGTATTCGGCCAGTACTTCATTGATGGTCTGAATACCAAAGGCCGTACGGCCGGGTCTTCGATTACCGGCAACGTCCAGGACGTATGGCTCAGCCAGTTGGCTGTCGAGGAAATCCGCTTCATCACCAATGGATATGATGCACAGTACGAAGGGGGTACCGAGGTTACCGTCGTAGAAACCAAGCGCGGCACAAATAATTTTGAGGTGCAGACTTTCGTGAATGGCTATCAGGATTGGATGCGCGCACAGGGGCCACTGGAAGAGACCAAACCAAAAGATTTCTACCGCTACCAGTCCGGTCTGTTCGTTGGAGGTCCGCTGATTAAGGACAAGCTCTTCTTTGCCAGCTCCTATGAGCGCAACGATGAGATCCAACCGCTGGCCTTCGTCATTCCCAACGACCCGTTGTTCTCGAAGTACGAGCGCCAGTACAACAACCCCGTCGGTTATACCCTGTGGTCCACGAAGCTCACCGCCCAGCTCAACTCGGCAAATACCGTGGACCTTTCCTGGTTTGCCCGTCGCGATGATCACGATGTGGTGCTTCCAGGTGCGAACACCCGCTTCTGGGGCTGGACCCAGGACCAAAAGACGGATATCCTGTCGCTACGCTATCGGTTTACGCCACAGAGCAACATCTCCAATGAGTTGATCGCCTCTTATCGCTTCAACCAGTGGCTGACGACTTCCCTGAGCGATGACCCGCTCAAGCTCTACAGCAATTACGGTTTTTTTGAAGGCCCGCTCAACCTGTTCTGGCCGCTGGAGCAGTTGGAAGGACAATACAACATCACCAACAACTTCCAGATCAGGGCAGACAAGCACATCGTAAAGATTGGCGGAAGCCTGGAATATAGCGATTTGAGCTACAACTGGCCCCTGTTGTCCAGGCCGTTCCTTATTTATGCCCAGCCAGGAGTGCCCTTGCTCGGCCAGATCGGTATTGGCCGTACCGACCAAACAGGTACCGGTGATGCCTATACCGAAATCCCGGCGACGATGCTCAACTTCTTCGTTCAGGATGACTGGGAGGTCAGCCCGCGTTTGTTGATCTCTGCCGGCCTTCGCTACAGCTCAAACCTGGGTCATTTGAACAACGACTTCGTACTCGATGCCACAAATGCACAGAAACTGCGCACCGCGAAAGTCCCTGATGCATTTATTGCCAAAGGGGAGCGCAAAAATTATCACAACATCGCCCCGCGCCTGCGTTTTTCTTATGACCTCACCGGCAACAACAATACGGTGCTTTCCGGCGGCTTTGCCCGTTCCTACGACCGGCCACCACTCAATGACATCAATGCGGAAATGCGCGGGTTCAACTGGCTTCAGGCGACAATCCCGTTTGAAGCCCTGGGCGGTTTCCCTTTTTCACAAGACCCATCCGTCCTTCGGCGCTATGCCTCCACCCTGGGGGTCAACAATATCGCGCCCAACGTCACCCTGCTCAGCCAGGATGTCAGAAATCCAACTTTCGACGATTTCTCCATCGGAATCAACCAGCGCATCACGCCTAAAATTTCCGGTAGCTTCAACCTCGTAATGAAGAATATGCGCAATGGTTTCGCCAGCTACAACTTTAACCCGCTACAAGGGGGCAAACGCAAGGCTACTACACAGTATGGCGATATTTTCCTCGCCGACGATTCCTGGAGTAGCTCCTATCGTGCGGCAATGCTTATGATCCGCCGCAATTTCAGCCAGGGCCGGATGTTCCAGTTCAATTACACCCTGGCCAGGGTATATTCCGACTTCCAGCGCCCGCTCGACGCAGGGTTGTTTGAAAAGGTCAATGCGGGTACCGATGAACGCCACCGTTTCCTTCTCAGCTGGATTTATACCCTACCCTGGAATATCCGCCTGAGTGGTATTGCCACCCTGGCCAGCCCCGTGCCGTTCAACGCCATTACCGGCAAAGACGAAAACGGCGATGGCGATCCAGATAATGACTTCCTGGGCGGACAGCCGTTCAACTGGCGCCCGGATGGGTTCAAATTCTGGTATAAAGGCCTTGATCTCAACCTGGCGAAGCAATTCAATATTGGCCGCGGCAATTCCCTGGAAATCCGCCTCGATGCCTTCAACCTCCTGAATTTTGACAACTTCAGCGCATTCCAGATCAATAATTCTGCCCCGAATTTCGGAGATGCAGTGGCCGCCTTTAACCCACGCCGCGTTCAGTTTGGAATCCGCTACGGGTTTAAGCAAAACCAGGGGGAATGATCTCCCCACGGGGTTGTGTGAAAAGAATTTGAAGGGGCTGTCCCGAAAGTCCTTTGGCGGCTAACACCGCCAAATAATATTTTGAGCGAACTTTCCATTGATTTTGCTTCGCAAAATCAATGGAAAGTTCGCTCAAAACTTTCTTTTGCTGCCGAAGGCGGCGGAATACTTTTCACACAACCCCAAAAAAATATGCATGAGATAATCTTGTGCCTCACCAAAAAACAACAAATACCTTTATGAAAAAGCCTCTGCTTTTTCTGCTTTTTTGTCTTCCCGTTTTACTGAACGGCCAGCAGGGGCTGCCCAGGCGTGAGTTTGTGGCGGTGAAGGCAAGCGGACCGATGGTAGTGGACGGCAACCTCGACGAAGCCTGCTGGGGCCGCGCTGTTCCTGCGGGAGCCTTTCGGCAGTATTTCCCTGTAGATTCCGCCGCCGCTATATCGCGTACAGAGGTCATGATGGCGTATGATGAGCAGCAAGTGTATTTCGCTGCAATCCTGTACGATAGCCTTCCCGGTGATTATATTACGCTGTCGCTTCGAAGGGATTTCAGGATTGAGAGCGTGGATGCCCTGGCAATCGTCATGGATCCTTTCATGGATGGCACCAATGGCTTTTTCTTCGGAGTAAACCCCTTTGGAGTGCAGGTTGAAGGGCTGGTATCCAATGGTGGGCAGGCCGCAACCGACCTGGACCTTTCCTGGGACAATAAATGGTATGTAGAAACAAAACGGCACACAAACGCATGGACCCTGGAGATGGCGATACCGCTCAAGACCCTGCGCTTTGCCGAGGGGTCCGCCCGATGGGGCATCAACGTGGTGCGGTATGACACCAAATACAACGAACGCTCTGTATGGTCGGCTGTGCCCCGTCAGTTCGAACTGTTCAACCTTGCCTGCACCGGAGTGGCTATTTTCCCTGAACCGCTCGGCAAACCGGGGGCGAATATTTCTGTCATTCCGTATCTGGCCGGTATTGCCTCAAAGGATCATCGCGCAGGATCGGCCGCGGAGCGTTCTTTTACCCTCGGAGGTGATGCCAAGGTGGCCATCACGCCCGCCCTCAACCTGGATATCACCGTCAACCCGGATTTTTCACAGGTTGAGGTGGATGTTCAGCAGACGAACCTGGATCGCTTCGAGCTGTTCTTTCCGGAGCGCCGGCAATTTTTTCTGGAGAATGCAGACCTCTTTGCCAGCTTTGGTTTTGTAAATGCCCGGCCTTTTTTCTCCCGAAGGATCGGAGTTACCATAGATTCGACGACGGGGCAGAATGTGCAGAATGATATCCTGCTCGGAGGGCGTTTGAGCGGCCGCCTCAACGAGCGCTGGCGCCTCGGCCTGATGAATATGCAGACCGCACCTGAGCCTGCCAACGGTGCTCCTGCTTATAATTATTCCGTAGCAGCACTGCAACGACAAGTGGGTGCGCGTTCCAATATCAGCGCCATATTCGTCAATAAGGAAAACTTTGACCGTCAACCAGTAGATGTTCAGCAGCCTGGCGATGGCAGCTATAACCGCCTGGCAGGACTTGATTACAACCTGGCGTCTGCCGATGGGAAATGGGGCGGGAAATTTTTCTGGCACCAGACTTTCGGCGCTTCCAATGCCGGGCAGGCCTTCTCCCACGGCGCCACCCTGAACTACAACGCACGCCGCTTCTTTGTCGGCTGGACCCATCAATGGGTAGGGGAAGGCTTTGACGCGAAAGTGGGTTTTGTACCACGGACGGATTTCCGGCGCGTCAATCCCGTAGTCGGATTAAATGTATTCCCCGATTCCCGTAGGGTCAACCGACATCTGTTTCTATTATCCAATAACTGGACCTGGAACGACACCTGGGGCATCACCGATTACAACCTCACCGCCTCCTGGACCGTAGATTTTCAAAATACCGCCAGATACAGCTTTTTCCTGCTGAGCAATTATGTCAAGCTCTTCTTCCCGTTCAACCCCACCGGCAACCCTAATCAACTTTTCCTGCCTGGACAAAGTTTTTCTCAAACAGGCTTTTTGACCTCTTTTCAGTCCGATCAGCGCAAACCGGTCAATTTCCTTGTGCAGGTCATCAGCGGCGTCTTCTTTAACGGTAACCTGCGACAGCTCTCCGGCGCGGTCAACTACCGCTACCGCGAATACGCCAATGTCGCTTTGGCCTACAACATCAACCGGATTAACCTAAAAGAGGGGTTTGATGATGCGACGCTCGTCCTCATCGGCCCGAGGTTCGATATCACCTTTGGGCGGAATTTATTCTGGACAACCTTCGTACAGTACAACAACCAGTTTGACAACCTCAATATCAACAGCCGCCTGCAATGGCGTTTCCGGCCGGTTTCGGATCTCTTCCTCGTCTATACCGATAATTATTTTCCCGACAACTGGAAGGTGAAAAACCGGGCCCTGGTCTTAAAACTCAACTTTTGGCTAAATCTATAACCCCATCCTCAATAACTATCCATTAACCCAAAATAATCGTTATGCAAATCAAAACATGCATCGCTGTGGCGCTCTTCGCCTTAGGTATCCTTCCCGGCGGGATGAAGGCGCAGACGGGCAACTACCAGCCCAACAACCCATCGCTGTCGCAGCATCCGCTGCCAAAGTGGTACGATGATGCCAAGCTCGGCATTTTTATCCATTGGGGGCTTTATTCTGTACCCGGCTGGGCCAAAGGTACCGACAAGACTTTTGAGGAATTGATGGCCGGTGGAAGTGTACTGGAGTGGTTCAATAATAATCCTTATGCCGAATGGTATTTAAACTCCCTGAAACTGGAAGGCAGTACCACCCGTGCATATCACGAAAAAACGTTCGGAGCGGATTTTCCCTACGATGGATTCGTGCCGATGTTTAATGCGGCAATTAAAAAGTGGGATCCCCAGGAGTGGGCAAAGATTTTCAGGGAAGCAGGTGCAGGATATGTCGTCCTCACTACCAAGCACCACGATGGTTTTACCCTCTGGCCCAGTCGTCATCCCAACCCTTTTAAAAGTCAGTATGCCGCTGAACGCGACCTTGTCGGGGAGCTTTCCCAGGCGGTATCGGCCAACGGGATGAAAATGGGGCTTTACTATTCCAGCGGCCTGGACTGGACCTTTAACCCCAAGCCGATTAAAGAACTCATGGATCTATTCACCGGTGTACCCCAGCAGCAGGAGTATGTGCGGTATGTCGAAAACCACTGGCGTGAACTGATGGAGCGCTACAATCCTTTTGTGCTGTGGGCCGACATCGGATCGCCACAAGCTTTTAACCCTGCTAATGTCATCGCCGATTTCTACAACCGCCAACCGGAAGGCGTGGTCAACGACCGGCATAAGATGGAGATGAGCCCTACCGGGTTTGGTTCCGCCGTTTATTACGACTTCAATACGCCCGAATACCGTATCCTGGACAGCATAGCTTCCAAAAAGTGGGAAACGTGCCGGGGAATTGGTAAATCGTTTGGCTATAATCAACTGGAAGATGCAGAAACCTTCCTATCCGTCGAAGAACTCATCGAATCTTTCGTGGATATCGTCAGTAAAAACGGAAACCTATTGCTCAATATCGGTCCCCGGGCCGACGGATCTATCCCGCAGGGACAGCTCGAACGCCTTCAGGGATTAGGCGCCTGGCTAAAAGTCAACGGCGAAGCAATTTACGGCACCCGCCCCTGGAACGTAGCCATGGCCAATACCGCCACCGGCGAACGCGTGCGCTTTACCCGCAAGGATGGTTCTATTTACCTGATCCTGTTGGATACACCAAAGGAAAAAGCCGTGCAGATCAGTGGGCTGCCACTCAGCGGAAAAGGTGGGAAAATCACCGACCTGGCTACCGGCAAATCGGTTAAATACAGCATCAAAAATGGTGTCCTGCATTTTTCTGTCTCTGCTCCCGCCAGTGCGGCGCATGCCTTCAGGTTATCCGCCAAGTAAGCTTCGCTACACCTGGCGTGAAATTTTAATAAGGCTGTCCCGAAAGTCCTGGGGTTGCGGAAAAAGGCCGGAGGCCGTCCTTTGACGGCTGACGCCGCCAAATAATATTTTGAACGAACACTGTTCCCATTGATTTTGCTTCGCAAAATCAATGGGAACAGTGTTCGTTCAAAACTTTCTTTCGCCGCCGCAGGCGGCGGAATACTTTTTACACAACCTCAGACGCTTTACACAATCTCAAAGTAAATTGAATATACCATGAAAATGCAACTATCCATTTTAAAATACCTTGTATTAGCGCTGCTGGTCTTATCCGTTTCACAGGGGTATGCACAGCCGGGGCCTCGGGAACGCAAATATGCACCAACCAACGAATCCCTTTCCACGCATCCGCTCCCGGGGTGGTACGCCGATGGCAAGCTGGGTATATTTGTGTGCTGGGGATTGTACTCGGTACCCGGCTGGGCCCAGGGTACCAAACTAACCCTGGAGGAAACCATCGCTAAAGACGGTGCGGTTACGTGGTTTCGCAATAACCCGTATGCTGAATGGTACCTCAATTCCTTAAAAATAGAGGGCAGCTCTACGCAGCAATACCATCGGTCCACCTACGGCACAAATTTTTCTTATGCAGATTTCATCCCGGATTTTGAGCGGGAAAGCACAAAATGGAATCCGGACGAAATGGCGGAATTGTTTAAGCAGGTTGGCGCAGAATACGTGGTTCTGGTGACTAAGTTCCACGATGGGTTCCTCCTTTGGCCGAGCAAAGCCCCCAATCCTTTCCGTCCGGATTTCATGTCCAAAAGGGATATCGTGGGCGAACTCACCCAGGCCGTTAAAGCCAGGAATATGAAAATGGGATTTTATTATTCCAGCGGCCTGGACTGGACCTTTAACGACCGGACGATCGCCAACCTCCAGGACTTATTCCTGGCCGTGCCCCAGGATACCGCTTATGTGCGCTATATAGATACCCATTGGCGGGAACTCATGGAGCGCTATGACCCGGCAGTCCTGTGGGCGGATATTGGCAGCCCTGCAGCTTATGACCCCAAGCCCCTGATTGCCGATTTTTACAATAGCAACCCCGAAGGCGTAGTCAACAACCGCCATAAAATGGAGATTACCCCGACAGGATTTGGCTCTTCCGTCCATTTTGATTTTTCCACGCCGGAGTACCAGGTCCTGGACACCATCTCCCTCAAAAAGTGGGAAACGGTGCGCGGTATTGGATTGTCCTTCGGCTATAACCAGACGGAAGATATCTCGACCTTCCTCTCTTCCGATGCTCTCATAGATATGTTTGTAGATATTGTCAGCAAAAATGGAAATTTATTGCTGAACGTCGGACCAAAGGCCGATGGCTCCATCCCTGCGGGGCAAAAAGAACGTTTGATTGCGCTCGGAAACTGGTATCGGGCCAACAGCGACGCCATCCGGGGCACCCGCCCATGGAAAATTGCCACTGCCGTTGGCGCAGGGAAAGAGCAGGTACGCTTCACCGCCAAGGGCGATGAAATCTTCCTGATCGCACTAGACCGCCCCGCGAATGGTACACTGATCCTCGAAGGTATCCCCTTTGATTCCGTGAGACGCATTACTGCGGTAGATAGTAGAAAAAATGTACCTTTCTCCTGGAAAAAGGGGGTGCTTCGCCTGAAGGTATCCGGACCGGAAAGCTATGCGTATGCTTTTCGAATCATTCAGAAATGAACAAAGGGAAAAGACGCTATAACTGCAAAAGATGGCTCGTGAGGTTGTATAAAAGGCCGGAGAGCGTCATTTCGCCGCCGTAGGCGGCGGAATACTTTACACAACCCCATTAAATTTTTCAGAGCTGCGTTTTGGAGGATTTTGGTTGGGAAAAAAGGTGGAAAAGCACAGAGGGAAAAAAATTATTTTAAAACCCCCGACAATGGGGGGAGGCCCAACAAAATTAATTTTGAAACAGAAAAA
>JBEIGB010000031.1:0-35600 GCA_040382095.1 Lewinellaceae bacterium
CCCCAAAATTATTCTTTTCCCCCCCCTTTTTTTACACATATAACCACACAAAACATCACACCACCCACGGCTCTGAAATTTAATGAGGTTGTGTAAAAAGTCTTTCGCCGCCCACGGCGCCGAATGAAGGCTTCCGGCCTTTTTACACAACTCCACACTTCTTACACAACCTCAAACCCATACTTATGAGCCTCCCGACGCACTTTACGCCAGGACTTTTTTGATCAGGTCGGCTGCATCCTGGAGGGCGATAGCTGAATGTACGGCCAGTCCGGATTCATCTATCATTTTCTTGGCCAGATCGGCATTTGTACCCTGGAGGCGGACGATGATGGGTACGCTGATTGCTGCGCCCATGTTTTTATAGGCATCAATGACCCCCTGTGCGACGCGGTCGCAGCGGACGATACCACCGAAAATATTGATCAGGATAGCCTTTACGGCCGGGTCGCGGAGGATAATCCGGAAGGCCTGCTCGACGCGCTGGGCATCTGCAGTTCCACCGACGTCGAGGAAGTTGGCGGGTTCGCCACCGGAGAGCTTGATGATATCCATTGTAGCCATGGCGAGCCCTGCGCCATTGACCATACAGCCGACGTTACCGTCGAGTTTTACATAGTTCAGGTTATTTTCGCGGGCTTCTACTTCGGTGGGGTCTTCTTCTGCCGAATCGCGCATTGCTTCGAGGTCGGCATGGCGGTAGAGGCCATTATCGTCGAGGGAGACTTTGCAATCCACAGCGACGATACGGTCGTCACCGGTGCGGAGGCAGGGATTGATTTCGAAGAGGGCTGCATCGTTTTCCACGAAAGCCTGGTAGAGCCTGGCGATGAACACGGTCATTTCCTTGAAGGCTTTGCCTTCGAGACCGAGGTTGAACGCGATTTTGCGTGCCTGGAAAGGCTGGAAGCCAACGGCCGGATCAACCCACTCCTTATGGACGAGGTGAGGGGTAGCTTCGGCTACCTGTTCGATATCCATGCCTCCTTCTGTGGAGTAGATGATGACATTGGATTTTTTTTCCCGGTCCATCAGGATTGAGACATAGTATTCCTTACAGGCGTTGAAATCGGGGGCGTAGGCATCTTCGGCCACAAGGATTTTGCTGACCAGTTTACCGGGGCCTTCCATACCGCCGGGGGTTTGCGGGGTACGGAGCATCATCCCCAGGATATTGCCGGCATGGGTTTTCAGGTCGTCGAGGCTTTTGGCGAGTTTAACCCCCCCGCCTTTGCCACGGCCACCTGCATGGATCTGGGCTTTAATGATCGCGATATCTGAACCGGTTTTTTGCTTCAGGGCGTGGTAGGCATCCACGGCTTCGCTTACCGAGTGGGCCACGATTCCTTCCTGAATGGCGACACCATATTTTTTCAGTAGTTCTTTACCTTGGTATTCGTGTAAATTCATGGCTTTTGTATTTTCTTGATTTCCGGCGGCAAAGCTAATGAAAAAGGGTAAAACGCTCAAAATATCTTACATTAGTGGCAAAAAAACCATTCATTGTATGTCCACAACCGACTTTGATCCTGGCAGTGTTGCGGTTCAGAAGCTGCTTGCCAAACTCAACGACCCGTTTAAGATGCGATTATTTTTTCTGTGGAAGCTGCCCAGCCTGATGTTATGGAAAGTCCGGGTTTTGTCTGTTGACCCGGATGTCGGGAAAGTAGCGATCCCTTTTTCCTGGCGCACCCAAAATCCTTTCCGCTCGACGTATTTTGCTGCGTTGGCAGGGGCAGGGGAGCTTTCCACGGGTATGTTGGCCATGATCGCGATGGAGGGCCGGGGCCCCATGTCTATGCTGGTAACGAAGGTTGAAGCAGTGTACGGGAAAAAAGCGGTCGGGACGACGGTTTTTACCTGCACAGACGGCCCCAAAATCCGGGATGCGGTACAGCGTGCTTACGATTCAGGTGAGGGCCAGCAGGTATCGGTTTGCAGCACGGGAACAGGGCCGGATGGCACAGAGGTCTGCCGGGTAATGCTGCACTGGTCGTTCAAAGCGCGCAAGGGCAGGTAAGATCATCACCTCAAACAACGACTTATAGAGCTGCCTCAATTTTTTGATTGAAAAGACCTCAAAATATTAATTGGTGCCATAACGGCTTTTGGCACTCAGGGCCCAATGACCAGCTTTCTGGAAAAGGCTTTCCCGGAATACCAGATCCGCAACAGATAGGTGCCGGGAGGCATGGGGATATGGCCGAGAGAAAAAGTATTCGCCCCGGATACCACTTCCAGGTTTCTTGTGAATGCCTGTTTTCCCGTCAGATCAACCAATTCGAAGGTGATTTCTCCTGCTTTTTCCGCTATCATACGCATGGATAAAGGATGGTTGACACTGACCGGATTGGGGAATAATTCCAGCTCATTACCGGAATCGGCAGGGTTTCTCGTGTCGGTCACATTTCCCGTTGTAAAGCTACGTACCTGGGAAAAGATGCGGCAGGTGGACAGGGAATTAAAAGGCCGTACCCGCCAGAAGTAAGTCCGTGCGGGTTTTAAATCCCGAATGGTGAAAGCGGTATCCTGTAGCAGGTAGAGGTTGGTCGAAAAAGGGAAAGAGGGGAGGAAAGACAGCTCGAGTAAATAGGAATCGGCACCGCTCACTTTATTCCATGAAACCCCGACTTCCTGAAAATTTGGGACGAGAGCGGTGTTGGCAGGCTTGAGTAACTGGACTTCGCTGCGCAACGATACATCCGGGGACAAGCGTGCCGATTGCATCAAATCTATCCGGATAGATTTGAGGTGTGCCCGCATGGCTTCCTGCTGGAGCGGTGAGAAACGCGTAGGGCAGGGATCCGCCGCATACGACATAAATAACGTGCCATCTGATCTGAAGGCGGTGCCCAGTGGGTCGAATTGTACGATCTGGCTCGTCGC
Source organism: Lewinellaceae bacterium (assembly GCA_040382095.1). Classification (GTDB taxonomy): domain Bacteria; phylum Bacteroidota; class Bacteroidia; order Chitinophagales; family Saprospiraceae; genus JADJPL01. The sequence goes on from JBEIGB010000031.1 coordinate 2,887, forward strand.
CTGCGGGCCACAAAACCAACGTCCGTTCAAATAATCTGCAGGGGTATCGCAAAAGCCATCGCCTGCGGTGCTACAGTTCTTTCCATCGGCAAGTTCGACCGCAATATTACCTACTCTTGCAGGCGCGGGAACCGCATAATTGGCCGCCTCGCGTTCCCAGCCCTGGAAGGTGTGTGGCAGGGAAAAAAAATGCCCCATTTCATGGGTCCACGTGCTGGTATTAATCCCTGTACAGGCGTCACTAAGTACAATGCCGATACCGAGGCCGCTATTGTCCCGCAGCGTATATCCACAAGCATCCATCGCATCGCGGACGAAGTAAGTGTTCACTGCACCAGTCACATTGTGCAGGTTCATCATCGTGAGGCCGGTAAGCCCTGAACTGTGCTCGTGAAAAGCATTATTGTTGATCCTGCGGAAACTTCCGGACAGATAAAACTGGATACCCGACTCGGCAAAATGCCGGTTCAGGGTACAGAACGCATCTAATACCTTGTTTTCTGGGATTATTTGTTCGCCGTTGTCTGTTCCGACGAGGTGAACAGCAACGGCGACATAGCGTATTTCATTGGTGCGGGGGGCAAGGAAGACCCTTTTCTGAAATTCTTTCAGCCACGGAAGCGGTTGATCCGCAGTGGCACACGGTTTACCAGGTAAATCTGCTTGTTGCCCATGGGTACACGTAACAATACCCAATAAAGCAAACGATAACGCCGCCCTTTTCAAAAAAGATAGCCTCATATTGTTTCATAGCTCAATCTACAAATATATGTTTTTTTTAATGAATATGGGTAACGATTCGGGGATTTAAGTAGAAAATTGAAATGTTAAAAAAATATATATTGTTATCAAATGTCGGTTTTATGTAAATAATTCGCGCTTTTCCGGATAAACCAGGCGTCGGGGGTAGCTGTTGAGTTATGAAAAATGCTACCTTTGGCACGTTTTTATAAACAGCAGCGGAAGCACTTCATCTTATCATATTTAAAGTAATCCAAAATGAGTAAAGTAACTGTGATCGGTGCGGGGAATGTCGGCGCTACGGTAGCAAATGTCCTCGCGCACAAGGACCTGGTCCGGGAGATCGTACTGCTGGATATCCAGGGCAACATGGCGCGTGGAAAAGCATTGGATACCTGGCAGCAGGCGCCGGTGGACTATTACAGCACCTATCTCCACGGCACTGACAACTACGAAGACACGGCCAATTCAGACATTGTAGTGATTACTGCAGGCGTGCCCCGGAAACCAGGTATGAGCCGCGATGATCTGATCTCGATAAATGCCAAAATCGTCAATTCCGTTACCGAATCCATCCTCAAATATTCCGTCAATCCGATCATCATCGTTGTCTCTAACCCGCTCGACGTGATGACGTATGCGGCATATAAAAAAGCCGGCCTGCCATCAAGCCGCGTTTTTGGGATGGCGGGCATTCTCGATACAGCAAGATACCGTGCTTTTCTGGCCCATGCACTGAATACTTCCCCCAAAGACATCCAGGCTGTACTCATGGGGGGGCATGGGGACACGATGGTGCCGCTGCCCCGCTATACCACGGTGGCGGGGATCCCTGTCACTGAACTGATTGACGAGGCCTCCCTGAACGCCATTGTCGAGCGTACCAAGGTGGGCGGCGGCGAACTGGTGCAGCTCATGGGCACTTCAGCATGGTATGCGCCCGGCGCCGCTTCTGCCCAAATGGTCGAGGCAATTGTACGCGATGAAAACCGGATTTTCCCCTGCTGTGCACTCGTAAACGGAGAATACGGCTTGAAGGATATGTTCATCGGCGTACCCGTTAAATTAGGTAAAAACGGAATCGAACAAATTATCGAGCTCAAACTTACCGAACCGGAAATGGAACTCCTGCATGGCTCAGCTAAAGCAGTGAAATCCATAATGGACGTATATGATGGTATGATGCTGTGAGGCTGCCCGAACGGCAAAAGCTATCCCATAAGCCTTCCTTGGGCTATACCAAATCCTTCTGGATTGGCTTGTGTGAAAGGATAATGCTTCGCCTCCGGTAAGGAAATTCTGCTTCCCAAAGAGGCTGCCCCCACAAGTCCTCTAGCGGTATTCGCTGCCAAAGAATATTTTCTTTAAAAGCCGATTTTGTTGATTTTGCGAAGCAAAATCAACAAAATCGGCTTTTAAAAAATAAGTATGACGGCTTACGCCGCCAAAAGATGGCCTCCGGCCTTTTTACACAACGTCATACTTATCAGACACCCGCTCTAAAAAAATATTATTTGGCGGCTTAGCTGCCAAATAATATCTTACACTACCCCCTGGAACGATGCTTGCCCGGTTTAAACTCTTTACCCTAAGCATTGTTAAACAAAAAGAATTTATTGCCATGGTTTTTCACGATCTCGATCCAGCGATACTGGAAGAAATGGCCACGAATAAGGGCGAATCCCTCCGGAGTATATCTGACGATCGCCTGGTACTGCTGGTATTCCTGCGGCACTTTGGTTGTACCTTCTGCCGGGAGGCCCTGACCGATATTTCCCAAAAAAGAAAGGAAATCGAGTCGGCAGGTACTCAAATTGTCTTTGTGCACATGACCGACAGCGATACGGCCGATAAATATTTCGCCCGCTATAACCTCGAAGGTGCAACACATATCAGTGATCCGGAATGCCGCTTTTACCAGGCGTTCGGATTGTCTAAAGGCACCTTCTCCCAACTTTTTGGCCTGGCCACCTGGATAAGGGGGTTCGATGCCGGAGTATTACAGGGCCATGGCCTGGGCGCACAAATCGGCGACGGGTTCCAGATGCCGGGGATTTTCGCAATCCGTAAAGGAATAATTAAAAGTAGCTTCGTACACAAATTGGCTTCTGACCGGCCGGATTATATCCAACTGGTGAAAAGCTGTGAAATAAACTGACCATGATTGGCTGGAGGTTTTCAGAATATGTCCCGGGTGGCCATGATGGTACCCCGTTCGAGCGCCTGTTGAAAATTTTCCAGGAACTCCTGCTTTATACCTCCGGCGATGTGCGCGAGGCACTCTCCTGGCTCACGGAACTCGATAAGGAATACAAGCTCACTACCGCTGACTACGGGATGGCCGATTTTATCCAGGACCTCATTGACCGCGGGTATATCCGCCAGGAGGGGGACCAGGGTACTGGTTTCGTGCCTGCGGCAAAAATGGAAATCGCCCTGCGGCAAAAAGCCCTCCAGGATATTTTTGGCGATATCAAAAAATCCAGACCGGGGAGCCACAGCACCAAGTCTGAAGGACGCGGGGATGAACGTACCTCAGAGTTGCGCCCCTTCGAGTTCGGTGACCCGCTCGATAAGCTCGCCGTGTCGGAATCCCTTCGCAATGCCCAGATCAACCATGGGATCGAAACCTTCAAGCTTGTGCCAGAAGACCTCGAGGTCTATGAGACGTTCTACCAGAGCCAAACCAGCACGGCGCTCATGATAGATATCTCCCATTCAATGATCCTCTACGGCGAAGACCGCATCACCCCGGCAAAAAAAGTGGCCATGGCCCTCGCTGAATATATTACGACCCGCTACCCAAAAGATACGCTCGATATTATCGTCTTCGGCGACGATGCCTGGCAAATCGAAATCAAAGACCTTCCCTATCTTGAAGTAGGTCCTTTCCATACCAATACCGTCGCCGGAATGGAACTGGCAATGGATGTCCTGCGCCGCCGCAGAAATCCCAATAAACAAATCTTTATGATTACCGACGGGAAGCCGACGTGTATCAAAAAAGGAAAAAAATACTATAAAAACAGCTTCGGCCTGGACCGCATGATCGTCAACCGCACGCTCAACCTCGCGGCGAGCTGCCGAAAGCTGAATATCCCGGTAACGACCTTCATGATTGCCCGGGACCCCTACCTGATGCGCTTCGTGGACGCATTTACGCGCGCAAATAACGGTAAAGCCTTCTACTCCAATCTCGAAGGCCTGGGCGAGTTTATTTTTCGCGATTATAAGAATAATAAGTCGAAGGGTAAGCGTTAATCCGCCAATCGCCTGCCTGTCGCCAGGCCGGGGCCAAAAGACTTGCTGCCTTGCGCAATAGAACGCCCCTTTGCCTGCGTTTACCCATAAAAATCGTTTTATGAGAATATTCATCGCCGGCACCGCCCTGCTACTTTGCTGCTCTGCGCCTTTTTTCCAGGCTATCGCCCAGCCAGGAACGTCAAGCACCCAGGAAAACGAACAAATCCGGATTATGGAGGACACCCTGGGTATTCTTTCTTTCATGATCGTCAACGATTCCCTTCAGGAAAACCGTTTTGCGGCTACCCGCATGATGATCCCTACACTGGTCAAAGCACTGAAAATCAAAAATTCGTTCAACTATCCGTTTGACCGCCTGAAATCGGTCTCTATCCAGTACCCTCAGGATAGCACCTTCCGGATTTTTACCTGGCAGCTTTTTGTCGATGGGGAGGAATACCGCTATTACGGGGCAATTCAGATGAATACGCCGGAACTAAAACTCTTCCCGCTCATTGATCGCTCCCATCAGGTGGAAGATGCCGCCCAGGCCGTTTTGAATGCCGAAAACTGGTACGGCGCAGTGTATTATGGTATTCGTAAAATCAATACCCAGACCGGGCCGGCATATTTATTGTTTGGCTACGATGCGTTTTCTTTCTTTAATCGCAGGAAACTCATTGATGTGCTCTCCTTCAACGAGGGGAAACCCGTGTTCGGGAAAGCAGTTTTCCCGGCAACGGTGGGCCAGCCTGATCCCTCGAAGCGCTTCATCCTGGAATATACCGCAGAAGCTTCAGTCAAACTCAACTATGACGAGCTAATGGACCTGATCGTTTTTGACCACCTCATACCCGTGCAAGGCAGAAGCGGCCAGGGCGAGATGATGGCACCCGATGGAAGCTACGAAGCGTTTCGGATAAAAAAAGATGGCCTCGAATACATTCCAATGCTCGAGACGACGAAGATGGCTACTCCACCACGCCCGTCCCCTGTACTGGAGCAAAAAGGAAAGGATATTTTCGGCAGGACGAAAAATAACACCCCATAGCCCGGGGCATCGCTCATAGCTGTTTCAAAAAACTCAGTTTCACGATAGCGTGATCTTCTGCCTGCCTGAAATCCATACTGTTTTGAAAACTGGAGTTGTTGAGTACGATGTAGAGAAAAGAGAGCGGCTGGTATTCCCAGGATAGCCGCAGATTGTAGTTTCTGGAGGAATTTTCAGAATTCTGCTGGTAAAATGCGATAAACTGCAATCGCGGGTTTAGGGCAAAACGGCCTTCGATGGAGTAAAGATGGATGGTTTTGCTCACCAGGGCTTCCCCAACGTTGTTGAAGGCATTGCGGTTGAACCGGCCGGCGAAAGAAAAGTGCGGCGATGGGGCTAGGATCATCCTGAGATCGGAGCTCAGCAGGCGCCCATTAAAATAAGTGCCCCATTCCATATTGAAGTTCATACTGAGTACTTTTGAAGGGTCGCTTCCAAGATACAATTGGTGTCTCAGATAGCGGTAATCGCCCGGGGCGATACGGACGCCTAATGGTCTGAAGGCTTCTGTCAGCCGCTGGAAATAAGGGTTGATCCCATATCCCAGGTGACCGCCTTTCTGCAGGTTAAACCAAACCGGGGCGATCCACCACTGCCGTTCGATGAGTTTTCCGCTCGAGGCCTGCCAATAAAACTCCGGGAGCAGGCTGGGCTCGAAAGCGCGGATGATTTTGCGCAGGGGTAAATATTTCCCCCGGTAATACCAGTTGACCCCCGGCGTAGCTCCAATGACATCGGTCCTGGAAACAAATCCCATTTCCGGATTGAAATTTTTGGTCACGACAGACTGGGTATGCCAGACTTTCCAGTTGTTGGTAGAAAAATAGTACTGGGCAACCCCGGCAAACCCCTGTTGCTGGTCGTTATTTCCGGTGGAATGTACGGCAAGGGTGTTCAGGGAATGTTTTTCCCCGAGTCGAAAAAAACCGTCCACCGTACTGAGGAGCGTTGTACGGCCTGAATTGGTTTTGACACCCATAAGCCCCCCGATCCGGTTCTGTGCGCCGAAGTTGGCGGAATAACGGGCGATGTAAAAATCGGTGGGGTCCTGCCCTGGCGCCCGCTGCCGGATGGCCATGGCTCCGAGATTTTGCCGCGCAGAACGGTGCACGAAACGGCCCCCTGCTTCAATAGGGATCGGCCTGCCGGTATTGTCGAGCCCTATACTCCTGCTGAAAAAAGGCTGTATCCGCATCGAACCACCGGAAAGATCCGGGGCTTGGCCAACATAAAATCCGAAAAGCGAGGCATTTTCGAGAAAGAACTGCCGTCGCTCGGGGAAGAAAACCGAAAAACGGGTGACGTTATTGACCTGCCGGTCCACGTCGGCCTGCGCAAAATCTGTGTTAATAGTGAGATCGAGTACAGAATTGGTGTTGATGGCCCACTTGAGTTCACCTCCGGCTTTGAACCCGCTCTGATCGGTGGTCTCCGTTGCGGAACGACGGTAGCGGTCGTAGGCATACAGGCCGTAGGGCTGGAAGCGCACATTTGCCCTGGGAGGTGGGGGCTGTAGGTTTTCGATAGCACCGGCATATTCCATGCGGGTGGCGGTAAATACCCTTGGAAAAGGAGAAAAAGCAGTGAGTTCGTTGGTGGATCTGCGGTTGCGGGTGAGGTTGAACCCCCAGATTTGCAAGCTGTCGCTGGGCTTGGGATAGCGGAGGGTAATCCAGGGAATGGCTATTTCGGCCACCCAGCCGGAATCGGTCCGCGTGGTACGTACCCGCCAAAGTCCGTCCCAGTCCACATCGTAGAAGACATCGTCAAAAGAGAGCAGGTCGCGCTGAACACCATAGGCATTGGAGGAAAAAACCATAGCGTTGCGTCCGTCGCGGAAGCCGTCCAGGGCAAAGCTGATATGGTCGTGCTGCCTGGTATTGAAGTCGCGCCGGAAGTCGGTAGCGCGAATGGCTTTTTTGCCCAGGGAATCGCGGGAGAAAACGCCGAGGTAGAGAAATTGGCGGTTATACAGGATGCGAAAGGTAGTTGCCTGGGTGGCACGTTCGCCCTGTCGGGGCTCTACCTGGACAAAATCACCGGCTTCGCCCGCCCGCTTCCAGACGGCTTCGTCGAGCTTGCCGTCCACTTTCAGGAAATCATCCATTTTAAGGGCACTTACGCTGCGTTTTTCCTCAGCGGGGGGGAAAATTGCGGCATCCTGTGCATTTACGCTTGTAATTACAGACCATAACAGGGCTGATGCTGCTATGATGTTTCTTACATCCATGCGGGAAGGTTTAAGGTGTCGGCACAAAAATAGCATTTTCCTGCATTCCTTTGCTTTGGGGGTATTGGTTAAAAATCTTTCCGGGAGTGTGGTCCAGTGTTTCAGGCGAAGTAATAATAGATCCAGATCGAACAAGCGGCCAGCAGACCGCCATAAAAAAGGTCATCGTTCAAAACCGGGCGGTCGCGCTTTACCAGGTAAGGCACAAAGACGGCAAATGCACCGGCAGCCCCAATGGGTGCGCTTTGCTCAGGGCTCCATCCAAGGAAAAAAACAGCACTCAGCGCGGGTAATTGAAGGAGGGCAAAGATTATGAGGGGGCGGGCAAAAACCGCAGCGGAGAGGCCAATCCGGAGTTGCCCATTCTGCCCATCTGCAAAGGGTTCTTTTTCCGAAAGTAAAAATATTGTTGTGGAGCTGAATATAAAGGTAAGGGCAATACGGTGAAGAAAATTGAGTGGGACCCCGCTAAGGGCTTCCCAGGCAAATTCGGCGCTAAGTCCGAATACCGGGGCCAGAATCATTGCAGCCACGGCACCGCGTGCGCCTGCCCGCGGCCAAAGCACGCCGAAAAAGAAGGCAGCCATAATCCCGGGGGTGAAATAGGACAACTGTGCGGACACACGCAGGAAAAAATTGTTGCTGCGGTCCGGGGTGAAGGTCAGCCAGGCAACCCCGGCTGCGGCTATGACAAGCATCAGCACCGTAAGCCGGCCAAAAGCAACGATTTGCCGGTCGCTGGCGGTTTTATTGAGGTATTTTTGATAGACGTCCACCGTGAGCAGGGTCGTGGCGGCGTTCATCATCGAATCCACCGAGGAAAAGGTGGCAGCAGTGAGCCCTGCCAGGATGAGCCCGGTGAGGCCGATCCCGTGCGGTACGACCGTCTCCACGAGTTTTAGAAATGCGTTGTCGGAGTTGAAATCCCCGCCCCCAAAACGGGCTTCAAACAAATAATAAGCGGCGACCCCCGTGGCGATTGAGAAGAAAGGGACCGACAGCTTTAAAAATCCGCTGGCGATAATCCCTTTTCGCGCATCCTCGTCAGAGGCTGCGGCAAGGGTCCTCTGGACTAAAAACTGGTTGGTGGAAAAGTTGAAACAATGTTGCAACATCAAGCCGGTAAAAATCCCCGTCCACGGGAGTTTGGGATGGTCAGGCGGAAGGTAAAGGTGCATTTTTTGTTCCGTGAGCGGGCGTGCCGCATCCAGGGCGAGCATTCCGTCGAACCCCCCGATTTCCGGTTGGGCAAAGGTGAAAAAAGCAACTGACAACCCCGCGGCAAGCATCATCAGGGTTTGTATGGTATCTGTGATAACGATGGATTCCATCCCACCCCATAGCGTATAACTACAAGTAATCAGGGCGATGAGCAGAAGACCTGCCGGGTAAGATATGGCAAAAGAGGTGCCGCCAAACAGCCATTGCAGGGTTATACTCCCCACATAAAAGGCCCCGACGAGCTGTACCAGGATAATGAGTACCAGTAAAATGGTGTAAGAGAGCCGGGCAGTGGAATTGTACCGGATTTCAATATATTGGGAGAGGGTAAACAGGCCCAGTTTCCGGTAAGAGGCGAGAAATACATAGCCCAACAAGAGTACGGCCGGGAAAACGATTTCGTAATGGGCCTGCACAAATCCAATGGAGTACCCTACGCCCAGCATACCAATCAGGTGAAAGGAGCTGATGTTGGAACCGAATACCGACCCCGCTACGGTCCACCAGCGAATTGAGCGACCTGCCAGGAAATATTGTTCGGCATTTTTTCTGCGCAAAGCAACGAGAATACCTGCCGTTGGCATGATCAGGAGCATCAGGCCCATCACAATGAGGTCAATAGTGGAGAGTTGATTCAGCATATCGGGCTAATTTTATTGGTTCAGGTGGGTGCTGTATAAGTGTTCTGGCGGCTTGCGCCGCCAATAATTCGCAGGGTATTGGTGTTAATTATTCAAAAGCACTGGAAAATTGGTTTAATACCAGGGAAGCTGGGCAATGGGCTTGTAGTTGTTTTTTTAGGTAAGGGACCCGGTCGTAAGTGGCGTAACGGGGATATTTTGCGGGCGCCGTCCCTGATGGTCTCCCAGCCGGACATTGGGTAGGTGGGGAAGGACCAGGCGGGCAAAATATTCGCTTTCTTCTTTGAGCGGATATCCGGAGAAGATAAATGCCCGGATGCCCATATCCATATAGCGTTGGATTTGCCTGAGAATTTGTTCGGGGGAGCCGACCAGGGCTGCGCCGCACCCTGAGCGTGCGCGTCCGATATCGGTCCAGAGGATTTCCTCGAGATATCCCTGGTCATCGGCCGATTCCCGGAAAGCATCCTGCCGCTTTACCCCGAGGGATTGAGCATCCTGGGTGCGATTTTTGAGCGCCGCACCTTGTTCGGCATCAAAGCGGGACATCATGCGTCGTGCCCATGCGCGCGCTTCAGCTGCGGTTTCCCGGACGACCACGTGGATGCGCAGCCCGAAGTCTATTTTTCGCTCATGGCGCAGTGCGCGTTCCGAAACGTCCTGCATCGTCGCATACAGGCTCTCCTCGGGCTCCGGCCACATGAGGAAGACGTCGCAGTATTTTGCACAAATTTCTCTGGCTTCCGGGGCGATACCCCCAAAGTAGAGCAGGGGGCCGCCATTTTGCTGATAGGGGCGGGCGGGCGCAGCGGGTAGGGACATTTTTCCAAAGACTTCCCCTTCGAATTCTATCCGATCCCCCGGAGCCCACGCTTGCCGCAGAAAATCAATCGTTTCGGCGCAGCGACGGTAGCGCAGTTCCGGCGATTCTTTATACCCCGGCATTTCTGAATTGATGATATTTATGGTGAGCCGCCCCCCGAGGAGATGGTCCAGGGTGGAAATGGCCCGGGCGAGCATAGGTGGATGGTATTCTCCTGTCCGTATGGCCACCAGGAGGCTGATATTGCTGGTCTGAGGAGCGATGGCGGAGGCAAAAGCGATGGGTTCCTGCCCGACTACGTAAGAAGTAGGCAGGAGGATATTGAGAAAGCCCAGGCGCTCCGCAGTGAGGAGGATATCGCTGGTGTGTGCCCAGTTGCTGCGCCTGTTGGGGTCGAGCTGGCCCAGGAATTCCGTATCACCGCCGCAGAGGTCACAGAACCAGGCGATCTCTGCTACGCGTTCTTCTGTTCGGATGTGGGGAATGCGGACAATGTCTTTGAGCATGATTTTTTCTGAAAAATATAAAATATTCTTTGGAGGCTAACGCCGCCAATAATTATTTTGAATGAGGCTGTCCTGAAAGTCCTTTGGCGACATTCGCCGTCGAAGAATATTTTTTAAAATGCCGATTTATTCATTTTGCGAAGCAAAATGAATAAATCGGCATTTTAAAAATATCATTCTGCTGCCGAAGGCGGCAGAATGATATTCAAGACAACCAGACGGCACCAATTTATTTGGAGCCGAGGCCATCCACCAGCAAACTAACGTAGTACAGGCCACCAATTTGGGCAAGTCCGTAGCCCTGGGAGAAATATTGGTTGAAAATATTGGTGCCTCCGAGTTTGACCAGTCCTTTGATCGCTGGCAGTTTATACGTGAGGGCGGCATCTACGGAATTCCAGGCGGGCAACAGCACATCGCCCTGGGTATTTCCTTGTTCGATCCAGGTCTCGTCGGTCCAGCGATAGGAGAGGACGAATCCGATACGCTTGGTGAGGTAAGGGTTGCTTACCGTGACGTTGAAGCGGTTTTCCGGCGAGATGAAGAAATTGCGTCCGACCTGCGAGACTTCGAGGTCGCTCATTTTTCGTTTGACGATATCCTGGCCGAACGCATCTTTGCGCACGACACCGGCATTATCCTTCAGCGTGATTTTTCCGATCTGATTGGCGAAGTTAAACGCGGCGGAGAAGGTTTTCCAGAAAGCATATTCCACCCCGACCCCATAGCCATTGACATAGATTTCGTTGAAGTTATTGAAGTTGATTTGGTAGGTCCTGTAGGTGCTCGCGTTTCTCAGGTCGTTGATGTTGCCGGAGATAGGCTGGTAGTAGTTTTGTGTGGCGATAAAATCGTTGTAAACACTTTGGAAGTAAAAGGCATCCACATAGAGGCGGTTCCCGATGAGGGTTTTGTAGCCCAGTTCCCAGGTTTTGATTTTCTCGGTGGTGAAATCTTCGGGTTTTGGCTCGTACTTAACCAGTTGGGCGGTATTTCCGCTGGTTTGGAAGAGCTTTGCCGAAGCCTCGGTATAGGCTGGGTTATTAAAAAGGTTGGCGGCCATGAGAGCAGTTTCCGAGCCCCCGACTTCCCCGATTTTTCCATCGGCGAGCAACTGGTTAGGGGATGGGTTGCGGAATGCGGACTGCCAGGAGGCGCGGAAGTTGTGTTCGCCCAAGGACAATACCCCGGAGAGCCTTGGGGTCAGGCCACCTTTAAAATACTCGTTTTTATCGTAGCGGACCGCAGCAGTTGGCCGGAAACTGGCATTCTCCCCGAGGGTGAGGTTTACGGAGCCTTGCAGGTAGGCGCCATATTCCGTAATTGTAAACTCGCTACCGTCGGCGGTAGCGGGGAAGATCGTCCCTTTGGTCAGGAGGTTGTACTTGCGGTAGCTGGCACCTGTGATGACCTCGACCCATTCGGGCAGGATTTTTTTGAAGTTATAGGAGCCTTCCGCATGGGTAAATTTCGAATTGTCGAGGAGCCTTACCCCGCGCAGGGTGGTACTGCCCGGGATAAACTGGGTGTTGAGGGTATTGGTCAGGTTATTCCAGAGGTTATCGAAGGCGGCAGTGCCGGGCAGGGGTTTTCCTGTATCTGCGGCAGCACGGGCACGGGCGATATCGCCGGTAAAGGCATTTGCAAAATCGTTTGCCCAAACGCCGGTAGATTTCCAGCTTCCGAGGATGCGTTGTGCCAGGACGCCAAGGTTGAACCCTTCCGCTTGCTGGGTCGTATGGTAGGCGCGCACGAAAAATTCCTCTCCGCGAAGTTCCAGCTTAAACTGGTTGCGGCGATAGTCGGGGAAGTACTCCCTGAAGCCGGCGGTGCGGATGAAATTGCCATTGCCATAATACCATGCCCCGATGGCCTCAACTTTATCGTTGACCTTAAAATGTACTGCGGCATTGGCGCGATAGCTGAATATTTTTCCGTCGTTGCCGAGCAGGTCGAGCTCCGAATAGCCTGTACGCGTGACCCTTCTGCCCTGGAGCGCGGTATTGACGGCGTTGGCGGGAAAGTCAAATGCGCCGCCGTTGGTGACGTCGTCGCCGTAGATATTTACGCCGTCGTACTCGAAGTTGGCCCCTGGGTTATTGTTGCGGACATAGCCGATCCCTACTTTTTTGGTGTTCTGATCCACGGTGAAGAAGTTGCGGCGGCCTCGGGTGGAGCGGTCTTCATAGTCATCGGCGATAAAGTCGGTACCGTTGATCGCCTGCAGGTTCACTTTAAAAGCGAGGCGTTTGCCGATTCCTCCTGCATACCGGAAGGCGATGTCTGTGAATAATTTCGGGTCAAAGTCCGCTTTTCCGAAGTTATTTGCCCCGGTCTTCACCTGTGCGCTGACGCCCTGGTATTTGAAGGGCGATTTGGTATTGGTGAGCATCAGGCCCTGAAGGGCATCCGGGCCGTAAAGGGCAGAGGAAGCCCCGGGCAGGATTTCAATACTTTCAATATCCAGTTCGGAGGCGCCGGCCACGTTGCCGAAGCCGAAGCCCAGGCCGCCGGAGCGGTTGTCCATCCCATCGGTAAGCTGGACGAAGCGGTTGTTGTTGTTGGCACCAAAGCCCCGGATGTTGACCGAACGGAAAGTCAGGCTCTGGGAAAGCAGATCCACACCTTTTACGCCCTGCAGGGCAGCATAGGAATCAAAGCCCGGGGCAGCTTGTAATGTGCGTGCCGAAAGCTTTTCAACAGTCACCGGGCTTTTGGTGATCTTCTCTTCTACCCGGTTGGCCGTAATCGTCACTTCGCTTACGGAGAGGGCCTGTGGCGAAAGCTCAATTTTGAGCCCGCTTTGCCCTTCGCTCAACTGGATGGCCGATTCCTGATAACCGAGATAATTGATAATCAGGGTCACCGGGGGAGCTGCCTGGGTTTTGATCGAAAAATTCCCCGACTGATCGGTGAATACGCCGGAAACATCGCCCTTGAAAGTTACAGTCGCACCGACCAATGGGGATTGGTCGGCTTTGTCAAGGACGGTACCGGATACTTCAATGGTTTTTTTCTGTGCTTGTGCTGTCGCGGTGCAACAGCAGAACAAAGCGGCCAGCAGCAAAGCAGGCCATAAGGAGGGTGTAAGCATCGCTTTCATAAGTGGTCAATTAGGGTGATAAAATCTACTGGATTTCCAAATTGGCATAAGTTCTCTTAAACGAATAATGCTTTTTATACCGATTGGAAGAACAAAGGTAAATAATATATAATCCCCATATAAATTATAGGATATAAAAATCACATATATGATCTAAGAATATGCCTCGAAGCGGCGAAGGCATGTTTTATGACGCACTTCCAGGGCCGAAATACTTGAATTTGTGCCTGGCAGAGCCGGTCCTTTGGCGGCGCAGGCCGCTAAAGAACGTACCGGAGGCTTTTACACAACCCCATAATAATATCCCCCCCTGGCATTAAACGACAGGTTTTTTCAGTTCCCGGGTAATCCGGTAGAATGCGGCGGCCATACCTACTGCACAGCAGACACAAACGACCGTATAATATTCGATACCCAGGCTTTTGATTATATGGCCCATGCTATAATTGAGCAACATATTGCCAACCAATGCCGCGGAGAATACGAAACTGAAGGCCGTGGCGGTAAACTGTTGAAAGCGCTCCCCGATGAAGCCCAGGAGGAGTGGAAATCCAAGAGCTACCCCGCCACCTGCGCAGAACAGGCCGGTCCAGACGAGTAATTTCGATCCCTGGGCCTGTAACCCAAAGATACCGAGGAAGAGTAACCCAAAACCGATCCAGAGGAGTTTAACCTTAGAAACCGCTCTAAAAACGCTTCCTGTGAGTACGCGCATGATGGTCATCCCGATCATGTGTATAGAGAGGCCGAATAAGGCTTCGGACTCTGCCATAACGCCCCTTTGGGTCAGAAAGGTAGTCGTCCAGTTATTGATGGAGCCCTCGATACTGCTTTGAAAGAAGAGGTACAGCGCGATAAAGATCAATAAAGGGTGCATGAGGAAAGAAAAATCCAGGGACATGGGTTCCCCTGCTGCCCTTGCGCCGGGGAAGGGCACGAAAAGATACCACAGACCAATAAAGAGGCCCAAATAGCCAATACCGCCTACCATTTGAAAGGGACTGAAATAGTCGCCGATCAATCCCAGCAGTAGCGGCATCCCGACAGCTCCGACAGAAAAAAAGACCCCCAGGATACTCAGGTTGGCCCCTTTATGCTCTGCACTGATATCATTTACCACCCCGCTGGTAGCCCCGTTGATTACCCCGCCGCCGAAGCCAAATAAAAAGATGCTCGCATATAAAAGCGGGATTTCCCGGAGCTGTGCCAATCCCTCAAAGCCAAGGCCGATAGCAAGTGCCGCAATCGAAAGCATATATTTATAGCCATACCGGTCGCAGACCGGTCCGAACAGGAGCGCCCCGAGCAATACCCCCATCGGGAAGACCGAAAACAATTTTCCGGTACCCACCGCATCCAGGTTAAAACGATCCTGCAAAGGCTGTGCCAACGAACCGAGTGTGATGGCGGAAATTCCGAAGAGCAGCATGCCCATAAAGCAGGCCAGAAAAATGTAGCTTTTTCGATTCATTTCGTTTTAATTGAACGGCGGTGATAACTGTACACTCATAAACGTCTCCGGGTAATCTCCCAAAGTACAATTCCAATGCTTACGGCTATATTCAGGGAATGCTTTGCCCCGAACTGTGGTATTTCGATTGCACCCTGTACGCGGGCCATCACTTCTTCTGATACCCCCTGGACTTCGTTGCCAAAGACAAGTGCGAGGGGTAGGTTATCGGGAATTTGGAAATCCTGTAGTGTTATGCTGCCTTCTGCTTGTTCGACTGCCCAAACCTCCCATCCCTGCTCCCGGAGATATGCCACCGCCTCGATGCTGTCCGCGAAATATTTCCATTTGACCGTTTCAGTTGCCCCTAAGGCCGTTTTGAGGATTTCCCGGTGAGGCGGTTGAGCGCTGATACCGCACAGGATAATCCCCTCAATGGCAAAGGCATCGGCGGTGCGGAAAGCGGAACCGACGTTGAGCGCGGAGCGCACGTTGTCCAGTACCAGCATAACGGGTATTTTAGGGCTGGACCTGGCTTCTTCTGCACTGACCCGTTGGAGTTCCTCCATTCCCAGTTTGCGCATCATCAGCGGATGAGGGTAGTTTCGAATTGCTGCCGGTAGGCGATTGCGGCGCGGACGAAAGCGACGAACAGTGGATGGGGTTTTTCGACGGTGCTTTTGAGTTCCGGGTGGAATTGGACGCCAATAAAGAAGGGATGGTCTTTAAGTTCGACAATTTCGACCAAATCGGACTCCGGGTTCAGCCCACTGGGGATGAGGCCTGCTGCTGCGCATTTTTCCCGGTACTGATTATTGAACTCATAGCGGTGCCGATGTCGCTCGCTGATGGCTTCTGTGCCGTAAATGGATGCTGCCATGCTCCCTTTGGCCAGGTGACACGGATAGGCCCCCAGGCGCATGGTACCGCCTTTGTTGGAAATCGTTTTCTGGTCTTCCATCATATCAATGACAGGGTCGGGGGTAGAAGCGTTTACTTCTGTTGAAGCCGCCATGGGTAGTCCGAGCACGTGGTTGGCGAATTCGACTACGGCACATTGCATGCCGAGGCAGATTCCGAAAAAGGGAATGTTGTTTTCCCTGACGTGCCGGATGGCCCGAATCTTGCCGGCTATCCCCCTTTCGCCAAAACCCGGAGCGACGAGGATACCATCGAGGCCTTCGAGTTGTTTGGACAGTTCGGTCAGATCCCCTTCCAGCACCTCGGAGTGGATCGGGATAACTTTGACCCGGCATTCATTAATAGCACCTGCATGTATAAATGATTCGTATATAGACTTATATGCATCCTGAAGTTTGTTATATTTTCCTACCAGGCCGATACGGACCTCATGGAGGGGGTTTTTAAGTTTACCCAGGAACGCTTTCCAGGCCGTCAGGTCGGGTTCGCTGCGGTCTTGCAGGCGCAGTTTGCTGAGTACGGTGAGGTCGAGGCGTTCTTTCAGCATGAGCAGGGGTACGTCATAGATGGTCTCGGCATCCCGTGCTTCGATAACAGAGCCGACATCCACATTGCAGAAGAGAGCAAGTTTGCGGCGGATGTCCATGTTGAGCGGGTGTTCGGTACGGCAGACGAGAATATCCGCCTGGATGCCGGTAGTGAGCAGTTCCTTTACCGAGTGCTGGGTTGGTTTGGTTTTGAGTTCTTTGGCTGCCTGGAGATAGGGGATAAGCGTAAGGTGGATGACCAGGCAATTATCGGCTCCCAGTTCCCAGCGCAACTGCCGTAGGCTTTCCAGGTAGGGGAGGGACTCGATATCCCCGACTGTGCCCCCAAGCTCTGTAATGACGATTTCATATCGGTTGCTTGCGCCAAGCAACTGCACCCGGCGCTTGATTTCATCGGTGATATGGGGGATAACCTGTACGGTTTTCCCCAGATAATCTCCTGCCCGTTCTTTTTGGATGACCGTCTGATAAATCCTGCCTGTCGTCACATTGTTGGCCTGTGAAGTCGGCTGATTGAGGAAGCGCTCGTAATGGCCCAGGTCGAGATCGGTCTCGGCACCATCATCGGTGACGTAGCACTCACCGTGTTCATAGGGGTTGAGCGTACCCGGATCGACGTTGATGTAAGGATCGAATTTCTGAATAGTGACTGTGAAGCCTCTGGCTTGCAGCAACTTGGCTAGGGATGCTGAAATAATGCCTTTGCCCAGGGAAGAGGTTACGCCTCCCGTAACAAAAATGTATTTGACCATGATGTGGATATGCGTTGTTACGGGCTGTAAAGGTAAAGGAAATAATGCCAAAAAATCAACTTTTGCAGCGACTTAAAATACTCTTGGTTAAAGATTCAAACTCCTGATAGCTTTTTTGAACTGCATAAACATGAACGTCAGATTCGACTGAGGGTCTAAGTCAATTGCAATAGTTTTTATGCCAAGCTCTGAGAGCATCCAGGCTACATGATAAACAGTTGTTGTTTTGCCAACGCCCCCCCTCTTATTGTTGAAAAATATAATAGACTTCATATCACCATTTGGTATTTATGGAAATGGATACTTTAAATTTTGTACCTAAGGTCAAATCAAAATCGGGCTATCCATTCCCATTCTTATTCAACTCATCGATTGCTCTCCTTACCCCATAGTTAAATCTGTTTACATAGCCCATTATTTTCAATGCTTCGGCGATCACCACATTTCTATAGTCGCTTGCGTTGGGAAAATTCTGTGCATTTACATCGCCGTACAAACCGCCGGGATTCAATATCTCAATTCTGTTTGTAAATTCGTAAATGTAAATAGGTGAATTTGATTCATAGCTTCTGTGCATAATAGCATTATCTACCATCATACCTGACAGGCGGATAGGGTGAAGGGGTTACTGATCCGCCCAGGTTTTTCCAGTTTCCCCAAAATTTTTTATCAATGTATTTTTCGAGCATTGCCAGGGATTTCTTGAAATTCCCGAAAAGTTGAACCCAGGGAATTTTTGACTGATCCCCCATTTTATGCTGATTAGCTTATCTAAATATAACAATCTTTCCGCTTTGGTGGCGCATTTTTGGCAACCCGCGGCCTTGGCTGCAGTGAGGTGGTACTTCTCCTTCGGCTACACTTTCGGAGCGGCACACGATGCAGTCCCGCACGATATCCGTGTAAAGGGGCAAAAATCGCAAAAGATGGGCGGGGTATGATCGGTTTATGACATATTGGGGCAAAGTATGTGGGGATTTTATACGCTGCAGGACATTGCGGATTGGCTCAAGCCGGGAATGCGAGCTTGCTGGGCGTTGGCCGAGTCGGTACAAGATGGGAGATTACGGCTGTTCCAGGCCTGTTTTTTGCCCAGGGAGTGCGTACCTCGACCTCTATGATTTCCGGTATTTTTGAATATAACTGATTTCCGGGATTTGCCAGTCTATCTTTTTAAATAGATTTGACATTTACTGTCTTAAACCTGATACAGCATTGAGCATGACAGCATTTCTCAGATTTTCCCCCATTTTATTTCTTATTTTCTTTGGGTCTGGGGTCCTCTACGGCCAGAAATATACGCTTACCGTTGAAAATGGGTACGGTTCAGGGCAGTATGCGCCTGGAGACACGGTCCACATTTGGGCGAAAGAGTGGCTTCCCGGCCAGACTTTCAAAAATTGGACCGGACAAACGGTTTGGCTTAAAAGCCCTGTGGAGTGGCACACAACACTCCGGATGCCCCCTAAAGATATTGCAGTAAGAGCCAATACACAGAACCTCCCGGTTGGGGCTAATTTTACGGAGGAGAGGATTCGCGGTCGTGACACCCTGAAGCGGGTATATCACTATTTTCCTGCCATGCAGCCCAAAGGGGTGATTTGGCTGTTTCATGGTACAAACGGTTCCGCTGCCAACTGGGTAAACATTGAATTTGACCAGCGACAGTTTGCGGATTATTTAATAGCGGCACAATATGCTGTAGTTGTTACGGAAGGTGAGGAAGTTACGTATGGGCGGGATCTTTTTGGCAATGACGGTTTTTTGCGTTATGATATAAGCACGGATACCCTGTTAAATGTAGATATTGCCAATATCCGTGCCCTGCGCGACACGTTTATCCGCCGGGGATGGATTACGCGTTCAACGCCACATGCTGCGTTGGGATTTTCCGCAGGGGGGGTGTTTTCTACGGTACTTGCCTCTGCCCTTGGATGGAAGGCGGGAATTTCCCATTGTGCTCCACCGCCATCTTATATTCTGGGAACCACCCAAACACCTTTGCTTTTAAGTATGAACCAGCGGGACATCATCGAGGATGTTGGTCAGGAAGGGAATAAGGCTGCGTACGATGCCTATCAAACCCTGACTAAAGCTGGGAACTGTGCTCAATTTTTTATGCTTGAACCGTCGCCGCTACATCCTGAACGGTTTAGGCGGCTTTCCTCCATCAATGGCAATTTATCGCAGGCAATTTTTAATGAGCTTAAAAATAACAATTGCCTCAATGATGCCAATTATATTTCCAAAATCCCTGGAATGATTGAATCTTCGATCCGTAATCAGTCTGCCAACTGGCCAGTCATTAGTGCGCTGACCGCTGCACAGCGTAACTTCGTGCTTGACCAAATTGATGTACTTTGGTCCTCTCACCACTTTCACACGGATTTTATGGGGGCGGATCTTGCCTTTATTGAGCGGGCGTGTGCGACGGTTGTCGGTACCAGGGACTATACTAAAAATGTCAATCTTATGCCGGTCTTTCCAAATCCAACAGAGGGATTACTCATTTTGCCGGAACAAACCATGGACTGGAGATTGTCTGATCTTCAAGGGCGATGGATTCTTCGTGCAAAGACTGGCCAGCTCCGGGAAGCTGATCTATCTCTTTTGCCCATGGGCACCTATTTCCTTGAAATTTCAACACCTGCCGGACGGCAAATTCAAAAAATTATCAGACAATAAAAAGGTGAGGTACTCCCCAATCACCGGACAAAAAACAGGCTTGGATAAGCTATAAGACCGAGCCTGTTGAGCGGTCTTGGGATGGTACTTCGTATTTCTGGGCGGTTCCGCCCAATGATTGCCGTTCCCGCAGGGCTTCCAACGCAGTCGTCGTCTTTTCCTTACCACTAAGTGTCTTTTGTTCCTCTCCCGTCATCGGGCAGTTTTATGGGTATGAAAGATACCCCTTTTATAGCTTATTAAAGCTGTCCAGTTTTTGGGGAGTACTTCAGTTCACAAATAATTTTCTGTGGTTAGCCCTTATCCCAGGGATAAGATACTTTTATTGTCTGAAAATTACAAATATCGGTTATCATGATAATACCAGGTATCAGGTGGACCGTGCCCGGTTGTGGCACATGGCATCAATCGTAAAGGGATCAGTAGGAGAAAGAAATAATTGTAGATAATAGCCTTGTTGCAAGAGGTCAGTGAAGTAGGAAAAATGGGCTTTTTTGACCCCTCGATGATTCCCCTCACAACAAGGCGAATCATCTTAGTGTCACTTTTTATCCTTCCAAAGGGGGGGAGTAGACCGATCGGAATGTACTTACGTACTCCTGGAAAAAATCTTCCGGGGGGAGAAAAAAATGATCTCCTTTTTTTAAAAAAATCCTAAAATCAATATATTTGGCTATCTAATTTTTTCCTCTTAAGGAAAGAAGTTTCGATTTCTTGCTCGTCAGTTGAGGTTATCCTGTGACTCAGCTTGGCGAAGCTTTGCTAAATATTTCCCTTAATACGTTCAATTTAGCCTCAACAGCCTAAAGAGGTCTATTCCCGATACGTTATTATTACTTTTTATTAGTATTCCACCAATAAGCCATCTCTGCCATGGAATCCCCCCCAACCAGTATCGTCAACATCTGTTGCGTGGACGAGGCATCGGCCAGTTCCTGGAAACAGCAGATTCTACCACAGCTGAGACTGCCCAACCGCCAATGTTTATGGAACGAGGGGCCCGAACTTTTGGACAGCGGAATACTGGTGCTTTTGCTGATGGATGAGCATAGTGCCGAGGATAACATTTTGGGGTTTATTCAAGCTGCCCGGCTTGTTGACCGGCCTGTAATTGTAATCTGGATGGGGGAACGCAATATCCCATTTTATAAAGCATGGGCTTTAATGGGTAATGGCGTGGAGGATATGATACAGTTCAGGCATTGCCCTAGCATTAGTCAAGCCATCAAACTGAGATTGGATAGATGGTCTGCAGTTGGAAGAATCGCCAATTCTCCAGAGGTGAAAAATATCCTTATTGGAGGTAGCAAAATTTGGGAGAAATGGATTTGTCGAGTTGTGGAAATGGCATTATTTTCTTCGGCCCCCATATTGGTGACGGGCGAGAGCGGAACAGGAAAAGAATTAGTTGCCCGAATGGTACACCAGCTAGATCCGAGAAAAGACAAACAAGGCTTGATTCTTTTAGATTGCACCACCATAGTCCCGGAGTTGTCGGGAAGCGAATTTTTTGGGCACGAAAAAGGTGCATTTACGAATGCTGTCTCCAACCGGGATGGTGCTTTTGCACTGGCCGACAGGGGCACGCTTTTTCTGGATGAAATAGGGGAATTACCTCAGCGGCTGCAAGCAGAGTTGTTGAGGGTTATACAGGAAGGTATGTACAAAAGGGTGGGGAGTAATATATGGCAAAAAACCAATTTTCGCCTTGTTTGTGCCACGCATCGAGTGCTGGAAGAGGAAGTTTCTACAGGTCGGTTTCGCATGGACCTCTATTATCGTCTCCGTACAGGAGTAGTTAGCATTCCACCGTTGAGACAACGCAAATTAGATATTCCGGAACTTGCAACACATTTTTTGGGGCAGGCATTGAACACTTCCTCGCCTCCATCATTCGATCCTTTAGTGATGAGCTACCTTTTGTCCCATAATTACCCCGGTAATGTCCGGGAATTACGGCAACTGGTTTTTCGGATTGCCTGTAAATACACTGGCAGTGGCATGGTCACCTTGGGAGATATCCCTGAATCTGACAGAGAAATGTTGACAGCTCAACCTTATGGGTGGAAAGACCACAGTTTTAGGGATGCTCTCCGCCAGGCCCTTTCAGATGGCTTAGGACTTAAAGATATCAAACGAATTACTGGTGAGGTGGTGATGGATCTTGCTATCGAAGAAGCCTGTGGGAACATCCAGGAAGCTGCCAAGCGCCTCATTGTTACAGATAGGCTAATACAGGGTTATATGGCAGATAAACGGGCTGGATAATTATTATTTGTTTGTACCTGTTTCAAAGGTGCTGCCTCTCGATGCCAGGTAGTTCGGCTTTCTTATCTTTTGGATGAGTTTAAGAAAATTTCCGGCAAGTATTTTTGCCTTATCCTTATTCCCCAGTCGAAGTGCATGAATTTTTTGCAGCTCAACCGCAGGATGTAGCCATGGGCCATCCGTGCCAAATAGGATTTTATGCGGTCCGGCATGCTCTATTGCCATCTCGAGAAGGTCAAAACGCCTTACACCGGAGGTGTCGGTGTAAATATTGGAATGCCGCTCCAAAATTGGTATAAAGTTTAGTTGTGCCTGCCAGTCGTCGGCAAAACTGCTCAAATGTGGAATAATAAAATCTACTTCCGGGTATTCACGGGCTATGAGTTCAATGGTCGCAACCTCCCCAGTTGGATCATAGAGCACAGGCAGCCCAAAGGTCCTGGCAGCTTCACAAATTTCCCTGGAAATCCGCGCATCGTGCCGATGTACCTTGATGCCACAAAAATGGTACTCCTGAACTGCCTTTCGAACCAGGTGGTGTATCCTTCCTGCGTCACGCTCTGCATGAACGAACAAAAACCCATAGAATCGGTTTGGAAATTGGTTGACTAATTTTGCTACCAGGGCATTTGCGTAAGGATAATTACTATGAAAAGCCGCGAGAAGGTTAGTCCTGTGAATACCTGCTGAGGCTGACCAAGCCATGAATTTAGATAAATCAGCCCTTGTATCCCAAGGACCTGTCAACCCGTCTCCTGGCCCATAATGGCAATGGCAGTCAATAATTAGCATATTTTGTGTTTTTATATTATAGCCTATCCAACTCCTGTTGAATACCCGAAAATGGGACGTGGATTCGGAAAAGCTGGTCCTCGCTCATTTTGCCTGGGGAGATGTTGGGCGCAACAATATTGCCGTCGCCGTCAAGATAATTGCCGATACCGTCCCGGATAACCCAATACCCTGTCTGTATGTGCCGCCAGAACTGATCTGTTCCTTTGATGGAGGGATTAGGGCGCATGAAACGAATCCGTTCATTGTCTTTTTCGTCCAGGATGACCCATCCACGGCCTGAGGCCGCTGGGCGGACGGTCCAGTGGGCTGGTTTCTTTCGCAATATCTGGCGCAAGGTCATTCCAAAAAAACGTCGGATAGGGTTTGGTGTGCTACTGTAAGACCCTCTGGGAAAAACATAGTTGATTTCGAGTTCTATTTCTGAGATTTCCGGGAGGCCAGCCCTGCTCTGTTGCCTCACCCGCCAGTAAGAATAGATCTCGTCGGTTTCAAAAAGAATCTTCCGCGAGCAGCAACTGCAACTGCAGCCGACCCGATGTTTGGGCTCAAAACGCTCCTTTCTTCTAGCTCTCCAATTTTGATACTGGGATGCGTTGTTCACTTTTTTTCTGCATTTCAGGCAAGTGCAGCCAGGGGAATGCGCCTTTATTAACTTGTCAAAACCCATTTTTGAATATTTTATAGTTTTGGTCTTAAAACGAGCGTTTTTCGTGCATGTTTGTTAAATCAGCAGCAGGGAGTCTTTAGAATGATATTTCTATGGAATTCTCCCTGCTGCTGTTAAAGGGCATTATACTTGCTCTTGCCTTATTTCAAGTAATCCTGACCTATCGCGATGCTATTTTGGCGCGGCTTGCACCTTGTGTCTTTGCCTGCCGCTGCTCCTGCAAACGCCGGAATAAGTGTACGGACGGCTGGAGCACATCTACGCGTTGCTGACCATTGTCAGCGCTTAAATCTACTCCGGTCACAGCCCGATAGGCGTGAATATATCCCTGGATCTCTTTGCGCCAAAAATGTGCCCAGTTAGCTGCATTATGGGAGCTAATAGCGGGGTCTGCCCAATTTCCAAACCGGATCGAAAGGAGGATTTTTTCGCCAAATACCGCTAGATAATTGAAGTGCAGTACGGACGTATTGGTGTACCCTAAAACCTGGTTGAGCGCAGCAACGCGGTCCATCCAGGGTTCTGGATAGGCTATCATTGCCCGCGTTGGCAGGAATTCACGGAATTCTGGTCGGGCAAGCAGCCATTGTTCCATGAGCATCTCTGCGCGGGAGGTAGATGGCAGGTCGCCGTATTGATTACCTGCGCCTTCGCTAAGGATGAGATGGGTTTCGCGTAACCCGTTCAATACCGGAAATCCATCTGGCACTACGGTAACATCGTCTGCTTGCTTATAAAACCTGCTGACCAGGTTGAGCAATGTATGGAGCGCCTCAATGAACCTGGACCGTGGATCGGCAAAGTTCATACCCCTTGTCGCATCCCCTTTTAGGGATATCCCGTAGTGGTGGTTGTATTCATACGCACGACGGCGGACCGACAGCCGGTGCTGGTAATCCTGAATATATCCCCAGAGTAGGTTGTTTAATGGCCTTAGAGGGTCAATTTCAAGATTAGCCAATGGCTCCAATCCTCCTGTCCCGCGGATATTCTGAAACCGCCTGCAGATAGCGTGCAAACCTTGAACCATCATGCTCTCTTCGTGCCAATAGGACCAGATAAGTTCAAGGAAGCATGGCTTCGTGAGCTTTTCGTTAATCAGGCCGAAGCATTCATCCGAGCTGGATTTACCTGACTGGATGTATTTATCGAGCGCGGTATCAAGGGAGATAAATTTTATATCTTCGGATTGCATCTTTCTCCGAATTACCGCGAGATAGGGAATTATAGGGTCACTTAAGCCTTTTACGGGTACTTTGTACCGATTATTATAGTAATCATTTAGCGCATCCTCATCTGGTATCCCGTCAATGATGCGTACATTATTGACGATATCGTCGATATCAGAAGAATCAAATATATTCTTTACGCTACAATTGACCATCAAAAAGGCTTCTGTCGCTATTTTTATAGCGCGATATGCATCAATGTGCATAAAAGGGAGCTGCCGTTGATTGGAAAGGCGCTTAATCCCATCGCTCAGATCTCCATTGGGGGAATAATCGTTTCCCCCACAGAACAAAAAGTTCATGAATTTAGCGTACTTGTCAAACGATAGTTCATCGGTGCCTTTTCTTATTAAAGCCCAAAGTGCAACATCGTAAGTACTAACGCCACCCGAGCGGATCAGCTGCGTCCTGAACGTCCCTTTTAAATTGCTGGCAAGTGTATTGGCTAACTGTTCGATGCTTTCGGTGACATCGGCAGAGGTCTTGCCCATTGAGCTTGAGGGATCGCTGGTGACCAACAACTCACGGTTTAACCTAAGCCAGCTGTTGGAACTATCAGAATTCAAAAGGCTTAAAGGATTAGAAGGGGTGGGGGTTACAAGTTGGGGGAAGTAAACATCGCTTACGGTTTGTAGGGTATTCGCATTAAACTTTACTTTGACTTCCCAGACAAAGGAGAAGGGGTCATTTTCCTGGGCATTCTGCGCAACGGCCAGTACTTGAAGACCTTGTGAATTAAATGCATTTATCTTAGTGAGGTCTTCAAAAGCGAGCCTAATTTGACTATGTATGAAAACACCGGCAACACCTTTATTAGTATTAGCCTTACCTTCAACAAACTCGGTGACCTGGGCTTTTGCATCCGTTGCAGTAAAATTAAAACCTGACTTTTGAAGAAGTTTACTTAACCCTTCAAATGTATTAAACGGACTGGAGCCATTTTTTTCCAAAGTCAGGTTGAACGCCCAATCTGTGGTAAATGAGGTATTAGGTCCAATTGAGGATTGGTTTAGTTCGAAATTGATCGAACTCAGGTTCATGACAAGCTTGAAAGGATACTTTTTACTTCCCGGCCCCTCTTGATAAAGAAGGCCTATCGGAGCTAATGCATAAGACATAACATTGTTTTTTTAATGATTAATAATTTTCATAAGCGCCCACTGCCGAAGGATTTTTCCGATTAACCTGCTTTCGGTCCAGGGCGCGATGGCGTTGTCAGCCCTTGCCTGGCTAATACTTGCAAATACCAGACATGGCTTGGCTTGAAAAATACTGGATGGTTGGGTGTCCCATTCCCGGTACAGGGCACGCAATTGTGCCGGGCAGCGTTCTGTAACTGGGAATACCTCCCTTAAGGTTTTGCCGCGAAGGGACTTTGGCCTATGGTTCAGGACAAGATGGACGAAATCCGGCAAAGTGTCGCTCAATACGCCTAATAGCCTCTGATGAAAGGGCTTAAGGTGATGGGTCGGATACATTTGCTCCCAGGTTTTTTCCAATACCTCCCACTGTGGGTCTGGATATAAGGCCCGTCCAAATGCTATGCTTATCTTGACGCGTATCCAGGGGAATGGGTGCGGTTCGCCATTAGGCATCCGGAACACAAAATAAGGCGGAAGGCTTACTACGTTCATCAAACCATTTGTTGCACCAATACCCAGCATGGCAACACTCCACATGTCAGACAAAATCTCGGATATCCACTGAGCATACAACTTCCAGGCATTTCGTCTCCAAGGCTCCGATTCTGCTTTTAGCTGTAGCGGAATTTCCAGAGATGGAATCAATCCGAGCAGTGCTGCCCCCTGGTGGCCAACCTCATGCACAAGTGAAGAACCAATACCACTTCCGACCATGCGTTCTCTTGGCACCCGGATAATAGCGACGGGGTTTTCAACACCTCCTGGCAGCCTCGTACGTGCGCGTCGAATAGCAGCTCCATGCCCCCGGTCCAGATAGCAGATTACCTCGGGCAAATCGTAAAAGCTTCCTTTTAGGTGGAGAGCATCGTGGGCGAAAACATCTAAACCAGCCACCCAGATTCCTGTGCCATGTTCGCTACGCTGGTTTACCACGTCGGCGAAAATATCGAGCTGGTCGAGGAGTGCATTGAATTGCATCCGCAAGATACTATAAGCTGCCTGATACTTGTATAAAGGCATACCCCGGTCACTTTTTAGTGCCCGGAGAAAGCTTTTTGCCCGTTGCCCAAGCCTGGCTCTACCCGTTCGGATCAAATGGTGGATATGCTTTAATGCCCTCGAAGAGGGCGTAGCAGCAGGCACCATGGTCATGCTCCATTCAAAGGGTTGTACTTGCTCCAGCCGGGAAAGCAAGGCATAAACTTCAGTAACCAGCAGCTGCTTGCCCGCGTCTTCCGCTATATACCCTCCAGGATAATCTGGCTTCCCTGTCTGTACCATCTTCCAGAGTTTTGTGCAGACGAAGGCATAGTACCACCGCCCATTCCATCTATTGATTGAACCGGGAGACCAGGAAACCAGTGACGCCCTTCCTGGAGGATGATTTGACGGATGATGCGTGCAGTTACTGGCTGCCCGGTTTGAATTTGTGCAGCAATACGTCTGGCTGCATTCCTGGCAGTGCGGACGAACCTTCGGGATCCTTCTGTACGCCGTTCAAGGGCTGTTGCGCCCTGGAATTCCAGGCCGAGACCTTTAGCAGCCATTCTCCCAAGTTGCCCACCGATTCTGGCACCCTGGGGTCCGAAAAAGTGACCACCTACTGTACGGCCCAGACCAGGAAGCGCTTTTCTCCCCATATTTTTGAGCCCTTCAATAGCCTGGTTCTTTAACTTTTGACCTAGTGGGGAGTGGTAGAATGCTTTAGCACCGCTCCAGGCTGACTTTAGCAAATCCCCCAGAAACTGATCGAGTTCCTCTTCGCTCTGGACATGCATAAGCTCGTAGGCCAACTCGCTTTCCGGAATTTCCTGGAAATATTTCTGACTTTGCTCAAATTGAGGGCTATATTGATTTTCTTGGGTTTCCCCATATTCATGATACATGGCTTTGTGGTTTAAATGAAAAAATAGGATTTACATATGCGCCTCACATCCTATAGCCCGTGGAGTACAATACGGTTTCCCTGGCGGATCCAAGTCCCCGATTGCGTACTTCCTTGTGTATATCCCATATTATTCCCTTGCGAGGCAGTGAAACTTTGGTTTCTCATCAATCCTGGTATGTGCTGTGCGGCTGATTGCTTAATAGCCTGCGTGACAATCTGCTTGGGAGGAGCAGGGGCACTGGCCTGGGAAACCGTGTTCTGTGCAGCGGCCTTGGCAAAACGAACGTAGCGGCGCGCCATTTCGAACTCCAGGTCTTCATGGCTCATTCCTTCGCCCTGGATTTCAAAAAGGTTTGTGGCTAAGTTTCCAAGTTTACCCCCAAGCATTGCCCCTGCAGGACCACCCAAAAAACCACCGGCTACCGAACCCAAAATCGGTAGTCCTTTTTTGGCTACAGACTTCAGGCCACCAATCAGGTTACGTCCAAGGTTGGACCGGGCAAATTGGGAAATCCCACGCCCAGCCTGGCTAATCAGCTTACCGAGAAACTGGTCAAGTTCTGCTTCGTTCCCAACTGCCAATAACTCTGAGGCAAGCTCAAACTCGTCACTCTCTCCTGCAATACCATTTTCCCATTCCCATTCTCCTTCGTAATTGTTCTCTCCTTCATAACCAATTTCGTTTGTATACCCCATTTCGCCTTCGTTCAGAAAGCCGTACTCTTGGGCGTATTCGTTGTCCATCATTCGATCCAGGTTGTGCATGGTATATCATGTTTTAAATGAAAAAATTAACCGCATCCTTATTGGGTGCGCAACACCGGATACTTTGCAAAGGACGTGCCAACGCTAAAAATGGGACATAAATGGGCTTTTTAGCGAAATTAAATTCGCAATGCTGCAGAGTTGCCGATTATTGGCGAAATACATTTCGTGCAGAAAAAATTGCATTTAAACCTGTTCAGCCTCGTAGCTTTTTACAAATCTTCTCCCTATTGGGTATATGCATGCCCGTTCTGATTAAGGTTTAAGAAATACCGCTTCTCTAATGTAAATCCGTTTTTGAAATTCGTTGGAAAGTATTATTTTTGATTAAGTCATTAGACTTGTTGCTACAGGTCTATTTTAAGCCAATAGCTATGTCTGAACTCCATCACTTCCAACAAGCCTTGCGACAGCTCCTCTCCAGGGGCGAGATTCTCCGGTATTTCGGCCTCCCAAGCGCTCCATCTCTGCCGCCTGCTGATCCGGGAAATACAGATAAAACCTGACCCTTATGGCCCCTTACCTGGACTACGATATGCCGGAATGGGAAAAATTATTTTCCAATTTGCTGGACGACATGGAAGAGCAGCAGTGCGTGCTGCTGCTCGGCCCGGAAATCATCAGGATGTCGGAGGCTCCTCTTGACCTCCGGCTGCGCGAACATTTGCAGAAGAATTTTTCCAATGAAATCACCTATTTCTACGAGCGGGATGGATTCTTCCTTTTTGCTGACAAGCTGGCTAAAGAAGACGTGCAACGCGGGATTCGCCGCTTTTATAAAAACCTGGTATTGGAAGAAGAAGTAGATGAGACCTTGCTCAAAAAGGTTGCCCAAATCCCTTTCCATCTTGTTCTTTCTATCAACCCGGATAATTTCTTATCGGATATTTGTTACAAATACGGCGTTCAGCACCGCTCTGCCTATTTTCACCATCGCGGGGATGCTGTGCCGGAGGTTGAGTTGCCCTCAAAGGAATATCCGCTGTTTTACCAGCTATTTGGCCGGTTTTCCCAGGATGATTCCATGGTACTCGATTATGACGATCTGTTCCAGCTTCTTCAGGCAGCATTAGGCGCTCCCGGGCTGCCCGAAAAATTACGTGCTACTCTACAACGTGCCAAGACCTTTATATTCCTCGGATTCCAGTTTGACAAGTGGTACTCTCAGTTGCTGTTGCGCCTGTTGGGCGGAGAGAAAGCCATTCGCAAATATGCCCTTAATACCCAGATCGCAGATGCCCAGACGCATACGTTCCTGGTCAAACAGTTTGAGATTGCATTCCTCGGCGATGAGGGTTCCTTTTTTAAGCGATTATATGAGGAATGCGCGCATAAAGGGATGTTGCGGGAACTGACGGAGCCAAATTCGCCGCTCGCCCGAAGGGTTATCCGCTTGGTTCAGGAAGGCGACCTGAGCAAGGCAATCGAATCCCTGAGAGAGGTACAAGCATCTGCTCCTCAATTACAGGACCTTGTAATCTCGGTCAGCGCCCGTCTTGCCAATTTGTTCCAGGGGAGACTGACAATGGACTCCCGGGATTACATTACTGAGTATAACAGGATTACAGATACTATTCTTCAAATAACCCGGATGCTGCCATGAAACCCTATCGCTATCCGGGGGTCAAACCCTTTGAGACCAGAGAGCGGGACTACTTTTTCGGACGCGATCGCGATATCGCCGATTTGTACAACCTCATTCTACTGGAAAAGCTCTGCGTTCTGTTTGGCAAATCCGGATATGGTAAAAGCTCCTTACTCAATGCTGGCATCATACCTTTGTTCCTCAAGGAGCACGCAGAGGCTAATTATCATCCTCTGGTCGTCCGATTGGGCACGCCGGTCAAGGGGCAGGAAATATTTCCCGCCGATAGCGTGCGCCAACGCCTGAATGAGTCGTTTCCTCCTTTAAGCCAACATCCATTTCTGGATGATCTAATCCCGGAACCTACTCTCTGGAAATGCTTCAAACAATGCCAGGATGCTGGCGGACCCCATAGGTTTGTTTTGATCTTTGACCAGTTTGAGGAGTTTTTTTATTACCCGCCGGAAGCCCGGCAGCAGTTTAAACAGCAACTTGCAGAGCTGCTGTATCAAGCTAGCCCCCAGGCAGTTCGTGAACGGGCAGATCAACTATCCCGTGCAGACCGCCATCTGATTGCCACACCCCTGGAAGTAAAAGCGGTCTTTGCGATCAGGGAAGACCGCCTTAGCTTCCTCGATTCCCTCAAAGATGTCCTGCCCGCCATCTTGCATAAGAGGTATGAATTAAAAGCCCTCTCGCGGGAGCAGGCCCGCGAGGCTATCGTCAAACCAGCCGCTTTGCAGGATGCGTTTGTATCAAAGCCCTTTCGCTATGAAGATATTGCCCTCGATACCATCCTCCAGGAGCTCTCGCGCTCCCAGGGTCAGACAACTCCTCATATCGAAGCATTCCTGTTGCAGGTCCTATGTCAATATCTGGAGATGCAGGTTATTGCCCGCAATACCGAGGGAATAGTCATAAAGCTGGCCGATCTACCCCCGATGACCAACCTGGTGGACGATTACTTCGAACAGCGGATAGGCCGCCTACCCCATGCTATGCAAACTGCCGCACGCCGCTTGCTGGAAGCCTTGGTTTTCCTGGATGCGGATACCGGAATAGGCCGCCGTTTGGCCCTTGACGGGGATCTGTTGCTGTCCGAATACAAAAATGAAGGCGCTACGCCTGCCCTGCTCAAGGAACTGGAGAACACCTTCCTGCTCAGAAGGGAAGCCAATGCCTTTGGCGGGTACAACTACGAAATCAGCCACGATACCCTGATCGGCACTATACAAGAGGCCAAGAAAAGCCAGCAGGAAGCCGAAGGGAAAGCCCGGCAAAAACGCCTGCTTCGACGGTCTGCTTTCCTGGTAGTGGTTGCTTTGGTTGTTGCTGCAAGCGCTTTTATATTTGGGGCCTGGGCTTTAGCGCAACGCAACGAAGCCACGCAGGCAAAAAAAGAGGTCGACCAATTGCTGGAGCGTTTACTATCGGAAAAAATCGAACGGCAACAATTGGATATCCGGGAATGGACCCGTAAAAAGGAGTCATTTGAACGGGGAGAAATCCCCTCCCTCGTCCAGGCCGCTGCCGACAGTATCCGTCGCCTTCAATCAACCCTGGAGCAGAACCAGCAAGAACTGGAAACCATCAAAAAAAACCAATCCCAATGAAACGCCTGTGTATTATCCTTCTCCTCGGCGTCTTTCAGCAGGCGCTCCCTGGGCAGTCTAAAGATTGCCCACTTTTAGACTCTATTCTCCTGGATGTGGAACGGCTGCTCAAACAGGAATCCTACGTCAAAGCGCTCGACAAGCTCAATGCGGCAAGAGAATACTGTCCGGATAAATCAAAAGATATTGAGGCAAGAACAAAAGCAGTAGTCCTCGCTATCGAGCGCAAAAAATCACAGGCAGATGAAGCATTGAAAAAGGCCAATACGTTGATTGGATATTTCAAGTTTGGGAAAGAAAAAGCTGCCTGGGCTTACGACCCCCAATTGGAAAGGTTTGCCGTTATTGATACAGCAGGCAGGCAGCTAACGGATTTTCTCTACGAAAGCCCGGAGTCCTTTAGCGGCGGTACGGCCATAGCCAAAGTGAATAACCAATACGTCATCCTGGAGGATCGAGGGAAAGAAAAATCAGAGCGGTACGATTATTTAATGCGGACTGTTGGTGGCTATATCCTTGTAGGTAATAGTGGAGAAGAAAATGTATTGGGTTCGCGAGGGGAATACTTGTTTAATGTAAGAGAACCCCTTAGCCCCTTCTTGCAGATTAAGAATAATAGCAAAGTTGGCCTGATAAACGAGCGTGGAAAGGTAATAGTGCCGCCTAAGTATGACGATATCCACGACTTTTCCGAAGGCCGGGCTGGGGTTGCATCAGATGGTAAATGGGGCTTGATTGATACTTCCGGTCGCGAAATTTTAAAACCTATTTATAACGATATCGGCGATTTTTCCGAAGGTCGGGCTAGGGTTGCATCAGATGGTAAATGGGGCTTGATTGATACTTC